>NZ_JBWKPZ010000026.1:0-71011 GCF_059418505.1 Citrobacter sp. GW821-FHT07H02 | reverse complement strand
GGGGGCCGGATTTGAACCGACGACCTTCGGGTTATGAGCCCGACGAGCTACCAGGCTGCTCCACCCCGCGTCCGTCTGTTACTCTACGAACAAGTAACTTCTCTTTCTTCACATTGTATTGGTTGCGGGGGCCAGATTTGAACTGACGACCTTCGGGTTATGAGCCCGACGAGCTACCAGGCTGCTCCACCCCGCGTCCGTGGATGCGCACTATACTCTGCTAACGTTTTCATGCAACCCTTTTTTTAACCAGATCATAAATTTGGTACGGGAGTGGTTAAAAATAGTCCTGACGGCTCGTTTTTTGCACAAAATTTGCGGCAAGGGCTGTATGCGCATTTCATTAGGTCCGGGGGTTTGTTATCTTCATCTCGCATTATTGGCAACTTAAAGACGAGAACAATGAAAGGACGTTGGGCAAAATATCTTCTCACCGGAGCCGTCGTGGCGATGCTTGCTGCGTGTTCCTCTAAACCCACCGATCGCGGACAGCAGTATAAAGACGGGAAGTTTACCCAGCCTTTCTCACTGGTGAACCAACCTGATGCGGTAGGCGCGCCGATTAACGCGGGCGATTTTGCCGAGCAGGTGAATCAGATTCGCAGTTCATCACCGCGTTTATATGGTAATCAGAGCAACGTTTATAGCGCTGTTCAGGACTGGCTGCGTGCTGGCGGCGATACGCGTAGTATGCGTCAGTTCGGCATTGATGCCTGGCAGATGGAAGGCGCGGATAACTACGGCAACGTACAGTTTACCGGCTACTACACGCCTGTCATCCAGGCGCGCCATACGCGTCAGGGAGAGTTCCAGTACCCGATTTACCGGATGCCGCCAAAACGCGGACGCCTGCCGTCCCGTGCGGAGATCTACTCCGGCGCACTGAGCGACAGCTACATTCTGGCTTACAGTAATTCGTTGATGGATAACTTCATCATGGATGTACAGGGCAGCGGTTATATCGATTTTGGTGACGGCAGCCCGCTCAACTTCTTCAGCTATTCCGGGAAAAACGGCCATGCTTACCGCAGTATCGGGAAAGTGCTGATCGACCGTGGTGAAGTAAAGAAAGAAGATATGTCGATGCAGGCGATTCGCCATTGGGGTGAAACGCACAGTGAAGCACAAGTGCGTGAGCTGCTGGAGCAGAACCCTTCATTTGTCTTCTTTAAACCGCAATCTTATGCACCGGTGAAAGGGGCCAGCGCGGTACCGTTGATTGGTCGCGCCTCAGTTGCCTCTGACCGTAGCATTATTCCACCGGGCACAACGCTGCTGGCGGAAGTGCCGCTGCTGGATAATGACGGTAAGTTTACCGGCCAGTATGAACTGCGCCTGATGGTGGCGCTGGACGTCGGCGGCGCAATTAAAGGTCAGCACTTTGACATTTACCAGGGCATTGGCGCGGACGCCGGGCACCGTGCAGGCTGGTATAATCACTATGGTCGTGTCTGGGTACTGAAGAGCGCGCCGGGCGCAGGTAACGTGTTTAGCGGCTGATTATGGTATTCTGAACACCATTTCTACGGATAAGACAGGGTGAGGATATTCTCACCCTTTTTAATTCTGAGGTTGTATGTCTGTTGTGATAAGTGATGCCTGGCGTCAGCGTTTTGGCGGCACCGCACGCCTGTATGGTGAAAAAGCGCTGCAGCTGTTTGCCGACGCGCATATCTGTGTGGTCGGGATCGGTGGAGTGGGGTCGTGGGCGGCAGAAGCGCTGGCACGAACCGGAATTGGCGCGATCACGCTGATTGATATGGATGACGTTTGCGTCACCAATACGAATCGTCAAATTCATGCCCTGCGCGATAACGTTGGGCTGGCGAAAGCGGAAGTGATGGCGGATCGTATCCGTCTGATCAACCCGGAATGCCGGGTGAACGTTGTCGATGATTTCGTGACTCCGGATAACGTTGCTGAGTATATGAATGCAGGTTTTTCATATGTGATCGATGCGATCGACAGCGTACGGCCGAAAGCGGCGCTGATTGCGTATTGTCGGCGCAATAAAATTCCGCTGGTCACCACCGGCGGTGCGGGTGGGCAGATCGATCCGACGCAGATTCAGGTCGTCGATTTAGCGAAAACCATTCAGGATCCGCTGGCGGCAAAACTGCGTGAGCGCCTGAAAAGTGATTTTGGCGTGGTGAAAAACAGCAAAGGCAAGCTGGGCGTTGACTGCGTGTTCTCTACCGAAGCGCTGGTGTATCCGCAGTCGGACGGGTCTGTCTGCGCAATGAAAGCGACGGCGGAAGGGCCAAAACGCATGGACTGCGCCTCTGGATTCGGTGCGGCGACCATGGTGACCGCCACTTTCGGTTTTGTCGCTGTTTCCCACGCGCTGAAGAAAATGATGGCGAAAGCGGCGCGCGAGGCTTGATGGCGTTGGATGGCACTACGCTTACCCGATCTACGGTTCAAGCGGCGTTGCAGGCCGGATAAGACATCCGGCACAACAACCTTCACACGTTGCGGGCCGCTTCCACAACCGCCGCGCTAAGTGCATTCAGCCCCTGGCTACGCGAAGCGCTGAGCTGCCCTTTCAGGCCTAACTCATCAAACAACGCCAGCGGCGAGCGGGTCAAAATCTCCGCCGCCGTTTTGCCTTCCACCGCGGTCAGTAATACGGCCAACAGGCCGCGCACAATACGACCTTCACTGTCGCCAAAAAAGTGCATTGTGCCATTGGCCGACAGGGTATGCCCCAGCCAGACGCGGTTTTCACATCCGGCAATCTCTTTTGCCTGCGCTTTTAACGCTTCCGGTAACGCGGGAAGCTGCTTACCCAGCAGGATAAGCTGGCGATATTTATCCTCCCACTGTGTCAGTGGGGTGAACGTATTACGTAACGTCTCTTCGGTTACGGTTGTGCCAAACGGGTGTCCAGCGAACAGAGGGTTTGTCATTAATCCACCAGTATTTCCAGCGCGCGGTCAATCGCATTGACCAACGCATCGACATCGCTCTTTGTATTATACGGCGCAAAAGAGGCGCGCAACGTCCCGGTGACGCCCATTTCCGCCAACAGCGGTTGAGCGCAGTGCTGTCCGGCACGCAGCGCGATGCCATATTCTGCCAGTAGCGTCACCATATCGCTGTGGTGTACCCCGGCAAAGTCGAAGGCCAGCAGGCTGGAATCCTGGCAGCGGAACGAGCGAAAACCCGGACGGGTAGCCAGTGCTTCTTCTGCCAGAGTGGCCAGCCCGCGACTCCAGCTTTCGGCCTGCACGATATCGATCTCAGAAAGCCATTCCAGCGCGGCGCTCAGGCCAATAACCCCTGCGACGTTCGGCGTACCGGCTTCCAGCTTCCACGGCGCGGATTGGGTGGTAAATCCCTCAAAGCTGACTTCGTTGATCATTTTGCCGCCGCCGAGCCAGGGTGACATCGCGTCCAGCAGTTCTGGTTTACCGTAGAGCACGCCAATTCCGGTCGGGCCATACAGTTTGTGGCCCGAGAATGCGTAGAAATCGATGTCGAGCAACTGGACGTCGGCGGGGAAATGCACTGCTCCTTGCGCGCCGTCGACCATTACGATCATCCCGGCAGCATGCGCCAGTGCGATTGCGCGGGCCAAATCCGGGCATCCGCCCGTCACGTTGGACATTTGTCCCAGCGCCAGAATGCGGCTGCGTGGGGTAATCAGATCGGACAGACGCTCAACATCGGGAACAAAATGCGCATTGAGCGGCAGTTTGACGACCTTTGCGCCCGTCTGCTCTGCCACCATCAGCCAGGGCACGAGATTGGCGTGGTGCTCGGCCGCGCTCACAATAATTTCATCGCCCGGTTGCAGGCGAGGGCGGGCGTAGCTTTGCGCCACCATGTTGATCGCTTCGGTGGTGCCACGGGTCCAGACGATCGCTTTGTCGTCGGGGGCATTCAACAGGTGCGCGACTTTTTCTCTGGCCGCCTCGTAACGTGCGGTCAGGCGCTGGGCTTCGGCAAACTGGCTGCGATGGACGTTTCCGGCGCTCAGACTGTAAAACTGATGTGTGGCGTCGATAACCGCCTGCGGTTTGAGGGCGGTGGCGGCGCTGTCGAGATAGACACCGGCATCAATGAGTGCGGGAAACTGCGCACGAAACTGCGCGGGATTAAAAGCGTTCATGGAATTCCTCTGTTCAGTCAACAGATCGTGGCGCAAAAAGAGCCCTGATACAAGGTTTGTCCTGACCCTCGGAATCGTCTGCTTATCCATGTGAAATCCGACCAGTGGCTTATGCTGAATAGTGTTGGGCAAACGCTTTTGCCTGTTATGAACATTTATTTAGATAGCACAAATCGCTGTAAGGAGAAGAAGATGAATAAGACAGCCGCCATTATCTCTGCCTGTATGCTGACTTTTACCCTCAGCGCCTGTTCCGGGTCCAATTATGTGATGCACACCAATGATGGGCGAACCATTGTCTCCGAGGGGAAACCGAGGACTGATGATGAAACAGGGATGATTTCGTACCAGGATGCAAACGGCAACAAACAGCAGATTAATCGTACTGACGTGAAAGAGATGGTCGAACTGGATCAGTAACCGGTCAGTCGTGGGCAAAAAAAAGCACCGCAAGTTGGCGGTGCTACATTAATCACTATGGACAGACAGGGTAAATGTACAGGAAGTGAAAAAGGGTAGCCTTGCTACCGTGGTCTGAATCGCAGACCAATTGCAAACACAACAACACAACATCACAACCGTAAGCCAAAAGTTCACCAGAACACGCATTCCGATAAAACTTTTCGTTCCGGCTCAGGAAGTGACGCCACTATAGGTATTTGCTGGTAGAACCTCAACGGACAATTTATAATGGCTCAGATTAAAAAAACTAATAGGTTACATAACGTTACCTAATTGTTAAATTCTTTTAACATCAAAGTTTAAAAGCCATGTCAAAACGATTACCACCCCTGAATGCATTACGTGTTTTTGATGCCGCCGCAAGGCATTTGAGCTTCACGCGCGCGGCAGAAGAGCTTTTTGTGACACAGGCCGCAGTAAGCCACCAAATCAAGTCTCTTGAGGATTTTTTGGGGCTTAAGCTGTTTCGCCGTCGCAACCGATCGCTTTTGCTGACGGAGGAAGGGCAAAGCTATTTCCTCGACATCAAAGAGATTTTTTCGCAATTAACTGAAGCGACGCGTAAACTTCAGGCTCGTAGTGCAAAAGGGGCCTTAACCGTCAGTTTATTGCCCAGTTTTGCCATTCAATGGCTGGTGCCCAGACTCACAAGCTTTAATTCAGCTTATCCGGGAATCGATGTCAGAATCCAGGCCGTGGATCGTCAGGAAGATAAACTGGCGGACGATGTGGACGTCGCGATTTTTTATGGACGTGGAAACTGGCCGGGTTTGCGTGTCGAAAAATTGTACGCAGAATATTTGCTGCCTGTCTGTTCTCCCCTGCTACTCACCGGCGACAAACCGCTGAAGACGCCGGAGAATCTGGCACAGCATACGTTACTGCATGATGCTTCGCGGCGTGACTGGCAAACCTATACGCGCCAGTTAGGGTTGAATCATATTAATGTGCAGCAGGGACCTATCTTCAGCCATAGTGCCATGGTGCTACAGGCTGCCATCCATGGACAAGGGGTCGCGTTGGCCAACAACGTGATGGCGCAGTCCGAAATTGAGGCCGGACGTCTTGTTTGTCCGTTTAATGATGTTCTGGTCAGCAAAAATGCTTTTTATCTGGTTTGTCATGACAGTCAGGCAGAACTGGGTAAAATAGCTGCTTTTCGTCAGTGGATACTGGCAAAAGCGGCCACTGAACAAGAAAAATTCCGCTTTCGTTACGACCAATAATTTATGTAGGTACTGCCATGACCAGCCGTTTTATGCTGATTTTCGCCGCCATTAGCGGCTTCATTTTTGTTGCTCTGGGCGCCTTTGGGGCGCATGTCCTGAGCAAGACCCTTGGCGTGGTTGAAATGGGTTGGATCCAGACCGGCCTTGAATATCAGGCATTTCACACGCTGGCGATTTTTGGTCTTGCCGTTGCTATGCAGCGACGCATCAGTATCTGGTTTTACTGGAGCAGTGTTTTTCTGGCATTAGGCACGGTGCTGTTTAGCGGCAGCCTCTATTGCCTGGCGCTGTCCCATTTACGCCTGTGGGCGTTTGTTACTCCTGTCGGCGGTGTGAGTTTTCTGGCAGGTTGGGTGCTGATGTTAATTGGCGCCATCCGTTTGAAACGTAAGAGCGTTAGTCATGAATAAGGTTGTATTGTTGTGTCGCCCGGGGTTTGAAAAAGAGTGTGCTGCAGAGATCACGGATAAAGCAACGCGTCGGGAAGTGTTTGGTTTCGCTCGCGTAAAAGACAATGCGGGTTACGTCATATTTGAGTGCTACCAGCAGGGTGATGCTGAAAAGTTAGTGAAAGAGCTACCGTTCAGTTCGCTGATTTTTGCCCGCCAAATGTTTGTCGTCGGCGAATTGCTGCAATATTTGCCGCCGGAAGACCGCATTACACCGATTGTCGGTATGTTGCAGGGCGTCGTGGAGAAAGGCGGCGACCTGCGTGTCGAAGTGGCTGACACCAACGAAAGCAAAGAGCTGGTCAAGTTTTGCCGTAAATTTACCGTGCCGCTGCGCGCGGCGCTGCGCGAAGCCGGCGTACTGGCAAAATATGAAACGCCAAAACGTCCGGTCGTCCATGTTTTCTTTATCGCACCGGGCTGTTGTTACACAGGCTATTCCTGGCCTGATAATAACTCACCGTTTTACATGGGCATCCCGCGTCTGAAGTTCCCGGCTGATGCGCCGAGTCGTTCAACGCTGAAGCTGGAAGAAGCGCTGCATGTCTTTATTCCGGCAGATGAGTGGGATGAGCGTCTGGCAAACGGGATGTATGCGGTGGATTTAGGTGCCTGTCCTGGCGGTTGGACTTATCAGTTGGTGAAACGGAACATGTGGGTTTACTCCGTTGATAATGGTCCGATGGCGCAAAGCCTAATGGATACCGGGCAGGTGACCTGGCTGCGTGAAGACGGATTTAAGTACCGCCCGAATCGCAACAACATCTCGTGGATGGTCTGCGATATGGTGGAGAAGCCTGCAAAAGTGGCCGCGCTGATGGCGCAGTGGCTGGTGAACGGCTGGTGTCGCGAGACGATCTTCAACCTCAAGCTGCCGATGAAAAAGCGCTACGAAGAAGTGTCGCAGAACCTGGCGTATATTCAGGCCCAGCTTGACGAACACAACATTAATGCGCAGATTCAGGCGCGTCAGCTTTATCATGACCGTGAAGAAGTGACGGTGCACGTGCGTCGTTTGTGGGCTGCCGTCGGCGGTCGTCGCGACGAGCGATAACATCCGGAGGCCGGGTGCGTTATCCGGTCTCAACCTGACGTGTATCTGACACAATATGCGTCACATCATCCAGATGCCCAATCTGCGCCTCTCCCGAACGATTGAATTTACTCTTATCGATCAGCAATAACGATTGCGATGCACGTTTTAGCAACGTTGATTTGAAATCCGCATTGAACGTGCTGGAATCCCACAACACACCACGGTTATCGATCCCTTCGCAGGAGAAAATAAACAGGTCAATGTCGAGCGGTTTTAGCTGCGAGAGCAACGACGGATTGACATAGCAGCCGTGTTTGCGTTGTAGCGTGCCGCCAGAACTGATGAGCTGGATCTGCTCGCGCTTTCCCAGTTCAAGGCAAATCGGGTGGCTGTTGGTGAACACCTGCAGGTTAATGTCCGGTAGCTGGCGGGCGAGATGCCAGCACGTCGAGCTGGCGTCCAGGGCGATCACCATCCCTTCTTCTATCCAGGCCAACGCTTCGCGGGCAATGTCCGCTTTGTGCGCATAATGACTTTTTCGTCGAAGATGAAAGGGGGCGCCGCCGTCCGGGTTTTCCCGATGAATCACGGTGGCGCGCCCGTGATGACGTCGTACTTTTCCCTGCGCTTGCAGCGCGTTCAGATCGCGTCGAATAGTCTCCTGGCTGACGTTAAGCCGTGCAGCCAGCGTCTCAGTGGTCAGACTCTGGTGATGAATGAGCAGGTCTACAATCGCGTGCTGGCGTGCCGTCTTCATTTTTCTCACTCCATCATTCGTGTACACCTGCCTGGGATGAGATTACGGCGTAACGCCTTTCTTTAAAAGAATATTGCCGTATTTTGCCCGTTCACCGGTTATCACGATCGCAAAGGCTTTTTGCGCCCGTTCGTAGAATGCAAAGCGGTCGATACGCGTAATGTCAGGGCATACGCCTTGCAAGGAGAGCGCATCACGATAGCGGGACTCTACCTCCGGGTCGAGCGAATCCCCCTCAACGGCGGCCATCATCACCAACGGTGGAGCGTAGCTGTCCAGTTCAAACAGTGGAATGATTGCCCTGAGCAGGTCGCTGACCATCAGACCGTCGGCGCGGATAACCTGCGGCCCCAGGCTGTGAGCCGGGAAATGGGCGTCAGAAAAGATAATTTCATCGCCATGGCCCATTTGCGCCATGACTTTCAGGAGTTCAGGGGAAATTAACGGCGAAATTGTTTTCAGCATTTCACACTTCCTCAATGCGTTCGGATTCGGTTTGCGGATAAAAATAACGATACTGATAACGCACCTGCGCTCTGGCCTGTTCCGGGCTGGCAAATTCACCCACGCCGAACCAGGCGAACATCGCCGCGCCGGCAACGGTGGTTTCTGCGTCATCCAGCACTTTGATCGGAATGCCAAGCGTGTCGGCTTTAATTTGATTCCACAGCGCGTTACGGCTGCCACCGCCTACCAGCAGCAGCTCTGTCGCCCTGAACTGGCCGATCTTTTCCAGCGTCTGCAGGTTTTGCCTGAGTTGAGCCGTTAATGACTCGAGCGCGGCACGGTACAAGTGGCCCCGGGTACTGGTGAGCGAGACGCCCTGCCATCCGGCCTGCGCGTTGGTCAGCAGATCGCTGTGCATTTTCACGCCGTCGGCGCCTGCGGGGATAGCGCGCGCCTCATCAATCAGCGTTTGCCAGGGCGTCTCTGGGCTCCACAGCAGTGTGCGTACCCACTCCAGCACCCCGGACGCCAGCCACTGCATTCCCGGATTGGTGAGGCCTCGCTGGCTGTCCAGTTCAGCGGTTGAACCGGGATACTGACTTAACAACGGGGTATCTACCCGGGAACTGCGTACCATCAGAATTTCCCATGTTCCGGAGGACAGCACGGGCTCATCCTGCTGGGCACCCGCGCCAAACAAAGCAAATTGCGTGTCGTGCCCGGCGGAGGTAACCGGAATACCCGCTGGTAACCCCAGCCGACGAGCGATGTCGGGCTGCAGCGTGCCGATTTTCTCTCCCGCTTCGACTAACCGTGGAAACAGACGGCGGGGCAAACCGGCGGCCTGCAGGATCTCCGGACTGAAATCGCGCTGGTGGATATCCAGTAACTGGCTGGTTCCTGCCATGGTGATGTCGGTGGTGAACTCACCGGTCAAACGATGGTTGATTAAGGATGAAATAAACAGCCAGGCATGAGCCTGTTCAGGCAGGTGAGGATGATTCTCTTTGAGCCACAGTAGTTTATACAATGTGTTGAAGCTGAATGCGCCGACCCCGGAAATTTCCTGCAACCGCTGTGGCGTCATCATGTGGCCGATGTTGTTCATCACTGTGGCAGTGCGCGGGCATTTCCAACTGATGATCGGATAAAGCAACCTGCCGAGTTCATCGACCAGCGCGCCATCGACACCAAACGTGGTGACCGTAATGCCGCGTATCTGGCATGTCGAGAGTTGCGCGGAGAGCGTTTGGCAGCAATTGGCAAAGCGTTGCAAAATGGCCTCCAGCGACCACTGATGCCAGGCGGTGTTTTCCGTGGCGAGTTCGCTGGCATTAGGGGTTGCGGCCCGGGCGACAATGTTTCCCTGGCGGTCGACGGCGATGGCCCTTACGTTGGTTGCGCCGCAGTCGAGAACCAGAATAACCTCTTGCTTCATAAAAACTCCTGGAACTTTGCCGGATGGCATTGCGCTTCTCCGGCCTACAAAATCACTAAAAAAGGCGTTGTTGTAGGCCCGGCAAGCTTTCGCCACCGGGCAAAGAAATTAGAGAGCGGGACGCATCAACGTTTGTACAGCGGACCGTAGTTCTCGCAGGCGCGGTAATCCTGGCCTTCGATGTCCATACCGTGCGCTGACCAGGAAGAGGGACGATAGATCTTCGCCGCGTCCACGTTGTGCATGCAGACCGGAATGCGCAGCATCGCGGCGAGGGTAATGAAATCAGCCCCGACGTGTCCAATGGTCAGCACGCCGTGGTTTGCTCCCCAGTTTGCCATCACAGAATAGACGTCGGTGAAGGGGCCTTGTCCCGTCAGACGTGGGGCGAACCAGGTCGTTGGCCAACTGGAGTCGGTACGTTTGTCGAGGGTGTCATGAACCTCTTTTGGCAGCTCTACACTCCAGCCTTCGGCAATTTGCAGTACCGGGCCGAGACCTTTGATGATGTTTACGCGCGTCATGGTGAACGGCACGCCGCCTTCAGTCAGGAAGCGCGAAGAGTAGCCGCCGCCACGGAAATATTCGTGGATCGCCGGGCACCATTCGGTTGCAGCCAGGCAATCATCTGCCTCTTTGGGGCTGATCTCCCAGTGAGGTTTCATGGTCGGTCTGCCTTCGTTATCGCGCTGTTTGCACGTGCCGTCGAGGGCGGCAGAACCCGAGTTGATCAGGTGGATGATGCCGTGTTCCGCCAACCCGGTCAGCGGTTGTCCCGTCACGCGCTCTACGGCTTCCGGCGACCAGTAGGTGCGCACATCGGCGAACACTTGTGCCGTGCCGGTGAGCTGATGCCCAAACAGCATCGCCACACCATTCAGACTGTCGTTTTCGGTCGCCACGACAAACGGTTCGCGTATGCCGTTCCAGTCAAAGGAGCTGTTCAGCAGCGCTTCGGCCGTATCGCCATTGGGGTATTGATCGGTCCAGTGACGCTGTCCCTGGAAGCCTGCAGCAATGGCGTTGTAGCCCAATGATTCTTCTACGCGACCGATTTCCGCCAGTTTACTGTTACCCTGCATCATGTCGCGAATACACATCGCCATCAGCAGGCTTTCGCGCAGGATCTCCCGGTTTTGTTCGGCGTTGCGCTGATACTGCTGGGCGTTTTTATCTTCGCCGTAGCGGAAGTGCTGATCGGCCCAGGCCAGCGCCATTTCCAGCTCGGTTTCGTCATAAATTTTATGATCGATGCGGCGGCGCAGTTCAGTCATGTCGACGGCCTGTACTTTCATACCCAGCCAGGATTCGAAGAAATTGTGATCGACGATGGAACCCGCAATGCCCATCGAAACCCCGCCCAGCGAGAGATAGCTTTTGCCTTTCATCGTGGCAACCGCTAAACCCGCTCTGGTGAAGCGCAGCAGTTTTTCTTCAACGTCGGCCGGAATCGAGGTGTCATTGGCATCCTGTACGTCCTGACCGTAAATGGAAAACGCGGGGAGTCCCTTTTGACTGTGGGCGGCCAGCGCAGCGGCCAGATACACCGCTCCCGGGCGTTCTGTACCATTGAATCCCCAAATGGCTTTTGGTCGTGTGGGATCCATGTCTATCGTTTCACTGCCGTAGCACCAGCACGGCGTGACGGTAATGGTTAAGCCAACATTTTGACTGCTGAATTTCTCTTCACAGGCTGCAGATTCTGCCATACCTGCAATGCAGGTATCCGAAATGACACACTCAACGGGGGTGCCGCAGGCGTGGCGGAGCTTCTCGGTAAGAAGGACCGCGGTGGCCTTCGCCATATTCATGGTCTGCGTTTCCAGCGATTCACGAACGCCCATGCGGCGTCCATCAATGACCGGGCGAATACCAATTTTCGGTAGGCTGATTTTCTTCATTCGTGGTTCCTCATCTCACTTTATGGCGCTCTGCTCCGGTGACGTGTGGACCCCACCTCAGCAGTCGGCTGAATTACTGATTTTGCTAACTCGAGTTAGCTTAGGTATTGCAGCGTTTTTTACACAACTTCTTTATCGTGGATATGTGAGTGGCTTCACGAGAAGTGGTTAAAATTCGATCTCCGTCAAATAAACAATAGTGGTATTATGTTTTTAAAATCTTGAAAATCATTCTGTTATGATAAATTGCTTGTGCGGCGTCACAATTTCAAATCAAATGATTTGGCTATTTTGGGCGGCTAAAATAGCTTTAAAAGGCAATCGCTAACTCGAGTTAGCAAAATAAGGTGTGTTGACTGGACGTATTCGCATTAACGGTGACGAGGGTTCTCTGGCATGTTCTTCGCCTGATTCACTGACTGCCATTTCTGATGATTGAGGAAAGCAGCAATGTCCGAAACATTTTTACAAATGAGTCATATTACTAAACGATTTCCCGGCGTATTGGCGTTGAGTAATGTGGATTTTAGTTTACGCAGAGGCGAAGTTCATGCGCTATTAGGTGAGAATGGTGCGGGAAAATCGACGCTGATGAAAATCTTATCAGGTGTTTATCAACCTGATGAAGGTAATATTGTTTTTGAAGATCAACCCGTTTCATTTTCAAGCCCGCTAAGTGCGCAGCAGGCTGGAATTACGATTATTCACCAGGAATTTAATCTTTTCCCAGAATTAACCGTTGAAGAAAATATATTTATTGGCAGGGAGTTTTGCAAAAATAATCGCTGGCGCCTGGACGAAAAACAACAGCGACAGGCTGCGACGGAAATTTTGCAAAAATTGAACCTGAATATTTCGCCGGACACTCTGGTTGCCGACCTTACCGTTGCACAACAGCAAATGGTCGAAATTGCGAAAGCTATTTCGGTGAATGCCAAAATCCTTATTATGGATGAGCCTACTGCGGCACTGACGGAAACCGAAATAGAAAGTTTATTTCAGGTGACGCGCTTGCTAAAATCACAGGGGACGGGAATTGTCTACATTTCGCATCGACTGGAGGAGCTGGCGCTGATTGCCGATCGCGCCACCGTGATGCGTGATGGGCAATACATTGATACCGTCGACTATGACGCGGTCAATATTAGTGACCTGATTGCCATGATGGTTGGACGCGATCTGGGGAACATCTATCCGCGTCGTGAAGCGCAGGCTCACCAGACGCCCGTGCTGGAAGTCAGCGGGTTGACGCGAAAAGGCGTCCTGAACAATATCGATTTCACGCTTTATCGTGGCGAGATTTTAGGGTTTGCCGGTCTGATGGGGGCCGGGCGTACGGAACTGGCCAGGGCTATTTTTGGCGCAGACCCGATTGATGCCGGAACCATCAAACTTAACGGTAACGTGACGGTGATTAAAGATATCCCTGATGCGATCAAACAGGGAATTAGCTATTTAACGGAAGACCGGAAAAAAGAAGGTCTGGCGTTAGGTTTGTCTGTTGAACGCAATATTATGCTGGGAAATTACCCTGAATATTCCGATCGCTATGGCAATGTGGACAGCAAACGCTGCCAGACTACGAGCCAGGAACAGGTTAGCGCCCTAAGAATTAAGACCCCGCATCTGGAACAAGCGGCCTTGAATTTAAGTGGTGGTAATCAGCAGAAAATCATTATTGCGCGTTGGGTATGTAAGGATACCGATATTCTCATTTTTGATGAGCCTACCCGAGGTATTGATGTCGGTGCGAAACTGGAAATTTATGAATTAATGAATCGCCTTGTGGCAAAAGGAAAGTCAATTATTATGATTTCCTCTGAATTACCGGAAGTACTGGGTATGTGCGATCGCATTTTAGTGATGCGTAATGGACGTATTACCGGAGAGTTAACTTCTGATGACGCCACACAAGAAAAAATCATGCAATATGCGACGTTAGAGGATTAAATTATGACCATCTCTGTAACCTCTTCAGACAGCAATAATAAGAAGATAAAAATTAATAAAGAACTCTTGATGCGCCTTGCGCCACTTTTTAGCCTGATTATTTTAGTGGTGTTTTTCAGTTTCAGTTCACCTTTTTTCTTTAATACCGAAAACATTATGACGATTGCTCTGCAAACGTCGGTGATCGGGATTATGGCGATTGGCGTCACTTTTGTGATTATTACTGCCGGGATCGATCTCTCTCTGGGATCGGTGGTGGCCTTTTCCGGCGTCGCCGTCGGGATTTGCGCCAGTTTCGGTATGCCGTTGCCCGTCTGCATTCTGGCGGGGGTACTGGCGGGAGGGCTGTGCGGTTATGCCAATGCGCTGCTGGTCACGAAAGCAACCATCCCCCCGTTTATTGCCACGCTGGGTCTGATGATGTCTATCAGGGGGATCAATATGGTCATGACCGATGGCCGCGCCATTTACTTTGCTGACTACCCCTCATTCAAAATGCTGGCACAGGGACGGTTATTCGATGTGCTTCCTTATCCGGTGTTTTACCTCGTCATCGTGGCGCTGGTGGCCAGCTACATCCTGAAGAAAACCGTTATTGGCCGCTATGTTTACGCAGTCGGCAGCAATGAAGTGGCGGCTCACCTTTCCGGGATCAAAGTTCAGCGCGTCAAGGTTTTCGTCTACGCCTTCTGTGGCCTGCTGACCGGGATCGCGGGCGTCATTCTGGCATCGCGTCTGAACTCAGGACAGCCGACGGTCGGTGTGGGTTATGAGCTGGAAGCTATCGCGGCAGTCGTCATTGGCGGCACGAGCCTGATGGGTGGCATTGGCACTATTGGCGGCACGATTATTGGCGCATTCATTATGAGTGTGCTGAAAAATGGCCTGAACCTGATGGGCGTTTCACAGTTCTGGCAAATGGTGGCGATGGGTATCGTGGTGATTGCTGCCGTCTATCTCGACACATTACGCAAAAAGATTCGTTGATTTACGCTCCCGGAAGTCACGGGGAACAATGACCCTGACGTTAAGGGTGACTCACTTAAAACGGAGTACCACAATGAAAACCAGGCATTTTGTCTATGCGTTATCTCTGCTGGCTTGCATGACATCCAGCGCGTTGGCTAAAGATTTGAATCTTCCTGTCGTCAGCAAAGGTTTCCAGCATGAATTCTGGCAAACCGTAAAAATGGGGACAGAAGCAGCGGCTAAAGAGCTGGGCGATAAAACCAGCTATGTTGGTCCTGCGGATGAAACCCAGATTGCTGAGCAAATCCAGCTGGTTGAAAACGCGATGGCGAAAAAACCGAACGGATTGCTGCTGGCTGCGTTAGACGCCAATGCCCTTGCCCCGCTGGTGGAAACCGCCAATTCGCGCGGGATC
This sequence comes from Citrobacter sp. GW821-FHT07H02, assembly GCF_059418505.1. Lineage (NCBI taxonomy): Bacteria > Pseudomonadati > Pseudomonadota > Gammaproteobacteria > Enterobacterales > Enterobacteriaceae > Citrobacter > Citrobacter sp. GW821-FHT07H02. Next base: position 55,844 of record NZ_JBWKPZ010000026.1, on the reverse strand, counting down.
AAGGTGGTGACGTTTGATTCTGGCGTCAATTCCGATATTCCGGTCAGTTTTGTGGCGACAAACAACCGTAAAGCGGGGGCCGAAGCCGCCGATGCGCTGGCTGCACAAGTCAATAATAAAGGCAAAGTCGGCATTATTGCTCACGTGGCAGGCACCTCTTCGGCGATCGAACGTTCGGAAGGTTTTGTCGCCCGTATGAAGGAAAAATATCCTGATATCAAAGTATTGCCGGTGCAGTACAGTGATGGCGACCCGCAAAAGGCGATGGACAAAACCATTGATATGATTCAGGCGAACCCGGATCTGGCGGGGATCTACGGTACCAATGAAGGATCGACGCTGGGCGTCGCGAACGCAATTGATAGCCAAAACCTGAAAGGCAAAGTCAAGGTCATTGGTTTTGACAGCACTGAGGCCATTATTAATTTCCTGAACTCAGGCGTCATTCAGGGCTTCGTCGTCCAGGACGCTTTCCAGATTGGCTACCAGGGGATCAAAACGCTGAACGCCTCGCTGTCTGGTCAAACCGTACCGAAAGAAATCGATATTCCGGTGAAATTCGTTAATGCGCAGAACATTAATACGCCGGAAATTGAGAAGTTATTACACCCATTTGGTAAGAAATAAACCCGTGGGGGCAACCCTTTTGCCCCCCTTTTAAGCCAGCGTCAGGGAGTCATTATGCGTAGTGGATATTTCCTCGGTGTGGATGTCGGTTCGGAAAGCGTCAGGGCGGGGGTATTTGATGCCAGCGGAACGCGACTGTCTTTTGCCACGCTCCCTATTTCTCAATTTCGACCTGGTGGGGAGCGGGTGGAGCAATCTTCCGCTGAAATCTGGCGGCAGGTTTGCCTGGTTGTCAAAGGGGCGGTAGCCAGTGCAGGTATTTCTGTCAGTGCGATTCGCTCGTTAGGTTTCGATGCAACGTGCTCTCTGGTTGCGCTGGATGAGCAGGGAAAAGGGCTGGCGGTCTCGCCTGAAGGCGTAGCCGACCACGACATTATTATGTGGATGGATCACCGAGCAACCGCAGAGGCTGAGCGCATTAATGCCACCCAGGATCCTGCACTGCGTTACGTTGGCGGTGAAGTTAGCGTTGAAATGGAACTGCCCAAGGTGCTCTGGTTGAAAAACCATTTTCCAGAAACCTGGCAGCAGGCCCATCGCTTCTTCGATCTGGCCGATTTCCTGGTCTGGAAAGCGACCGGCAATGATGTTGCCGGGCTGTGCACACTGACCTGCAAATGGAACTACTTAGCGCACGAACAACGTTTTAGCGATTCTCTGCTGGGGGCTGTCGGGTTGACCGACTTGCTCAGTAAAATTCCTCGGCAGATCCTCCCGCCTGGCGCCGCCGCAGGAACGCTCAGTCCTGACGCCGCACAGGCCTTAGGGTTGACGACAGACGTTGTGGTGGCCAGCGGAATGATTGATGCCCATGCTGGCGGCGTTGCGCTCGCGGGGGCGCAGCCTGCGGGGACGCTGGCGCTGATCAGCGGAACGTCAAACTGTCACATGCTGTGCAGCGAGCAGGAGATCCACACGGCGGGTGTGTGGGGGCCTTACTGGTCGGCGATGCTACCGGGCTACTGGCTGACGGAAGGTGGGCAAAGTGCCGCAGGGGCGTTGGTTGACTGGACGCTACAGGAATCCGGGGCCAGCGCGGCGTTGTTTAGCAAGGCTGAACAGCGGGGATGTCATCCGGTTGAATTGGTCAATGAATGGGTGGCGGCGCTGGAAGAGAAAGAACATGAACCGACCCGCTATCTGCATGTGCTGGCCGATCATCACGGTAACCGTTCGCCACGTGCGCGTCCGGATGCCAGGGGGAGCGTTTGCGGCCTGACGCTGGAGCGAGGAGAATCTCAGGTGGCGCGGTTGTACCTTGCCACACTACAGGCTATCGCCTGCGGTACGCGGCATATTATGGATGCCATGCGCGAAAGCGGGCATACGATTTCCCGACTGACATTATGCGGCGGCGCAACGCACAACCCGCTGTGGTTGCGTGAATATGCGGATGCCACGGGGTGCGACATCCATCTTATGCAAGAGGAGGATGCGGTAACGCTGGGAGCGGCGATTACCGGAGCTGTGGCAAGCGGTAGCTGGCCAGATTTCTCTTCCGCATGTCAGGAGATGGTGGCGGCGGGTGAGGTGATTAAGGCAAACCCCGAGAGGCAGGACTTTTTTGAACGCAAGTATCAGGCTTACCTTGCGCTCTGGGAGCAGCAGCAGTTACTTAACCGACTGATGCAGTAAGACAAATGTTCAAAATACTTTTATGATTGGGCATAGGTGTTTGGAAGTGTACTGGGGCGCATAAATGGCTAAAACAGTAGAGCAGATAGCCAGTGATCTGGATTTATCGGTGACGACCGTAAGACTGGTGCTAAATGGAAAAGCTGAACAGTATAGGATCAGCGTCAAAACACAAACGCGCATCAATGAGTATGTAGAACGATATGGTTATGTGATTAATCATTCGGCCCGGAGTCTGAAGCTTAATAAGACGGACACATTGGGTTTGATCGTGCCTAATATTTCTAACGTCTTTTTTGCCACGCTTGCTGAAAAACTTGAACAGCGCTGTCGTCGTTCGGGTTATCAATTAACGATCAGCTGTACTTATGATGATGTTGATTACGAAAATAAATTAACAAAAGCGTTAATTGCCAGGAATGTTGACGGCCTTTTTATTGTGCCTTCAACATTAGAGAACCAACAGCATCATTTACGCCAGGTCAGAAAGCCAATGGTATTACTTGACCGTGACTTTAAGTATACGGATAACGCTCTGGTCGAAAGTCACAATATCGCTGGCGGTGAAAAATTGACGCAAAGCATATTGGATGCCGGCAAATCGCCAGTATGGCTTTTAGTTGGCGATGCCGGGTTGCCCAGTATTAGCGACCGTATTACCGGTTATCTTAACGCACTGGAAAAAAATGGAATTTGTCATCGGGAGTGGGTTCGCGAAGGACCGGTTAATACACCGGAAGGCGGCTATCTGATTATGGAGCGGTTGATCAGTGAATGGGGCTGCCCGCAGGCGTTTATCGCCTCATCGTTGCCGGTACTGGAAGGGGCTGTCAGCGCTATTCGCGATCGCTTCGGTGTGGTTCCACCAGAGATCAACATTGGCACATTCGATGAACACCCCATGTTGGGGTTCCTGTCCAATAATGTATGGTCAATGCAACAGGATGAAAATGCCTGGGCGGAAAAAGCATTCGATATGATGTTGAGTGCTATTGAGGAACGACCCATTAAAGAGACGGTAAAAGTTGAGATGAAACTTATCAAGCGCGTACGACAAAAATAATACGTGACAGTAATATAAATAAAACAGCCATATGAATCAGAATAAAAGTATTCAGTGGCTGCCCTTACCTGAAACCTGACCCGTCTTCATTTGCGGTTGTTTCTTTTCGCGATAAAGACGAGGGGAACTGTACCCGGAGAATAAAGATGGAAAGATCGCGTTTATCTCGTGAAATAATTGAAACCTGTCTTGAAATGACACGTCTTGGTTTAAATCAAGGCACCGCAGGTAATGTGAGCGCTCGCTATGAACAAGGCATGTTAATTACGCCTAGCGGAATTCCTTATGAGCGACTTACTGAAAATATGATCGTGTATGTCGATAACAATGGGAAATATGCCGAAGGGCAGCTACCTTCCAGCGAATGGCGTTTTCATCTTGCGGCTTATCAGACGCGGCCTGATGCAAATGCCGTGGTACACAATCACGCCATTCATTGTACCGCTGTCTCGATCCTCAACCGTCCTATTCCGGCGATCCACTACATGATTGCCGCCGCAGGGGGAAACTCGATTCCTTGTGCTCCGTACGCCACATTTGGCACGCAGGCCCTGTCCGAATTCGTCGTAACGGCGTTAAAAGATCGCAAAGCAACGCTGTTACAGCATCACGGGCTCATCGCCTGTGAAATTAATCTGGAAAAAGCCCTGTGGCTGGCACATGAAGTGGAAGTGTTGGCGCAGCTTTACCTCAGTACGCTGGCGATTACCGATCCCGTACCGGTGTTGGATGATGAAGAAATTGCCGTGGTACTGGAGAAATTTAAAACCTACGGGTTACGTATTGAAGAGTAATTTCGCAAGGCGAAAAGGAGACGGATGATGGCGAACAGAATGATTCTGAATGAAACGGCATGGTTTGGCCGTGGGGCGGTAGAGGCGTTAACCGGTGAGGTGACACGCCGTGGTTATCTTAAGGCGCTGATTGTGACCGATGAAACGCTGGTACAGTGCGGCGTGGTTGCGAAAGTCACCGATAAGATGGATGCAGCAGGGTTGGCCTGGGAGATTTACTCCGGCGTAATTCCAAATCCGACAATCGGTGTCGTCAAAGAGGGGCTGAGCGTATTTCAGCAAAGCGGGGCGGATTATCTCATCGCGGTTGGCGGTGGTTCTCCACAGGATACCTGCAAGGCAATCGGCATTATCAGCAATAACCCGGAGTTTGCGGACGTGTGCAGCCTGGAAGGATTGTCACCGACACGTCACCCGAGCGTGCCGATTATGGCGATCCCCACCACGGCGGGTACTGCGGCCGAAGTTACCATTAACTACGTGATCACCGATGAAGAAAAGCGGCGCAAGTTTGTCTGCGTGGATCCGCATGATATTCCTCAGGTCGCGTTTATTGATGCCGACATGATGGATGGCATGCCTGCCGCGCTCAAAGCGGCAACTGGCGTTGATGCGCTGACGCACGCCATTGAGGGGTATATCACGCGTGCCGCCTGGGCTCTGACCGATGCGCTGCATATCAAAGCGATTGAAATTATTGCTGGCGCGTTGCGGGGGTCTGTTGCCGGAGATCGTGACGCAGGAGAGGCCATGGCGCTGGGGCAGTATGTTGCCGGCATGGGTTTTTCCAATGTCGGGCTGGGACTGGTGCATGGGATGGCGCATCCGCTAGGCGCGTTTTATAACACGCCTCATGGTGTCGCCAATGCGATTCTGCTCCCCCATATCATGCGCTATAACGCGGAATTTACCGGGGAAAAATTCCGTGATATTGCCAGAGTCATGGGGGTAAACGTAGAACACCTGAGCCTGGAAGAGGCACGCAATGCGGCGGTTGATGCTGTCTTTGCCCTTAACCGTGATGTCGGTATCCCGTTGCACCTGCGCGATGTCGGTGTGCTTAAAGAGGATATTCCGGCGCTGGCGCAGGCTGCGTTTGACGATGTTTGCACTGGCGGTAACCCACGGGAAGCGACGCTTTCCGATATCGTCGAGTTGTACCATACAGCCTGGTAATTGGGCGGAGTAAAAATGGCCGGATGGCGCTGCGCATATCCGGCTTACAGTGTCAGTGATATTGTCGGCCGGATACGGTGTTTGCACCGCTATCCGGCAGCACAGTCACCGCGCCAGCCGAAGCTGCTGTAAATTTCCGTCGAGATGTAAATCCGTTTGCAGGCGGGCAATGTCGCGGCATAAAAACGCCATCTCTTTATGCGCTTCAAGTTTTTTCCGCCACTTTTCCGGCACCTCGTCTAACTGCGCGTAGATCCCTTCCAGCGTCTGGAACTGAACCAACAGTTGCGTGGCGCTTTTCGGGCCTATCCCGGCCACACCTGGCACTTTCGAACTGCTGATTCCCGCCAGCCCCCAGTAATCGGGGAGTTGTTGAGGAAGTACGCCAAACTCTTTCTCAATAAAGGGGGCATCCAGCCAACGTTTTTGGAAATAATCACGAATGCGCAATGTGGGGGAGAGCAACTGACAGTAGCCTTTGTCGGTTGAGACAATGGTGGCCTGGTGTCCGGCCTGCGTGACTTTTACGGCCAGGGTGGCCGCTAAATCATCGGCTTCATTCCCGTCTGAGACCCAACAGGGCACCCCGTGCTGTTCAAAGGCGGCGCGTAACGTGGGCATTTCGCGATGCAGATCGTCGGGCATAGGCGGTCGGCCCGCTTTGTAATCCGGGAGTCGCTGGTGGCGCCAGCTATCGTTGCGTGCTTCGTCATCAAACACGGCGACAGCGTGTGTTGGCTGGCTGTGCATGATTAATTGATCGAGTGCGCGCTGACAGGTTTCGACGCAGGGGGACCCCTGAACCGCATGAATACGGCGAATCAAATTAAGTGCATCGACAATGAGCAGATGGACGGCCACGGCGTTCTCCCTGATAGATCATGCGCTAAGGGTAACATTCACGGCAAAGTCAGGCTATTCACAGCGGTGAAAATGGGAAAGGGCTTCGCAAAACGAAGCCCTTTGGGAGATTAATCGCAGGTGACAATCTTCATGGCCAGACCACCACGAGAGGTTTCGCGGTATTTGGCGTTCATGTCTTTACCGGTTTCGTACATGGTCTCGATGACTTTATCGAGGCACACACGCGGCTCACTGGTGCGACGCAGCGCCATGCGCGCGGCATTGACTGCTTTCACAGAGGCGATCGCATTACGCTCGATGCAAGGAACCTGTACCTGACCGGCAACCGGGTCGCAGGTCAGACCGAGGTTGTGTTCCATGCCGATTTCTGCGGCAATGCACACCTGAGTCGGGCTACCGCCCAGTAACTCGGCTAAACCCGCAGCGGCCATAGAGCACGCCACGCCGACTTCACCCTGACAACCGACTTCCGCACCGGAAATAGAGGCGTTCATCTTGTACAGGGAGCCAATCGCGCTGGCGACCAGCATATAGCGCGCCAGTGAGTTAGCGTTTACTTCGCGGATAAACTTGTCGTAGTACGCCAGCACTGCCGGAACAATACCGCAGGCCCCGTTGGTTGGCGCTGTGACCACGCGTCCACCGGCGGCGTTTTCTTCGTTAACCGCCAGCGCGAACATATTGATCCAGTCAACAACCGCCATCGGGTCGGTGGTGGTTTTGTCGCTGCTGACCAGCATACGGCGAAGCGCTGCCGCGCGACGCGGAACGCGCAGTTTACCCGGCAGTACGCCTTCGGTGGTGATACCGCGCTCAATACCGCCGCGCATCACTTCCCAGACGTTGGCAAAGTGCTGTTCCAGCTCTTCTTTGCTATGCAGCGCCAGCTCGTTTTGCATCATCAAACCGGAAAGCGACAATCCCGTTTCCTGACAATGTTTCTGCAGATCTGCTGCGGATTTATACGGATACGGTACGTTTACCGGCGCACTGTTCGGCAAACCAAAATGTTCTTCATCAACGATGAAACCACCGCCGATGGAGTAGTAGGTCTGGCTATAAATGGCCTTTTCGCCTGCCAGCGCCGTAATACGCATCCCGTTCTCATGGAGAGACAGGTTGTCGGCATGAAAATTCATGCACTTGTCTACCGGGAATTCGACTTCATGCTGACCGTTTGCCAGCAGCAAACGCCCGTGGGTATTCACATCCTGAATAAAGGAGGGAATAGAATCGATGTCGACGGTGTCCGGCAGATTTCCTGCCAGGCCCATAATAATGGCGATGTCGGTATGGTGACCTTTCCCCGTCAATGACAGTGAGCCATAAACATCAACGACGACGCGGGTGACATCAGTGAGTAAGTTGCGTGAAATCAGGTCATCCGTGAATTGTTTGCCTGCTTTCATTGGTCCGACGGTGTGAGAACTGGAAGGGCCAATGCCGATTTTGAAGATATCGAATACGCTAATCATAAGGCATCCATTGCGGTTGTGTCGGAAAGAGGCGCCGCCCGCAAGCGGCGCTTAAGAACTTAGCTGAACAGAGAGTAGAAAATTGCAGAGATAGCAATCAGACCCATCACGACAACGAATACGTTGCTGATGTGGCCGCTGTACTTACGCATTGCAGGTACTTTCTGGATAGCATACATCGGCATCAGGAACAGAATCATCGCGATGATTGGGCCGCCCAGGGTTTCAATCATGCCCAGGATGCTTGGGTTCAGGGTTGCCACGATCCAGGTGGTCACCAGCATGAACAGCGCCGTGATTTTGTTCAGTTTGTTGATTTCGATGGTTTTACCTTTACCACGCAGTGACTTGATAACCATCCCGTTAAAGCCTTCACGTGCGCCCAGATAGTGGCCAAGGAAGGATTTGGTGATAGCAATCATTGCAATGATCGGCGCCATCCATTCGATAAACGAGACGTTAAAGTGGTTTGCCAGGTAAGACAGAATCGAGATGTTCTGTGCTTTCGCGGCAGCCAGGTCTGCTGGGGTCAGGCTCAGTACGCAACTGAAGACGAAGAACATAACCGTCAGCACCATCATCACGTGTGCACACGCCAGGATTTTGGAACACTTCTTCTCAGCTTCCTGACCGTACTCTTCACGTTTCGCCACCGCGAAAGAGGAGATGATCGGGGAGTGGTTAAAGGAGAAAACCATCACCGGGATTGCCAGCCACAGGGTCATCCACAGACCTTTACCGGTCGTCGCAGCGGAATCAAAGGACAGGGTTTCCAGCGCCGCGCCGCTCCACTGAGGGATCAGGTACAGTGCCAGCAGCATCAGGGCTGCAACAAACGGGAACACCAGAATACTCATCGCCTTCACGATCATCTGTTCGCCAAAACGAACGATGGTCATCATACCGACGATCAGGATCAGTGACAGAATCGCACGCGGCGGTGCTGACATCTGTAACTGGTGAGTCATGAAGCTTTCAACGGTGTTGGTGATTGCAACGCTGTAGACCAACAGAATCGGGTAGATAGCGAAGAAGTAGAGCAGGGTAATCAGTTTACCTGCGCCAACGCCGAAGTGTTCTTCAACAACTTCAGTGATGTCTTCGCCCGGGTTTTTACCGGACAGCACGAAGCGAGTCAGGCCGCGGTGGGCAAAGAAGGTCATCGGGAAGGCGAGGATCGCCATGATGATCAGCGGGATCATACCGCCAACGCCGGCGTTAATAGGCAGGAACAAAACGCCTGCGCCGATTGCTGTGCCGTACAGACCCAGCATCCACATGGTGTCCGTCTTGCGCCATCCGCTGCGGGTCTGGCCCGTAACGATAGTGCTGGTTTGGGTGGTTTCCATCTATTTCTCCTGGAGGAATTTAAATGTCAGTTTTTTGGACTTAGCCAATAAAAAAGAAGCCTGACCGTAAAATGAAATTCGTTAAGCGACGATTTTTATATAATTTTTCGCCGTAATTATTTGAGGGCGGAAAGATACATTTAAGTTATGAATGTATCAGTGATCTCGATCTCAAATGCCATAATCCACCTTTTATGTGGGTAAATTTGGACCATTAATCTGTCAAAAAATCATCAAAGCGGATTTATGGGCGCGAAGGCTACCATTAACGAGATATGTCCAGAAAGAGCAGACCGCGAGATACCCATTTTTGGCTATAAATTGTTCTGTTTTTGGTGAATTCTTGCGATTAATGGCGATTTTTTGTGATAAATCACGGTTTCACTTGCAAGGTAAACGTTTGCTTTTTTCGGGCTTTTAGGGGAAATATAAGCAGAATTAACGAATGGGAATTTGCTATGTGACTGGTATCACTAAAAAATCTGGTTCTGCGGGCAAAGCGTGAGGCCCGACAGCTGGCGCTGCCGGGCATGCGAACTACCTGCAAATTTCGTAGCAGGGGATATAGGCAGAGCCAGGTAACTTCATGCGGTGCTGCGCGACAAAGCCCTGTAGCAGGTCATCCATACGGCGCATCATCTCGCGATCGCCGTGGATTTTATACGGGCCAAACTCCTCGATGGCGCGAATGCCGACTTCTTTAACGTTACCCGCAACGATACCGGAGAAGGCGCGACGCAGGTCTGCCGCCAGGATCTCAACTGGTTGATCGGGATACAGTTTCAGGTTCGACATGTTGTCATGCGATGGCTCGAACGGCAGTTGCAGATCCGGCGCAATACGAATGGACCAGTTGAAGCTGTAGGCGTCACCGGTATCACGACGGTTTTCTTTGACCAGCGGCATCGCTTTTTTCATCAGTCGCGCCACTTCCGCCGCGTCGTCAATGATGATGCGATAATGACGTCGCGCTTCCTCGCCTAGCGTATGCACAATAAACTCATCAAGCACGCGGAAGTAGTCCGCACTCTCTTTGGGTCCGGTAAGGATCAGCGGCAGAACCTGATCTTTATTTGCCGGGTTCATCAGTATTCCCAGCAGATACAACAGCTCTTCCGCCGTACCGACGCCACCTGGGAAGATGATGATACCGTGCGCAATACGAACAAACGCCTCCAGCCGTTTTTCAATATCGGGCATGATGACCAATTCATTGACCAGCGGGTTAGGCGGTTCTGCCGCAATGATGGACGGCTCCGTCATACCGATAAAGCGACTGTCTTTATAGCGCTGCTGTGCGTGACCGACTGCGGCGCCTTTCATTGGGGCTTCCATCGCACCCGGCCCACAGCCGGTACAGATGTTCAGCTCACGCAAACCTAACTGGGTGCCAACGCGACGCGCGTACAGGTACTCATTTTCGTTAATGGAGTGACCGCCCCAGCACACCACCATATTCGGCGCTTCCCCGACGTGCAGCGCACGGGCGTTACGCAGAATGGAGAACACGAGGTTGGTGATGTGAACGGAACTGTCGAGTTTCAGATGTTGAAAACGCCCTGCGTTATGAATTTGACCGTTTACAAAAAGAATGTCGCGCAGCACGGCAAACAGGTTGGCTTGCAGGGCACGGATAATACGGCCGTCAACAAAAGCGTCTTCAGGTGGGTTGATCAATTCCAACTTCACGCCACGCTCGCGACGGAGCACGTTGATGTCGAAATTCTCAAAACGAGACAGCAGCTCTTTGCTGTTGTCGGTCAAACTGCCGGAGTTCAGTACAGCAAGAGAACAGTTACGAAACAGTTGATAAAGGTCGCTGCTGGCGGTGCGTTTAAGCATATCGACTTCCAGCTGCGACAACATGTCCATTGAGCCAAGCGGGCTAATATGTGTAATCAAGTAAACTCCTTATGGGATGCAACACGCCATTCCCTAATGATTACAATAGCGCCGGCTTATGACCTTTCACAACCTTGCGCGCGGAATCCGACGCGCAAAATTGAGAAAAAAATTACTGACGGACCAGTCTTCCAATGGCAGGCACGAAATCGGTGTTGGTTCGCCAGGGGTTAATATCAAGGCCGCCGCGTCGTGTGTAACGCGCGTAGACACTCAGTTTCTCCGGCTGGCAGAAGCGCAAAATGTCATTGAAAATTCGCTCTACACACTGTTCGTGGAACTCATTGTGATGGCGGAAAGAGACCAGGTAACGTAGCAATTTCTCACGATCTATTTTTCGGCCGCGATACTGAATTTGTATGGAACCCCAGTCTGGCTGGTGGGTGATCAGACAGTTAGATTTCAACAAGTGGCTGACCAGCGTCTCTTCTACCACTTTCTCGCCACTGACGGCATTTTCCAGATAGTCGGTGCTGAACTGGTAGTTATCAATGGCGATATCCTGGTCGTCGATGCAGCTACCGTGGAAATGGGCGATGGGTAGCCCTTCCAGCTCATCAAGTCGGTACAGCGCAACGCTGACATCACCCTGGGCGCAGGCGCGCAGATCGTTTTCCAGCGTTCGACGGACATCCTCCCAGCTCTCAAAGCGTGTCTGGTTAAAGCTGTTCAGGTAGAGTTTAAAGCTTTTTGATTCAATCAGATTGAGACTGGTGTAATCCAGCTCGACATGACCCACGGCAACTTGCGGCAGCCCTTTTGCATTCAGCCATGACAGTTCATACAACGTCCAGATATCCGCACCGTGAAAAGGCAAATTATCTGCTTTTAAATCCAGCGGATCGCGATTCAGGCTGCGCGGGACGCCCTGCAACAAACTTGCGTCGTAAATATCCCGATAATCAGTTGATTTACCGAGAGTCAGGCCGTCAAGCGCCTGATGGTTTTCATAAGAAGACATGTTTCACCGTCATAAACCAGATACACTATGCGTCAAGTGTATCCTGCTTTTGTTAAGAGAGAAATCGGTGGACGAACAGACAGCACAGGCCCTGAAGGCCTTTACAACACGCTATTGTGACGCCTGGCACGAAAAAAACGCCAGTTGGCCGCTGAGCGAAGAACTCTACGGCGTTCCTTCACCCTGTGTTATTTCTTCAACCGGTGAGGCAGTGTATTGGCAGCCGCAACCTTTTGAAGGCGAGGCGAATGTAAACTCGGTTGAACGGGCTTTTGATATTGTGATACAACCCGCAATTCATGCTTTTTATACCACCCAGTTTGCCGGGGATATGCCCGCGCAGTTTGCCAATGAGACATTGACGCTGTTGCAAACCTGGAGTGCAGATGATTTCAGACGCGTTCAGGAAAACCTGATCGGTCATCTGGTCACACAGAAACGTCTCAAGTTATCGCCGACGCTTTTCATTGCTACCCTGGAAAATGAACTTGAGGTCATTTCGGTGTGCAATTTGTCTGGAGAAGTGTGCAAAGAGACGCTGGGCACGCGTAATCGTACTGTCCTGGCCGCCTCTCTTGCGGATTTCCTGACTCAGCTCAAACCTCTTCTGTAATCCCCATCGCCCATTTCTTTGTGAGAGATCTCTTACAAACCCTGTAAGAGATCGCCAGGATATAAGTAAAAGCCTAACCCATTGCTAACGCAGTAAATCAATGATAATCAATTGGTTATCTGTTGAATGCTCACTTTCAAATGAAAATATCCTTAAGGTATTGCCTGTAAGTGCCTTGTAAGACATGACGAAACAGGCGATTCTATGTCTGTCGACAAGGAGTCGCACACCGAAGTGAACATCAGGATGATGACACTTCAGCAGGACACACCAGGACGGTGTAGCAAGGAAAGGCTTCAGGATGAAGTGAAGAGGACAGCGCAGGATGCGTTAATGGACACCTCCAGGAGGGAGAACGAGAGCCGGTCAGGATGTTCGGTGGGTCAGGATGGCCAGGAAACTTCAGGATGAAGTTGATCGCACTGGGGTGGTGTGAAGCAGGATGCTGACGTTCAGGATGAACAGGTCGCAAGACCACAGGAAAAGTTGTCATGGATGAGCAGGGAGCACTAAAAGTAGCTGGATGGCTGCGAAACGAACCGGGAGCACTGTTTATACAGTGCTCCCTTTTTTTATTTGCCCGTCTATAAATGCTATTCTTCGCGCCAATTTTTCATCAATGAGGTTTTTATCGTGACGACTCATGAACGTGTGCGCCAGCAGTTACATGCGCTTGAAGCTCTGCTGCGTGAACATCAACACTGGCGAATGGACGAACCACAAGCTCACCTGTTTACCAGCACACAGCCTTTTTGTATGGATACCATGGCGCCTGTCGAATGGTTGCAATGGGTGCTGATCCCTCGTATGCATGCGTTGATCGACAACGCGCAGCCGCTCCCGGACGCCTTTGCTATCGCCCCTTATTATGAAATGGCACTGGAGGCCGATCATCCTCAGCGCGAGATACTCCTGCAGGCGTTGCAGGAACTGGATGCGTTGTTCACAAGCGATAAAGCCTGATGCTGGAAATTCTGTACCAGGACGAGTGGCTGGTTGCCGTCAATAAACCCTCCGGTTGGTTAGTTCACCGAAGCTGGCTGGATCGCGATGAAAAAGTCGTGGTGATGCAAACGGTGCGTGACCAGATTGGTCAGCACGTATTTACCGCTCATCGACTCGACAGACCCACTTCCGGCGTACTGCTGATGGGATTATCCAGCGAAGCCGGGCGTCGGCTTTCGCAGCAATTTGAACAGCATCAAATCCAGAAACGCTACCATGCAATTGTCCGTGGCTGGTTAATGGATGACGCTGTACTGGACTACCCGCTGGTGGAAGAGCTGGATAAAATTGCCGATAAGTTTGCCCGTGATGATAAAGGGCCACAGCCTGCGGTGACGCATTATCGCGGCCTGGCGACCGTTGAAATGCCGGTGGCGACCGGACGCTACCCAACGACCCGTTATGGTTTAGTCGAGCTGGATCCCAAAACGGGTCGTAAGCACCAGCTCCGGCGCCATCTGGCGCATTTGCGTCATCCCATCATTGGTGACAGCAAACACGGTGATTTGCGCCAGAACCGCAGTGCCGCAGAACATTTTGGTTGCCAGAGATTGATGCTGCATGCGAGCCAGCTTGAGCTGACACATCCATTCACTGGCGAACCGCTGACGATTCGTGCCGGGCTGGACGCCGTCTGGATGCAGGCATTATCACAGTTTGGCTGGTGCGGACTTCTCCCTGAGAATGAAAGGGTTGAGTTTAGTGAGCTCTCCGGTCAGGATGAGAATCATCAGGTTTAATTCAGGGAGAAAATCGTCATGGCGGAAATTGGTATTTTTGTCGGCACAATGTATGGAAACGCGCTGCTGGTTGCGGAGGAGGCGGAAGCTATCCTTACCGCGCAGGGTCATAACGCGAAAGTGTTTGAAGATCCCGAATTGACCGACTGGCAGCCGTATCTGGATAAAGTCGTTCTGGTGGTGACCTCAACGACAGGTCAGGGCGATCTTCCCGACAGTATTGTGCCGTTGTTCCAGGGCATCAAAGAGAGTCTCGGTTTCCAGCCAAATCTGCGTTATGGCGTGATTGCATTGGGCGACAGTAGCTACACCAATTTCTGTAACGGCGGTAAGCAATTTGATGCGTTATTGCAGGAACAAAGCGCGCAACGGGTGGGGGAAATGTTGCTGATTGATGCCGGTGAGCATCCTGAACCTGAAAGCGAATCAAATCCCTGGGTTGAACACTGGGGCACGTTACTCTCCTGAACCCATGCCCCAATGAGGGGCATCTCTTCATTGTTATTTACCACTCAACAAAAGGCGATGCGCCAGGTGTTGCCTGTGACGTTCAGTTTGCGCGAGCGTTAGGCATCTGCACCAAAAGCGGCGGCGCCAGGTAAGATAACGGCGATCGATACGCACTGGATTTGGCAGGAAGGTAATCAACGCCTGACCAAAGAACCGTTTGAAATTAAAGGCGGTATGGGCCAGGTGATGAAAGCGCACGAGTTGTATCAGCGACACGGTCTGGGGGCGCGATGATGCTATGGGAATGCAGTACCTGATCCCTAACTGGACATTCGACAACAAGCGCCCGTGCATGGTACGCTAAGAGTTATGGTACCGCTCCCATGAGAGGCGGTTCTTCTCTCGGTGTATGCTTAACAGAGTCAACATGCATTAAGGATGCTTTATGAAAATAGTGATCGCGCCGGACTCATATAAGGAAAGTTTGAGTGCTCTTGAAGTGGCGACCGCCATCGAGCAGGGGTTTCGCGAAATCTGGCCTGATGCGGATTACGTGAAGATTCCGGTTGCTGACGGTGGAGAAGGAACGGTTGAGGCCATGGTGGAGGCGACGGCGGGTCGTATTGTTCGTGTTAACGTGACGGGACCTCTGGGTAAACCTGTTGACGCATTTTACGGATTGTCTGGCGATGAGCGCTCGGCCTTCATCGAAATGGCTGCTGCCAGCGGTCTGGAACTCGTCCCATCAGGACTGCGCGATCCGCTAAAAACGACCTCGTGGGGGACGGGTGAGCTTATTCGACACGCCTTAGATGCGGGCGTCGAACATATCATTATCGGTATTGGCGGCAGCGCCACGAATGATGGCGGCGCGGGCATGATGCAGGCGCTGGGCGCGAGATTACTGGATTCCCAACAAAACGAAATAGTGCCGGGCGGCGCAGCGCTGGAAACGCTCGCGCAGATCGAGATCGGCCAACTGGATACGCGCCTTGCCGCGTGCCGCATTGAAGTGGCGTGCGATGTGACCAATCCATTGACCGGAAACGAGGGCGCGTCGGCTGTTTTTGGTCCGCAGAAAGGGGCGACACCGGAAATGATCGTACGCCTGGATAAGGCACTGGCGCATTACGCGCAGTTGATTGCCCGCGATCTCAATGTTGATGTCTCCGGGCTGGCCGGCGGCGGCGCGGCGGGCGGAATGGGCGCGGCGCTGTACGCGTTTTGCGGTGCTGAATTGCGCAGAGGGATTGAGATAGTGACCGATGCCCTGCAGCTGGATGCCTGTGTCGTCGATGCAGATTTGGTGATTACCGGGGAAGGGCGGATCGACAGCCAGACGGTTCACGGCAAAGTCCCCGTCGGCGTTGCCAGCGTCGCGAAACGCTACAATAAGCCGGTGATCGGCATTGCCGGGAGTTTAACGGCGGATGTCGGTGTGGTGCATCAGCATGGCATTGATGCCGTGTTTAGTGTGATTTATAACATTTGCACACTCGATGATGCGCTGAAAAATGCCGCCGAGAATGTGCGGATGACCGCAAGAAACGTGGCTGCGACCATCAGGCTGGGGCAGCTTATACGCTGAGTGTCTGTTGAGACTCGCTTATCTGGCCTGGGCATGCGAGCCATCAGGCCAGATAAGACGCATTGCCATTCGGTCCTGGCGTTTTATCCCAGCATCTTTTTGGCTTCCCGCGCAACGTTATCCATTTCATCGAGCAGCTCCAGCAGTTCCGGCTCCAGCTCTTCTTCTTTGATCCCGCTACGCAGTTGTTGCTCAATGAACTGGCAAAGGCTTTTCATGCGCGGTACGCCGCTGTAACCGCAGCTACCATGCAATTTGTGGATTAAATCAACAAGGCCTTCCGGGTTTTCGCCGACCAGTTGCTCTTCAATCTTATTGCGAACCTCTGGCAAGAAGTCGAGCAACATTTGCAGCATATCCCGCGCCAGGGAGGATTTTCCGGCAGCCTGCCTGAGCGCCAGTTGCCAGTCGAGCGTGGCATTCGGGTTGAAGATAAATTCGGCCGGTTCGGGTACCTGTGGTCGGTTTATCACTCCCGTTCCTGGCTTGTAGCGCAGCAGCAGGTTGTAGAGCTTCTCTTCTTCAATCGGTTTAGCCAGATAGTCGTTCATTCCCGCACTCAGCAACTTCTCTTTTTGCCCCGCCATGGCATGTGCGGTGACGGCAATCACGGGGGTTTGCTGTTGGTGAGGGAGTTGATGAATCAGTTCGCAGGCGCGAATGCCATCCATATCAGGCATCTGAATATCCATCAGGATCAAATCAAACTGCAGCTGTTTGGCGCGATCCACCGCCTGATGGCCGCTGTCGCAAAGCTCGACGTGCTGCACGATATCTTCCAGCAGAGCGCCGATCAGCTTCAGGTTGGCAGGGTTATCATCCACCGCCATAACCGACATCGCAATTTTGCTTTCATTAACGGGCAGTAGCTCGGTGCTTTGATTCAGATGGCAATATTCGCTCAATACAGGCAGTAAACGGGTAGAGGTCAGCGGTTTCAATAGACAGGCAGCCGCACCTCCCTGTTTGAGTTCTTCCGCGTTGATTTGGGCATGGCAAGGCAACGCCAGCAGCAGGAATTCGGTCATTGATGCCGCTTTTGCCAGTCTTTCATGCTGCATGGTGAGTGGCTCGCGGAGCGTCACCGGCACGCTCAGCAGCAGAATATCGTAGTGATCGATCGGTAAGGCCGAAAACGTCGGGCTATAAATCACTTCAAGCGGCGTATCACTCAGCAGATCCAGGGTGCATTGTGCGGCGGTGGCATTAGGTTCGACATACGCCAGACGTTTACCCGCCAGACAGCGGGTCGAGGGACCATCGCTGATAACGTTAGGGTTGAGATCGAGATTGATGTGGAACCAGAAGGTGGAGCCGCGATTAGGCTGGCTGTGGAACGAGATATCCCCACCCATTTCGTTGACCAGTTTTTGCGTAATCACCAGCCCTAACCCGGTTCCCCCGTGGCGGCGCGAAATGCTGGCGTCAGCCTGGCGGAATGCCTGGAACAACCGCGACTGATCGCGTTCAGGAATACCGATACCGGTATCGCGGATCTGCACTTCAATCTGCACCTTGGTGTTACTGAGCGCGCGTTTCTCCACCAGAATATCGATATTACCGCTTTCGGTGAATTTAATGGCGTTCCCCACCAGATTGGTGATCACTTGCTGTAAACGCAGCGGATCGCCAATGACGTTGTCTGGCACGTCATTTTTAATATTGAGCGTCAGCTCCAGCCCTTTATCGTGCGAGGAATGGGCTAAGAGGGTCACGACTTCGTCGAGCGCATTACGCAGCGGGAAGGGAATACTCTCCAGTATCAGTTTGCCTGCTTCCAGCTTGGAGAAGTCGAGCACATCATTAATGATCGCCAGCAGATTATTCGCCGAACGTTCAATGGTATTCAGGTGATCGCGCTGGGTTGGGTTTAACTCGGTTTTTAACGTCAGACGGGTAAAGCCAATAACGCCATTGAGCGGGGTACGCAGTTCGTGGGACATGTTCGCCAGAAACTCAGACTTAATGCGTGCGGCCTCCTGGGCGCGTTTTTTCGCCAGGTCCAGTTCAACGTTCTGGATCTCCATCTGTTCCAGCGTTTCACGCAGGTCCGAGGTCGCCTGATCAATGTTGTGCTGCATCTCTTCATGATAAGCCGCAAGCGACATGGCCATCGAGTTGATGCCATTTTTCAGCATATCCAGCTCGCCGAGCATGAATCCTTCAACGCGACTGTCGAGCTGCCCACGGCGGATCCTGTCAACGGTATTCACCATATTACGAATAGGACCGGTGACGTCGCGCATCAGCCGCCAGCCGAAAATTAACGCGATGCCGATGCAAAACAGCATCATGACGCTGGAAATAAAGATTTCTTTGTACTGCTGTAGCCGCACCGAGCGAAGATCCAGTTCCAGCGCCACATATCCCAACATGTTTTTGGTGTTTTTGGCGTCGCTCACCGCAGACTCATCCGGCGAATAGCTCTCGGAAATAATGGGCGTGCGAAGGATCATGATATCCCCGTGGCGGGTCACACTTAGCCTGCGGGGGAAGGGTGCGCCAGTGGCGAGCTGCATGTCTGTCGGATCGAGGTGAAAATTCGAGGTGACGAACAGCCGATTGTTTTCATCAAAGACCGAAATCGCCCGCACAATATCGGAATGACGGCGATGCAGGACACTGATCAACTGACCGATGGATTCGCGGTTCTGCAGATTCATGCCATATTCGCTGGAGACAGCAAGGGGTTCGATAATGCTGGCACCGGCATCTTCCAGTTGACGCTGCAAGTCGTGATAGCGATGCACGACGAAAAAGATACTGAGCAGTAAACCAATAAGGACAGTCGGTGCCAGGATCAGAATCATCATGCGTGCGCGCAGGCTGTAGTTGGTCATGGAGTTCCGTTATGGGACAATTAGGGTCACACTGTTAAATTGAGAAAAATCTCGTCAATGGCGCAATTCTACTCTGCAAAACGACGCGTGACGACGCGTCAGATCATAACCGTTACAGTCAATGACCTGGATCCCTTTGGCCAGGGCGTTGCTCGCCACAATGGAAAAGCCTTGTTTATCCCGGGATTGCTGCCGCAAGAAAGCGCTGAAGTCGTTATTACCGAAGATAAAAAACAGTACGCCCGCGCCCAGGTTAAACGTCGTCTGAAAGCGAGTCCGGAGCGTGAAACGCCACGCTGTCCGCATTTTGGCGTCTGCGGTGGATGTCAGCAACAACATGCCAGCATTGCTCTGCAACAGCAAAGCAAAAGTGCGGCGCTCGCGCGTTTAATGAAAAATGAGGTTTCTGAAGTTATTGCCGGTTCTGCGTGGAATTACCGTCGTCGCGCGCGACTGAGCCTGAACTATCAGCCCAAAACGCAGCATCTTCAGATGGGATTTCGCAAAGCCAACTCCAGTGACATTGTCGAGGTGATGCAGTGCCCCGTTTTGGTGCCCCAGCTTGAGGCCTTGTTGCCCGGTCTTAGGGCATGCCTTGCCGACCTGCAGGCCCTTCGCCATCTTGGCCATGTTGAGCTGGTGCAGGCAGAGAATGGCACGCTGATGATCCTGCGTCATACCGGACCCTTAAGTGCGGCAGACAAAGAAAAACTGGAACGCTTTTCGCATTCTGAGGGACTGTTTCTGTTTCTGGCGCCCCAAAGCGACATACTTGAGCCGATTTCCGGGGAGGCGCCCTGGTACGATTCAAACGGGCTACGCTTAACCTTCAGTCCGCGTGACTTTATCCAGGTTAACGCCAGGGTAAACCAACTCATGGTCGCGCGAGCGATGGAGTGGCTGGATATCCAACCCGACGATCGCGTATTAGATCTTTTCTGCGGTATGGGCAATTTTACCCTGCCATTGGCAACGCGCGCGCGTCATGTGGTGGGCGTAGAAGGCGTTCCTGCCCTGGTAGAAAAAGGGCGTGAAAATGCGTTGCGCAACGGATTACACAATGTGACATTCTTTCACGAGAATCTCGAAGACGATGTGACTCAGCAGCCGTGGGCGGCTGAAGGCTTCGACAAAATCTTGCTCGATCCTGCTCGCGCTGGGGCTGCAGGCGTGATGCAACATATTATAAAATTGAACCCTGGTCGCATTGTTTATGTATCCTGTAACCCAGCCACGCTGGCTCGTGATAGCGAAGCGTTGTTGAGCGCAGGTTACCAAATTAAGCGGCTGGCGATGCTCGACATGTTCCCGCACACTGGGCACCTGGAGTCGATGGTGTTGTTTGAGCAGTTGTAATGAATTACGGTTTGCTGACGTTGGCAGGCCTGGTCCCTTAAGGAGAGGACAATGGTTGCGGTAAGAAGTGCACATCTTAATAAAGCGGGTGAATTTGATCCGAAAAAATGGATCACGAGTCTGGGAATCACCAACCAGCCGTCGTGTGAGCGCTTAGCCGAAACCTGGGCGTATTGCCTGCAACAGACACAGGGACACCCGAATGCCGAGTTGTTGCTGTGGCGCGGCGTGGAGATGGTGGAAATCCTCTCTATGCTGAGTATGGATATCGACACGTTGCGGGCTGCGCTGTTGTTCCCTCTGGCGGATGGTAATGTTGTCAGTGAGGATGTTCTGCGCGAGAGCGTAGGTAAGTCCATCGTCAATCTTATTCATGGTGTTCGCGACATGGCGGCAATCCGCCAGCTTAAAGCGACGCACACCGACTCCGTCTCGTCTGAACAGGTTGATAATGTTCGCCGGATGCTGCTGGCGATGGTGGACGATTTCCGCTGCGTGGTGATCAAGCTGGCGGAACGTATTGCGCATCTGCGTGAAGTGAAAGACGCGCCGGAAGACGAACGCGTGCTGGCGGCAAAAGAGTGCACCAACATCTACGCACCGCTGGCAAACCGCTTAGGGATCGGGCAACTGAAATGGGAACTGGAAGATTACTGCTTCCGTTACCTGCACCCGGCAGAATACAAACGCATTGCCAAACTGCTGCATGAACGGCGTATTGACCGTGAGCATTACATCGACGAGTTTGTCGGTCACCTGCGCGCGGAGATGAAGACCGAAGGCGTGAAAGCGGAAGTGTACGGTCGCCCGAAACACATTTACAGCATCTGGCGCAAAATGCAGAAAAAGCAGCTGGCGTTTGATGAGCTGTTCGATGTGCGCGCTGTACGCATCGTGGCGGAGCGTTTACAGGATTGCTACGCCGCGCTGGGGATTGTGCATACGCACTATCGCCATCTCCCCGATGAGTTTGACGACTACGTCGCCAATCCGAAACCCAATGGTTATCAGTCTATCCATACCGTTGTGCTTGGGCCGGGTGGAAAAACCATAGAAATTCAAATTCGTACCCGACAGATGCATGAAGACGCCGAATTGGGCGTCGCCGCGCACTGGAAGTACAAAGAGGGCCCCGCCTCGGGGGCGGCTGCACGTTCCGGTCACGAAGACCGGATCGCCTGGTTGCGTAAGCTGATTGCCTGGCAGGAAGAGATGGCGGATTCCGGCGAAATGCTGGACGAAGTCCGTAGCCAGGTCTTTGATGACCGTGTGTATGTCTTTACCCCAAAAGGCGATGTGGTGGACTTGCCCGCAGGCTCTACGCCGCTCGACTTTGCTTACCATATCCACAGTGATGTGGGGCACCGCTGCATTGGCGCGAAGATCGGCGGACGCATCGTGCCGTTTACCTATCAGCTGCAAATGGGCGATCAGATAGAAATCATCACCCAGAAGCAGCCGAATCCCAGTCGCGACTGGCTCAACCCGAACCTGGGCTATGTCACCACCAGCCGCGGCCGGTCGAAAATTCATGCCTGGTTCCGCAAACAGGACCGGGACAAAAACATCCTTGCGGGTCGCCAGATCCTTGACGACGAACTGGAACATTTGGGCATCAGCCTGAAGGAAGCGGAAAAGCACCTGCTGCCACGCTACAGCTTTAACGAGCTGGATGAACTGCTGGCGGCAATTGGCGGAGGGGATATCCGTCTTAACCAGATGGTGAACTTCCTGCAGTCACAGTTCAATAAACCCAGCGCCGCCGAACAGGATGCTGCCGCGCTGAAACAGCTACAGCAGAAATCGCAAGCGCCGCAGAACCGTCGCAAAGATGATGGCCGTGTAGTGGTCGAAGGTGTCGGGAACCTGATGCACCACATTGCCCGCTGCTGCCAGCCGATTCCGGGCGATGAGATTGTCGGTTTCATCACTCAGGGGCGTGGTATTTCCGTGCACCGTGCGGACTGCGAGCAACTGACAGAACTGCGTTCCCACGCGCCGGAGCGGATTGTGGATGCAGTCTGGGGCGAAAGTTATTCCGCCGGTTATTCGCTGGTTGTGCGTGTTCAGGCCAACGATCGCAGCGGGCTGCTGCGCGACATCACCACCATTCTGGCGAACGAAAAAGTGAACGTACTGGGCGTTGCCAGCCGCAGTGATACCAGGCAACAGCTTGCCACAATTGATATGACTATCGAAATTTACAACCTGCAGGTGCTGGGCCGCGTGCTCGGTAAGCTGAACCAGGTGCCGGATGTGATCGACGCACGTCGTTTGCACGGAAGTTAATTTTAATCTTTAGGCCGGATAAGGCATTAGCCGCTATCCGGCATTTTTTTGCCTGATGGCGACGCAAGACGTCTTATCAGGCCAACATTGGTTACAACTCTCAGGATCTCACATGAATCAAATCGACCGCCTGCTCGGCATCATGAAGCGTCTGCGTGACCCGGAAAATGGCTGTCCGTGGGATAAAGAGCAAACTTTTGCCACTATTGTGCCGCATACGCTGGAAGAGACTTACGAAGTGCTGGATGCCATTGCCCGCGAAGATTTTGACGATCTGCGTGGTGAATTGGGCGATCTGTTATTTCAGGTTGTGTTCTACGCCCAGATGGCGCAGGAAGAGGGGCGATTCGATTTTAACGATATTTGCGCCGCCATTAGCGACAAACTTGAACGCCGTCATCCGCATGTGTTTGCCGATGCGTGCGCCAATACCAGTACCGAAGTGCTTACCCGCTGGGAGCAGATCAAAACGGAAGAACGTGCCGACAAAGCGCAGCTTTCGGCACTGGATGACATTCCCCGCAGTTTACCGGCATTAATGCGCGCGCAAAAAATCCAGAAACGCTGTTCAAATGTTGGCTTTGACTGGACAACGCTCGGACCGGTCGTCGACAAGGTTTACGAAGAGATTGACGAGGTCATGTTTGAGGCGCGGCAGGTCGTCGTAGACCAGGCTAAACTGGAGGAGGAAATGGGCGATTTGCTGTTTGCGACAGTGAATATGGCCCGCCATTTAGGCACCAAAGCGGAGACTGCGTTACAAAAAGCGAACGAAAAGTTCGAACGTCGCTTTCGTGAGGTTGAACGTATTGTCGCAGCCCGCGGTCTGGAAATGACTGGGGTAGATTTGGAAACCATGGAAGAGGTCTGGCAGCAGGTAAAACGCCAGGAAATTGATCTCTAAGGAATTTAAGCGGTCAAGGGCGTTTTGTGTGATTTTTTAAATAACAAGCTCTTGATTTGCGTCAAAAACATTTAGCCCAAAGGGGCTATTTTCTCACTCCCAATATTAATGTGAGCCTGATGAAGAGGAGGAATAATGAAAGTTTGTGGCGTACGTCATGTTCGGGTATACTGCTTTCCCGTCTTGGTTATTCCATCGTCTTTTAAACCTAACTTCTCAGGTTCAGCATGACAACGAACTATATTTTTGTGACCGGCGGGGTTGTATCCTCTCTGGGAAAAGGCATTGCCGCAGCCTCCCTCGCAGCCATTCTTGAAGCCCGTGGTCTCAATGTGACCATGATGAAACTGGATCCGTATATCAACGTCGATCCGGGCACTATGAGCCCAATCCAACACGGGGAAGTGTTCGTTACTGAAGACGGCGCCGAAACCGATCTGGACCTGGGTCACTATGAGCGTTTCATCCGCACCAAAATGAGCCGCCGCAACAACTTCACCACAGGTCGTATCTACTCCGACGTTTTGCGTAAAGAACGCCGTGGCGATTATCTTGGCGCAACCGTACAGGTTATCCCGCACATCACCAATGCGATTAAAGAGCGCGTTCTGGCGGGTGGCGAAGGTCACGACGTGGTGCTGGTTGAAATCGGCGGTACCGTCGGTGATATCGAGTCCTTACCGTTCCTTGAAGCGATTCGCCAGCTGGCAGTGGATATCGGTCGTGAACACGCTCTGTTCATGCACCTGACCCTGGTGCCTTATCTGGCCGCGGCCGGTGAAGTCAAAACCAAACCGACTCAGCACTCTGTAAAAGAGCTGTTGTCCATCGGTATTCAGCCTGACATCCTGGTTTGCCGTTCTGACCGTGCGATTCCGGCCAACGAACGTGCAAAAATTGCATTGTTCTGTAACGTGCCAGAAAAAGCCGTTATTTCAATGAAAGATGTCGATTCCATTTATAAAATTCCAGGCCTGTTGAAATCTCAGGGTCTTGACGATTATATTTGTAAACGATTCAGCTTGAACTGTCCGGAAGCTAATCTGTCAGAATGGGAACAGGTTATCTACGAAGAAGCTAATCCGGCAGGCGAAGTGACGATTGGTATGGTCGGCAAGTACATTGAACTGCCGGACGCCTACAAATCAGTGATTGAAGCGCTGAAACACGGTGGCCTGAAAAACCGCGTGACCGTTAACATCAAGCTGATTGATTCGCAGGATGTGGAAACGCGCGGCGTCGAAATTCTGAAAGATTTGGATGCTATTCTTATCCCGGGCGGCTTCGGCTACCGTGGTGTAGAAGGCAAGATCGCTACCGCACGCTTTGCGCGTGAGAACAATATTCCTTATCTGGGCATTTGCTTGGGTATGCAGGTTGCGTTGATTGAGTTTGCACGTAACGTCGTCGGTATGGACAACGCCAACTCGACGGAATTTGTGCCAGACTGTAAGTACCCGGTGGTGGCCCTGATTACCGAATGGCGTGACGAAGACGGCAACGTTGAAGTCCGTACCGAAAAGAGCGATCTGGGCGGCACGATGCGCCTTGGCGCGCAGCAGTGTCAGTTGGACGACGAGAGTCTGGTGCGTAAGCTGTACGGTACGCCGACGATTGTTGAACGCCATCGCCACCGCTACGAAGTCAACAATATGCTGTTGAAACAAATTGAAGCTGCGGGTCTGCGCGTTGCAGGCCGTTCCGGTGATGATCAGTTGGTCGAGATCATTGAGGTACCGAATCATCCGTGGTTCGTGGCCTGTCAGTTCCATCCGGAATTTACTTCCACGCCACGTGATGGCCATCCGCTGTTTGCGGGCTTTGTGAAAGCCGCCAGCGAGCATCAGAAGCGTCAGGCGAAGTAAGAAGTAAAAAGTTAGAACGGCAACGCGTACCTTAGGTACGCGTTGTTTGTCTGGAGTTTTAGTTTAACTTGTACTGAGGAAAATCTAATGTCCAAAATCGTTAAAGTCATCGGTCGTGAAATCATCGACTCCCGTGGTAACCCGACTGTTGAAGCCGAAGTACACCTGGAGGGTGGTTTCGTAGGTATGGCAGCTGCTCCGTCAGGTGCTTCTACTGGTTCCCGCGAAGCGCTGGAACTGCGCGATGGCGACAAATCCCGTTTCCTGGGTAAAGGCGTAACCAAAGCTGTTGGCGCGGTTAACGGCCCGATCGCTCAGGCACTCCTTGGCAAAGACGCCAAAGATCAGGCCGGCATCGACAAGATCATGATCGACCTGGACGGTACTGAAAACAAATCCAACTTCGGTGCGAACGCAATCCTGGCTGTGTCTCTGGCTAACGCCAAAGCTGCTGCTGCCGCTAAAGGCATGCCGCTGTACGAGCACATCGCTGAGCTGAACGGTACTCCGGGCAAATACTCTATGCCGGTTCCGATGATGAACATCATCAACGGTGGTGAGCACGCTGACAACAACGTTGATATCCAAGAGTTCATGATTCAGCCTGTTGGCGCGAAAACGCTGAAAGAAGCCATCCGTATGGGTTCTGAAGTGTTCCACACCCTGGCTAAAGTTCTGAAATCTAAAGGCATGGGTACTGCTGTTGGTGACGAAGGTGGCTACGCGCCGAACCTGGGTTCCAACGCAGAAGCGCTGGCTGTTATTGCTGAAGCGGTTAAAGCTGCAGGTTACGAGCTGGGCACCGACATCACTCTGGCGATGGACTGTGCAGCGTCTGAATTCTACAAAGACGGTAAATACGTTCTGGCTGGCGAAGGCAACAAATCTTTCACCTCTGAAGAATTTACCCACTTCCTGGAAGACCTGACTAAACAGTACCCGATCGTTTCCATCGAAGACGGTCTGGACGAGTCTGACTGGGATGGTTTCGCATACCAGACTAAAGTTATGGGCGACAAACTTCAGTTAGTTGGTGACGACCTGTTCGTAACTAACACCAAAATCCTGAAACGTGGTATCGACAACGGTATCGCTAACTCCATTCTGATCAAATTCAACCAGATCGGTTCTCTGACCGAAACTCTGGCTGCGATCAAAATGGCGAAAGACGCTGGCTACACTGCAGTTATCTCTCACCGTTCTGGCGAAACTGAAGATGCGACCATCGCTGACCTGGCTGTTGGTACCGCTGCAGGCCAGATCAAAACCGGTTCTATGAGCCGTTCTGACCGTGTTGCTAAGTACAACCAGCTGATTCGTATCGAAGAAGCGCTGGGTGAAAAAGCACCGTACAACGGTCGTAAAGAGATCAAAGGTCAGTAATCTGAACCTTACCTCTTAAGAAAAAACCCGCCTCGGCGGGTTTTTTTATGCCTGCGCTACAGCAGCAGCGGTAGCGTCGCGCTGGCCGTTTGTTGGCTTACATTGCTGTAACCCTCGTCCAGTGCAATCAGCGATGTTGTGAGCAGTTCAACTAACAGCATTACCCCGACTTTGGCATTCAACGCCCCGGCGCTCAGCGGCCCTTCCGGTTTGGCGGCCACCAGTTGGAAATCACTCAATGAACCCAGCGGGCTACGCGGCGTATTACTCAGCACCAACACCGGAACGCCACGCTTGCGGGCAAGCTTAACCACATGCAGTAAATCGCGGGTCGAGCCTGAACTGGAGATCGCCACCACCAGCGTCTCTTTTGAAAGCGCTGTAGCATTCATGGCGGCACGATGCATGTCGCTGAACAGCTGCGCAGGTTTACCGAGTCGCAGGAGTTTGTAATGCAAATACTCCCCAAGAATTGCACTGGCGGCCACGCCGTAGATCTGCACAGCGTGCGCTTGATGCAGCGCCAGCGCGGCTTTTTCCAGCATCGCTCTGTCGAGTAATTTTGCCGTGTCCTGCAATGCCTGCACAGACTCATTGACGACGTTATCAATCTCATCGCCACTCTGCTGAACGGGTTGCCCCTGCTGGATATCCAGCGCCAGCGCCATCTTAAATTCGTTATAGCCTTTACATCCCAGCGTGCGGCATAAGCGCGTGACGCTTGCTTCACTGGTATCACTTTCCCGGGCCAGTTCGGTAATCGTCAGGTAGAGCACTTTTGCCGGATCGTTCAGGACAAACTCTCCCAGCTTTTGCTGAGTCGGGCTGTATCCGGAAACCCCCTGGCGCAGCCTCAGCAGCAGATTTTCATTTTCTGACATGCAAGATCCTTAATGCGTTTCTCTGCGGCTAGTGTGGCGGAAAGCAGGGGGGCGATGCCAGTTATTTTAAAAAAGTATGATCCGCTTCCTGGATTTTTGGTGATAATTTTCACTTTTATATATTTGTGTGGTAAAAATTTTCATCGATTGATGGGGAAGTGAAAAAATGATGCAAATATTCAGCGGTGCCTCCTCGGGTGCCTGGTTTGAAAAGGCGCAACGATTCGGTAAATCGTTCATGCTGCCGATTGCGGTGTTGCCTGCCGCGGGCTTGTTATTGGGGATCGGTGGCGCGCTCTCGAATCCGAACACCATAACAGCCTATCCGTTTTTGGATATCGGCTGGTTACAGGCCATTTTTACGATCATGAGCAGCGCGGGCTCGATTGTATTTGCCAACCTCTCGGTGCTGTTTGCTGTTGGGGTAGCGGTCGGGCTGGCGAAAACCGATAAAGGTACGGCCGGGCTTGCGGCGCTGCTGGCATTTTTAGTGATGAACGCCACGATCAACGCCTTGCTGATCCTGACCGGTACGCTGGCGCTCGAGAATCCTGGCGCGGTCGGGCAGGGGATGACGCTGGGTATCCAGACCCTGGAAACGGGGGTCTTCGGCGGCGTGGTGATTGGTCTGGTGACCTGCGTTCTGCATCAGCGCTTCAACAAAATTGCATTGCCGCAGTTCCTGGGCTTCTTTGGCGGCTCACGTTTTGTGCCAATCATCAGTTCGCTGGCGGCGATTCTGGTTGGCGCGGCGATGACCGTGGTGTGGCCGCATTTCCAGAAACTGATTTTTGGTCTGGGTGGCCTGGTGGATGCGACAGGGTATCTGGGGACGTTTCTGTACGGCTTTATTCTGCGTATGCTCGGTCCGTTTGGCCTGCACCATATCTTCTATCTGCCCTTCTGGACGACGGCGCTGGGGGGAAGTGAAATCGTCAATGGTCAACTGGTTGAAGGTACGCAGCGTATTTTCTTCGCCCAGCTTGCCGACCCTGCTGTTCAACAGTTTTACATCGGCACTTCGCGTTTTATGTCCGGTCGCTTTATCACCATGATGTTCGGCCTGATTGGCGCGTGTCTGGCGATGTATCACACGGCAAACGCTGAGAACAAGAAACGGGTTGCCGGGTTGCTGTTGTCTGCCGCGCTGACCTCTTTCCTGACGGGGATCACCGAACCGATTGAGTTCTCCTTCCTGTTTGTGGCGCCGGTTCTGTATGTCATTCATGCCTTCTTCGACGGGCTGGCGTTTATGATCGCGCATATTCTGCATATCACGATCGGCCAGACGTTCTCTGGCGGGTTTATCGATTTCATTCTCTTTGGCGTGCTGCAGGGCGAGGCCAAAACCCACTGGATGTATGTACCGCTGGTCGGTGTACCGTGGTTCTTCCTGTACTACTTTACGTTCCGCTACCTGATTAACCGCTTTGGTTTTCTGACGCCGGGGCGTGAGAAAGAGACAACAGTAGAAAGTGTGCTCCCGCAAAGCGAACGCGCGGCGGCAGTGATTGCCGGATTGGGCGGCAAAGACAACCTTGAAGAGGTGGACTGCTGTGCAACGCGTTTGCGCGTCACGGTCAAAGAGGGCGCAAAGGTGGATGAAGCGGCATTGAAAGCGACCGGCGCGCGTGGCGTCATCCTGCGTGGTAACGGGGTCCAGGTCATTTATGGCCCGCACGTCACGATCATCAAAAATGAAATTGAAGAGACATTATCGCAATGAAAACTGTACTGGATAACCTGAAAGGCAAGTTAGTCGTCTCCTGCCAGGCGCTGGAACATGAACCCTTACACAGCCCGTTTATTATGTCGCGCATGGCGCTGGCGGCAGCACAAGGCGGAGCGGTGGCGATCCGCGCAAATAGCGTGGTGGATATCGCCGCCATCAAACAGCAGGTTTCTTTACCGGTGATTGGCATCATCAAGCGTGATTACCCGGACAGCGAGGTATTTATTACTGCCACGATGAAAGAAGTGGATGAGCTGATGAGCGTGGGACCGGAAATTATTGCTCTCGACGCCACAGCGCGCCCTCGCCCGCAGGGTCAAACGCTGGAAGCGCTGGTTGCGCAGATCCGTTCCCGCTATCCGGCAGTTTTACTGATGGCGGATATTGCCAGCGTAGAAGAGGCGGTCACGGCGCAGGCACTGGGGTTCGACTGCGTAGGGACCACGCTCTATGGCTACACCGCAGAGACGGCAGGCCACCGCTTACCGGAGAATGACTGCGGCTTTTTACGCGATGTGCTGGCAGCCGTGACGGTTCCGGTGGTGGCGGAAGGGAATGTCGAGACGCCGGAGCTGGCAGCGCGCTGTCTTGCGTTAGGCGCACATACCGTTGTGGTGGGTGGTGCGATCACTCGTCCGCAGCAGATCACAGAGCGCTTTATTGCGGCAATCACAGCCTAAAGCACCGATGGGGCATGATACTTTGGCGGGGATCTGCGATAATTATCGTTTATCCCCACATTGAGATGATTATGCAGTACCCGATTAACGAGATGTTCCAGACCCTGCAAGGTGAGGGTTATTTTACCGGTGTCCCCGCCATTTTTATTCGTTTACAGGGATGCCCGGTTGGCTGTGCCTGGTGCGACACCAAACACACCTGGGATAAGCTTGAGGATCGGGAAGTTTCCCTGTATAGCATCCTGGCGAAAACCAAAGAGAGCGACAAATGGGGCGCGGCGAGCAGCGAAGATCTGCTGGCGGTAATTGGCCGACAGGGTTATACCGCACGTCATGTGGTGATTACCGGCGGTGAACCCTGCATTCATGATTTGATGCCGCTCACCGAGTTACTGGAAAAGAACGGTTTCAGCTGCCAGATTGAGACCAGCGGCACCCACGAAGTCCGCTGTTCGACCAACACCTGGGTGACGGTTTCTCCGAAAGTGAATATGCGTGGTGGCTATGACGTGCTCTCACAGGCGCTGGAGCGAGCCAATGAAATCAAGCATCCGGTTGGGCGGGTTCGCGATATCGAAGCGCTGGATGAACTGCTGGCCACATTGACCGATGATAAACCGCGCATTATTGCTCTGCAGCCTATCAGTCAGAAAGAAGACGCGACGCGTCTGTGCATTGAAACCTGTATCGCCCGCAACTGGCGTCTCTCCATGCAGACGCACAAATATCTGAATATCGCGTGACTTAAAAGCCGGATGGCGCTGCGCTTATCCGGCCTAAAAGGACGACGGGTTTTGTAGGCCGGGTAAGGCGAAGCCGCCACCCGGCAAAAAGCAAAAATCACTCGCCGCGATAAATGCAGCCCGCTGTGCAGGTTTCTTTCACCATCACCGCGCTTAGCAGAGGGACGACAGGTTTAACCTGGTCCCAAATCCAGTGCGCCAGCACTTCGCTGGTCGGATTCTCCAGACCAGGGATATCGTTCAGATAGTAGTGATCCAGACGATCGTAGGTCGGTTTGAACGCCGCTTTGAGTTCGGCGAAATCGATGATCCAACCTGTGTGCGGATCGACTTCACCGGTAATTTCGAGTCGCACCATGAACGAATGACCGTGCAGACGGCCACATTTATGCCCGGCCGGTACATGCGGCAGGCGGTGGGCGGCTTCGAAGGTGAAATCTTTAAACAGGGTGGTGGTCATGATTAGCTCTCAATGATACGAAAAACCGCCGTAGGGTACCGGAAAGTACATTTTTTATCATTAACTAAAACGGCGCTCAGCCGCTGATTACGCTATTTATCCCGATTAACTTTTTTATTTTCTTTAATTTCATGGAATTAGATAATCGTTTTTGCTGTTAATAAGTATAGTTAAAACAGGTTAGTCCATTTGGTTATTTGTTATTTCCATCCCTTCTTTAATTGTTACTATCCTCGCCGTTAACCTTATCATCAGTTTGGGTTTTATTGCTTAAATCCGCATAGCTTACTGGAACATAACGACGCATGACGACACAGGCCCCACCTTCCGCTTTGCTTCCGCTGAACCCGGAGCAACTGGCACGCCTTCAGGCGGCCGCGACCGATCTTACGCCTACGCAGCTTGCGTGGGTTTCCGGCTATTTCTGGGGCATGCTGAATCAGCAACCCGGTTCGACGGCTGCGGCACCCGCGCCTGCGGCTGAAATGCCGGGCATCACGTTGCTTTGCGCATCGCAAACCGGCAATGCGCGCCGTGTGGCCGAAGCCCTGCGCGACGATCTGCTGGCGGCAAAACTCAGCGTCACGTTGGTCAACGCGGGCGACTACAAATTCAAACAGATCGCCAATGAAAAACTGCTGATCGTTGTCGCGTCGACCCAGGGGGAAGGGGAGCCGGCAGAAGAAGCCGTCGCACTGCATAAATTCCTGTTCTCGAAAAAAGCGCCAAAACTCGACGGCACCGCGTTTGCGGTCTTTGGTCTCGGCGATACCTCGTATGAGTTTTTCTGCCAGTCTGGTAAAGATTTCGACAGCAAACTGGCGGAACTGGGCGCAGAGCGCTTGCTGGACAGGGTTGATGCCGATGTGGAATACCAGCCAGCCGCAAGCGAGTGGCGCGCACGGGTAATAGAGGTGCTGAAAGCGCGTGCACCGGTTGCCACACCTTCACTGTTGGTTGCGACAGGGGCGGTCAACGAAATTCATAGCAGCCCGTATACCAAAGAAGCGCCGCTTACTGCGAGCCTTTCCGTTAATCAGAAAATTACTGGTCGTGATTCTGAAAAAGACGTGCGCCATATCGAAATCGATTTAGGCGATTCTGGTCTGCGTTATCAGCCTGGTGATGCGCTGGGCGTCTGGTATCAAAACGATTCGGCGCTGGTCAAAGAGATGGTTGAGCTGCTGTGGCTGAAAGGGGATGAACCCGTCACCGTCGAGGGCAAAATTCTGCCGCTTTCAGACGCACTGGCGTGGCATTTTGAACTGACGGTCAACACCGCCAATATCGTTGAAAACTATGCCACGCTGACGCGCAGTGAATCGCTGCTGCCGCTGGTGGGCGATAAAGCGAAGTTGCAGCAGTACGCCGCGACCACCCCGATTGTCGATATGGTGCGCTTCTCTCCGGCGCAGCTGGACGCCGAAGTGTTAGCCGGTCTGCTGCGTCCGCTGACGCCGCGTTTATACTCCATCGCCTCGTCGCAGGCGGAGGTGGAGAGCGAAGTCCATGTTACCGTTGGTGTGGTGCGCTATGACATCGAAGGCCGTGCCCGTGCCGGTGGCGCCTCCAGCTTCCTCGCCGATCGCGTAGAGGAAGAAGGTGAAGTGCGCGTGTTTATCGAACACAACGACAACTTCCGTCTGCCAGCCAATCCGGAAACACCGGTCATTATGATTGGCCCGGGTACCGGTATCGCGCCGTTCCGCGCCTTTATGCAGCAGCGTGCGGCAGATGAAGCGCCGGGCAAAAACTGGCTCTTCTTCGGCAACCCGCACTTTACGGAAGATTTCCTTTACCAGGTCGAATGGCAGCGCTACGTCAAAGAGGGCGTGCTAAACCGCATCGATCTGGCCTGGTCACGCGACCAAAAACAAAAAATATACGTACAAGACAAACTGCGCGAACAGGGCGCGGAACTGTGGCGCTGGATCAATGATGGTGCCCACCTTTATGTCTGCGGCGACGCTAATCGCATGGCGAAAGACGTTGAACAGGCTTTGCTGGACGTGATTGCTGAATTCGGCGGTATGGACGCCGAAGCAGCGGATGAATTTTTAAGTGAGCTGCGCGTTGAGCGCCGTTATCAGCGAGATGTCTACTAATGAGCGAAAAACACCCTGGGCCTTTAGTGGTCGAAGGCAAACTGACGGACGCCGAGCGCATGAAGCTGGAAAGCAACTACCTGCGCGGCACCATTGCAGAAGATTTGAATGACACGCTTACCGGCGGTTTCAAAGGCGACAACTTCCTGCTGATCCGCTTCCACGGCATGTATCAGCAGGATGATCGTGATATCCGCGCCGAGCGTGCCGAACAGAAGCTGGAGCCGCGTCATGCGATGCTGCTGCGCTGCCGTCTGCCAGGTGGGGTGATCACCACCAAACAGTGGCAGGCGATTGATAAATTCGCCCATGACAACACGATCTACGGCAGCATTCGTCTGACTAACCGTCAGACTTTCCAGTTCCACGGCATTTTGAAGAAGAATGTCAAGCCGGTGCACCAGATGCTGCACTCCGTGGGCCTGGACGCGCTGGCAACCGCCAACGACATGAACCGTAACGTGCTCTGCACGTCGAACCCGTACGAGTCCGAACTGCACGCTGAAGCCTACGAATGGGCGAAAAAGATCTCTGAGCATCTGCTGCCGCGCACCCGCGCCTATGCGGAGATCTGGCTCGATCAGGAGAAGGTTGCGACCACCGATGAAGAACCGATCCTCGGTCAGACCTATCTGCCGCGTAAGTTCAAAACCACAGTAGTGATCCCGCCGCAGAACGATATCGATCTACACGCCAACGACATGAACTTCGTGGCGATTGCCGAAAACGGCAAACTGGTGGGCTTTAACCTGCTGGTGGGCGGTGGACTTTCCATCGAACACGGCAATAAAAAAACCTACGCCCGTACGGCGAGCGAGTTTGGCTATATTCCGCTGGAGCACACGCTGGCGGTGGCGGAAGCGGTGGTCACTACCCAGCGCGACTGGGGCAACCGTACCGACCGTAAAAATGCGAAAACCAAATACACGCTGGAGCGCGTCGGCGTTGAGACGTTCAAAGAAGAGGTGGAGCGTCGCGCGGGCATTAAATTTGCGCCAATCCGCCCCTATGAATTTACCGGACGTGGCGATCGCATCGGTTGGGTGAAAGGCATCGACAATAAATGGCATCTGACGCTGTTTATTGAGAACGGTCGTATTCTGGATTATCCGGGGCGTCCGCTGAAAACCGGTCTGCTGGAGATCTCGAAGATCCACAAAGGCGAGTTTCGTATTACCGCCAACCAGAATCTGATCATCGCCGGGGTGCCAGAGAGCCAGAAAGCGAAGATCGAAAAACTGGCGCGCGACAGCGGTCTGATGGACTCAGTCACGCCGCAGCGCGAAAACTCAATGGCCTGCGTGTCGTTCCCGACCTGTCCGCTGGCGATGGCGGAAGCAGAGCGTTTCCTGCCGACGTTTATCGATAATATCGACACGCTGATGGCGAAGCACGGCGTCAGCGACGAACATATTGTGATGCGTGTGACGGGGTGTCCGAACGGTTGCGGTCGCGCCATGCTGGCAGAAGTCGGCCTGGTCGGGAAAGCGCCAGGGCGTTACAACCTGCACCTGGGCGGTAATCGCATCGGGACGCGCATCCCGCGGATGTTCAAAGAGAATATCACCGAGCCGGAGATTCTGGCCTCTCTCGATGAACTGATTGGGCGCTGGGTGAAAGAGCGTGAAGCGGGTGAAGGCTTCGGTGATTTTACCGTGCGTGCGGGCATCATTCGCCCGGTGCTCGATCCGGCCCGCGATTTCTGGGAATAACGTCTCATTGCCGGATGGCGGCGTGAACGCCTTATCCGGCCTACGGATTTTGTAGGCCTGATAAGCGTAGCGCCATCAGGCAAAGCAAACAGTGAGGAACCTATGTCCGTATTCGATTTACAGGCGTTGAACGCGCTGCCGAAAGTTGAGCGGGTGATGGCGCTGGCGGAAATCAACAGCCAGCTGGAAAAACGGGACGCTGAAGGGCGCGTGGCGTGGGCGCTGGAAAATCTGCCCGGCGAATATGTGCTCTCTTCCAGCTTCGGCATCCAGGCGGCAGTCAGCCTGCATCTGGTCAATCAGATCCGCCCGGATATCCCGGTGATCCTCACCGATACCGGCTATCTGTTCCCGGAAACCTACCAGTTTATAGACGAGTTAGCAGACAAGCTCAGGCTGAACCTGAAGGTTTATCGCGCGACGGAGAGCGCCGCATGGCAGGAAGCGCGCTACGGTAAGCTGTGGGAGCAGGGCGTTGAAGGTATTGAAAAATACAATGAGATCAACAAAGTCGAACCGATGAATCGGGCGTTAAACGATCTTAACGCACAAACCTGGTTTGCTGGCCTACGCCGGGAGCAGTCCGGCAGTCGCGCGCATCTGCCCGTGTTGGCGATTCAGCGTGGGATCTTTAAAGTGCTGCCGATTATCGACTGGGACAACCGTACGGTTTATCAGTACCTGCAAAAACATGGCCTGAAATATCACCCGTTGTGGGATCAGGGGTATCTGTCGGTTGGTGACACTCACACGACCCGCAAATGGGAACCCGGAATGGCCGAAGAGGAAACCCGTTTCTTCGGACTCAAGCGCGAGTGCGGGCTGCACGAAGGTTGAGTTTTCCCAATGCAATTAACGCCTCCTGCCGCAAGGCCGGGGGCGTTTTTTTAATCTGTGAACCGCTAGGCTTTCTCTGCTTTTGCCAGCTCTTTCACCAGCGGCAGCATGATGCGAACCACGTCACGGCTACGATGCTCAATGCGTCCAGGCAGCGCCTTGTCGATATGCTGCTGGTTATCCAGCCGCACGTTGTGCCAGCTATTTCCGGCAGGGAAAGAGGCGGTTTTCGCGCGTTGCTGATAACCGTCTTTTTTACCCAGGTTCCAGTTAGTGGCTTCAACAGAGAGCACCGCAATCCCCGCTTTATCGAAAACCTCTGCATCGTTGCAGCATCCCGTTCCTTTTGGATAATTCTTGTTAAAACCGGGGTTGGAACTGGCGGCGATGCCATGATGACGGGCGATGGCCAGGGCGCGATCGCGCGTCAGTTTACGCACCGCTTCCGGCGTTTTTTGCCCGCTATTAAAGTAGAGCTTATCGCCGACGATCAGGTTATCGAGATTGATAACCAGCAGCGTATTTTTCTTCTCGGTGGCGCTCATCCGCTTAAGCAGGTTTTCGGCACCCAGTTTTCCCTCTTCTTCGCCGCTGGTGGCGATAAAGCGGATGCTGTATTCGGTGGGAACATCTTTCAGTCTTTCCGCCAGTTCCAGCATGACGCCCAACCCTGCTGCGTTATCGTCAATGCCCTGTAACGTCAGCCCGCCAAGATTGGCATCGGAGTCCGCATCGCTTTGCGGTGCGTAGGTATCCAGGTGCGCCATAATAATAATCTGCTGTGGCACTTTACCTTCATGCGCGGCAATAACAGTACTGCCCGTAATGTTATGCCAGTTTTTGCGATTGTCCCTGGCGGTATAAATATAACGACTGTTAAACGTCCGAATATCACTGCGATATCCCATCTGTTCAAATTGCTGACGAAGATAATCGGCAGACAGCATTTCCGCGGGAGAACCGGTCATTCGTCCCGGAAAAAAAGTCGCAATATGTCGAGCCTGGGTATTTGCAATAGTGCCAGTGTTCGGCGACGTCGCGTGTGCGGGAAGGATAAAGCATACGCCGAGCGCCAGGGCAGCGGTACGGTGGCGCAATGCGGAAAACATAGTGAGTCCTTAAATGCAAAGCAGAAATTTTTACCCGCCTAGTATGAAACCGTGACAGAAGTAAGACAATTTCATTTGCTCCGAAATGCCCGAATTTCGGTGGGTTAAGCACTTTTTGATATTTGCTTTCTCAAATCGTTATTCTTTTGAGGAACTACTCATTCCAATTCGTAATTTCATTCGTTCCCTTGCGCTCCCTATAGTCACTCTATTCCTGATTGGTAGCGAGTTGTAACTTGTGAACTATTTGCCCTTATTTGTTGCGATAAAAGAGAGACCCGTCCTGGTGGTGGGGACGGGTGAGATTGCCGATCGCAACGTCGCATTCTTGCATCGTGCGGGTGCGCAGGTGCAGGTAGTCAGCGACGCGGATTTTGTGGAATCGCAAATCGACAGCGTGGTGCTGGTCGTTGCCGCCACCCGTGACCGTGAACTCAACCAACGGATCTCCAGGGCCGCACAAGCCCGCCATCGCCTGGTCAACGTGGTGGATGATCCGCCGGAATGCTCATTTATCTTCCCGTCGATTGTCGATCGTTCACCGTTGTTAGTGGCGATCTCCTCCGGTGGTACCGCGCCGGTTCTGACGCGCGTGCTGCGGGAAAAAATCGAAGCGTTGCTACCGACGAGCCTGGGACGGATGGCGGAAAAAGCCAGCTACTGGCGTAACCATCTGAAAACGCGTCTGACCAGCGTGACCGAACGCCGCCGTTTCTGGGAGCGTGTTTTCCGTGGCCGCTTTGCCAGCCTGATGCATGCCGGTAATGAATCTGCCGCGCAGCAGATTCTGGAAGATGAACTGGATAACCCAGGCAGTAGCGCCGGGGAACTGATTCTGGTGGGCGCCGGGCCGGGAGATGCCGGGTTGCTGACCCTGCGCGGCTTACAGGTACTGCAGGATGCCGACGTGGTGTTCTATGACCACCTGGTGAGCGACGGCGTGCGGGAGCTGATTCGTCGCGATGCTGAACAGATCTGCGTGGGTAAACGGGCGGGTGAACACGCCGTGCCGCAGCACGAAACCAATCAGATGCTGATTGCGGCAGCGAAGGCGGGCAAAACCGTTGTCCGTCTCAAAGGGGGCGATCCGTTCATTTTTGGGCGCGGTGGTGAGGAACTTCAGGCGGCCGCCGAAGCGGGTGTGCCGTTTCAGGTGGTTCCGGGGATCACGGCGGCATCCGCCGTCACTGCATATGCCGGTATTCCGCTCACCCATCGCGATTACGCCCAGAGCGTGACGTTTGTGACGGGGCACTACAAGGCTGACAGCACCCCTTTTGATTGGGCGCATCTGGCCCAGAGCCGACAGACGCTTGCTATCTATATGGGCACGATGAAAGCGGCGGAAATCAGCGAACAACTCATTCAACACGGTCGCGATGCGACAACGCCGGTGGCGGTGATTTCTCGCGGAACGCGCGTCGATCAGCACGTTGCGACCGGCACACTACACAACCTTGCACACCTTGCGAAAGACGCCCCTATGCCCTCTCTGATCGTCGTAGGGGAAGTCGTGCAACTTCACGACACGCTCGCCTGGTTTCAACACACAACAGACGCAGAAGGCTTCGGTTCTTCTGTTATAAATCTGGCTTAAGGAACGGTTATGGACCAAAAACGACTCACCCACCTGCGGCAACTGGAAGCGGAAAGCATCCATATCATTCGCGAGGTGGCCGCCGAATTCTCTAATCCGGTGATGATGTATTCCATCGGTAAAGATTCCAGCGTGATGCTGCATCTGGCGCGTAAAGCGTTTTATCCAGGCTCGCTGCCGTTCCCGCTGCTGCATGTTGATACGGGCTGGAAATTTCGCGAGATGTATGAATTTCGTGACCGTACCGCCAAAACCTACGGCTGCGAATTGCTGGTCCACAAAAACCCGGAAGGGGTGGCGATGGGGATAAACCCCTTCGTCCACGGTAGCGCGAAACATACCGACATCATGAAGACCGAAGGGCTGAAACAGGCGCTGAATAAATACGGCTTTGATGCCGCTTTTGGCGGCGCACGCCGTGATGAAGAGAAATCCCGCGCCAAAGAACGTATCTATTCCTTCCGCGACCGTTTTCATCGTTGGGACCCGAAGAACCAGCGTCCGGAACTGTGGCACAACTACAACGGGCAGATAAACAAAGGCGAAAGCATTCGCGTTTTTCCGCTCTCCAACTGGACCGAACAGGATATCTGGCAGTACATCTGGCTGGAAAATATTGAGATCGTCCCGCTGTATCTGGCGGCTGAACGCCCGGTGCTGGAGCGTGACGGTATGCTGATGATGATCGATGACAATCGGATCGATCTGCAGCCTGGCGAAGTGATTAAAAAGCGGATGGTGCGTTTCCGTACTTTGGGCTGCTGGCCGCTGACCGGCGCGGTGGAGTCGAATGCGCAAACGTTGCCGGAGATCATCGAAGAGATGCTGGTTTCAACCACCAGTGAACGTCAGGGGCGCGTAATCGACCGCGACCAGGCGGGCTCCATGGAGCTGAAGAAACGTCAGGGGTATTTCTAAGGAGCCGCTATGAACATCGCACTTGCCCAACAAATCGCTAATGAAGGCGGCGTCGAAGCCTGGATGGTCGCCCAACAACATAAAAGTCTGCTGCGCTTTTTAACCTGCGGTAGCGTGGACGACGGTAAAAGTACGCTGATTGGCCGCTTGCTGCACGATACGCGCCAGATTTACGAAGATCAGCTTTCTTCGCTGCACAATGACAGCAAACGTCACGGTACGCAGGGCGAGAAACTCGATCTGGCGCTGCTGGTGGATGGCCTGCAGGCCGAACGCGAGCAGGGGATCACGATTGACGTGGCCTACCGCTATTTCTCTACCGAGAAACGTAAATTTATCATTGCCGATACCCCGGGCCATGAGCAGTACACCCGTAATATGGCGACAGGCGCCTCAACCTGCGATCTGGCGATCTTACTGATCGATGCCCGTAAAGGGGTGTTGGATCAGACCCGTCGCCACAGTTTCATCTCTACGCTGCTTGGGATCAAACACCTGGTGGTCGCGATCAACAAAATGGATCTGGTGGATTTCAGCGAAGAGACATTTGTCCGTATTCGCGAAGATTACCTGACGTTTGCCGAACAGTTGCCGGGGAATCTGGATATTCGTTTTGTCCCGCTCTCTGCGCTGGAAGGCGATAACGTGGCGTCTCAGAGCGTGAACATGCGGTGGTACAGTGGTCCGACGCTGTTGGAAATGCTGGAAACTGTCGAAATTCAGCGCGTGGTCGATAGCCAGCCGATGCGTTTCCCGGTGCAGTATGTGAACCGCCCGAATCTGGATTTTCGCGGTTACGCCGGAACGCTCGCGTCTGGCACCGTGAAGGTTGGCCAGCGAATCAAAGTGCTGCCCTCCGGCGTTGAATCCAGCGTGGCGCGCATTGTGACCTTTGACGGCGATTTGCCACAGGCCCATGCGGGTGAAGCCATCACCCTGGTGCTGAAGGATGAAATCGACATCAGTCGCGGCGACCTGCTGCTTGATGCCAGCGAAGCATTACCTGCGGTGCAGCGTGCCGCCATTGATGTGGTCTGGATGGCGGAGCAGCCGCTGTCGGCGGGGCAGAGTTATGATATTAAGATTGCCGGGAAAAAGACCCGCGCCCGTGTTGATCATGTTCAATATCAGGTTGATATCAATAATCTGACCCAGCGCGAGGTTGAAAATCTGCCGCTGAACGGCATCGGCCTGGTGAATTTCACCTTCGATGAACCCCTGGCCCTGGAGAGCTATCAGCAAAACCCGGTGACCGGAGGGCTGATTATTATAGATCGCCTGAGTAATGTGACCGTCGGGGCGGGTATGGTACGCCAACCGCTCGCAGAATCTGTCTCAACGCCGTCTGAATTCAGCGCGTTTGAGCTGGAACTGAATGCATTGGTTCGCCGTCACTTCCCGCACTGGGGTGCGCGTGATTTGCTGGGAGGCCAATAATGGCGCTGCATGACGAAAACGTCGTCTGGCATGCGCATCCCGTAACACCGCAACAGCGCGAGCAACACCACGGTCACCGTGGTGTCGTTCTGTGGTTTACCGGGCTTTCCGGCTCGGGTAAATCCACGGTGGCGGGGGCGCTGGAAGAGGCGCTGCATCAACGCGGTGTGAGTACATATCTGTTGGATGGCGACAACGTACGCCACGGCTTGTGCAGCGATCTCGGCTTTAGCGAAGCCGATCGCAAAGAGAACATCCGTCGGGTGGGGGAAGTCGCCAATCTGATGGTCGATGCCGGACTGGTGGTGTTGACGGCGTTTATTTCCCCGCATCGCGCCGAGAGACAGGCGGTACGTGAACGCGTCGGGAGCGGGCGCTTTATCGAAGTCTTTGTGGATACCCCGCTGGCCACCTGCGAAGCGCGCGATCCAAAAGGCTTGTACAAAAAAGCGCGGGCGGGTGAGTTACGTCATTTCACCGGCATTGACTCGGTTTATGAAGCGCCAGAATCACCAGAAATTCACCTGGATGGTGAACAATTAGTAACAAATTTAGTCCGCCAATTATTAGATCTACTGAGAGAGGGCGATATGATCAGATCCTGAGACACTACCGGGCTTGCGTGCCTGGCTCGTCAAGGTCACAGGATTTCATATGCGTAATAGCCATAACATTACTATCACAACGTCAGATACGTTCACCGTCGAAGACGAAACCACCTGGTCGCTATCCGGGGCCGTGGTCGGTTTCGTGTCGTGGCTGCTGGCGTTGGGTTTCCCTTTCCTCATTTATGGCTCTAACACGCTGTTTTTCTTTCTTTATACCTGGCCCTTCTTTCTGGCGCTCATGCCCGTTGCCGTGGTGGTAGGCATTGCCCTACATTCACTGATGAAGGGCAAACTGCTGTTCAGTATTATCTCAACCTTGTTAACCGTCGGCGCGATGTTTGGCGCTTTGTTCATGTGGTTGCTGGGGTAGGTCGCTTCTCTTCTTTTTTGATGACTGCTGCGGCTGGTCATAATTCAAACCGTAACCAACAATTAGATTATGTTCTCCCTGTTCGAGGTGTGCGGATCGGGGGATAAATGTGGTACATTTGCCCGCGTTGTCGCGGCATTCCCGCCCTCTGAGTAGAGTCTCAGAGGAAGTTATGGGATGATGGCGCCGTTTTTCAGGGGGCAGGATGGGTAAACTAACGCTGCTGTTGCTGGCTTTACTGGTCTGGCTGCAGTATTCACTGTGGTTCGGTAAGAACGGCTTACACGACTATAGCCGCGTCAATGATGACGTCGTCGCGCAGCAAGATACAAATGCGAAGCTCAAAGCGCGTAACGATCAGCTTTTTGCCGAAATTGACGATCTTAATGGCGGCCAGGAAGCCATTGAAGAGCGTGCTCGCAACGAACTGAGTATGACTAAACCGGGCGAAACCTTTTTCCGTCTGGTGCCCGATGCGTCTAAGCGCGCTCAGACGACGGGGCAAAACAATCGATAAACAGCCAAGGATTTAACATGGCAGCCACTTTTTTGGACGTTTGCGCCGTGGTGCCGGCTGCCGGATTTGGCCGTCGGATGCAAACGGAATGTCCGAAGCAGTACCTCTCAATCGGTGATAAAACCATTCTTGAACACTCGGTTCATGCGCTATTGGCGCATCCCCGGGTGACGCGTGTTGTCATTGCGATCAGCCCCGGCGACAGCCGCTTTGCACAACTGCCTTTGGCGCAACATCCGCAGATTACGGTCGTCGATGGCGGCAATGAGCGCGCAGACTCCGTGCTCGCCGGGCTGCAGGCCGTCGGCGAAGCGCAGTGGGTGCTGGTACATGACGCCGCCAGACCTTGTCTGCATCAGGACGATCTCGCCCGCCTGCTCGCCCTCAGTGAAACCAGTCGTACGGGAGGCATCCTTGCCGCGCCGGTACGCGACACCATGAAACGCGCCGAGCCGGGTAAAACCGCCATTGCGCATACCGTGGAGCGTACCGATTTATGGCATGCGTTAACCCCGCAATTTTTCCCCCGCGAGCTGTTGCACGACTGCCTGACCCGCGCGCTCAAT
This sequence comes from Citrobacter sp. GW821-FHT07H02, assembly GCF_059418505.1. Classification (NCBI taxonomy): domain Bacteria; kingdom Pseudomonadati; phylum Pseudomonadota; class Gammaproteobacteria; order Enterobacterales; family Enterobacteriaceae; genus Citrobacter; species Citrobacter sp. GW821-FHT07H02. The sequence continues at coordinate 12,693 of NZ_JBWKPZ010000026.1, read as the reverse complement.
GACGGCGCGACCATCACCGATGAAGCCTCCGCGCTGGAATATTGTGGTTATCATCCTGCGCTTGTTGAAGGGCGCGCTGATAATATTAAAGTGACCCGTCCGGAAGATTTGGCGCTGGCTGAATTCTATTTGACCCGAACCATCCACCAGGAGAATGCATAATGCGAATTGGACACGGTTTTGACGTACACGCCTTTGGTGGCGTAGGCCCAATTATCATTGGTGGCGTGCGTATTCCGTATGAAAAAGGGTTACTGGCGCATTCGGATGGCGATGTTGCGCTGCATGCGTTGACCGACGCGTTATTAGGGGCGGCGGCGCTGGGGGATATCGGTAAACTTTTCCCTGACACCGATCCGGCCTTTAAAGGGGCGGACAGCCGTGAACTGCTGCGTGAAGCTTGGCGTCGTATACAGGCCAAAGGCTATACCCTGGGTAACGTGGATGTAACCATCATTGCCCAGGCACCAAAGATGTTGACCCATATTCCGCAAATGCGCGTGTTCATTGCCGAAGATCTCGGCTGCCATATGGATGACGTTAACGTTAAAGCGACCACCACGGAAAAACTCGGCTTTACCGGGCGTGGGGAAGGGATTGCCTGTGAAGCGGTGGCGCTCCTCATTAAGGCAACGAAATGACACAGTTTGAAAACCTGACTTACCTCCACGGGAAACCACAAGGGAGCGGTTTGTTGAAAGCAAACCCGGAAGACTTTGTGGTCATCGAAGATTTAGGCTTCGAGCCAGACGGGGAAGGTGAGCATATTCTGGTGCGTATTCTCAAAAACGGCTGCAATACCCGTTTTGTGGCAGATGCGCTGGCAAAGTTCCTGAAAATTCATGCCCGTGAAGTCAGCTTTGCCGGGCAGAAAGACAAACACGCGGTCACGGAACAGTGGCTGTGCGCGCGCCTACCGGGCAAAGACCTGCCCGATCTGAGCGCATTTCAGCTAGAAGGTTGTAAAGTGCTGGAATACGCCCGTCACAAGCGTAAGCTGCGGTTAGGTGCCCTGAAAGGTAACGCGTTTACGCTGGTTCTGCGTGAAGTGAGTCATCGTGATGACGTTGAAGCGCGTCTGCAGGCGATTAGCCAGCAGGGTGTGCCGAACTATTTTGGCGCGCAGCGCTTCGGCATTGGCGGCAGTAACCTGCTGGGCGCGCTACGTTGGGCGCAAAGCGATGCACCGGTACGCGATCGCAATAAACGCAGTTTTTGGTTGTCGGCAGCCCGCAGTACGTTGTTTAATCAAATTGTCGACGAACGTTTGAAAAAAACAGACTTTAATCAAGTTGTTGACGGCGATGCGCTACAATTAGCGGGGCGCGGCAGCTGGTTTGTTGCCACAACCGAAGAACAGGCTGAATTACAACGCCGCGTCGATGATAAAGAATTAATGATTACAGCTGCGTTACCTGGCAGCGGTGAGTGGGGAACCCAGCGTGAGGCGCTGGCGTTTGAAGAAGCTGCCATCGCCAGTGAAACTGAGCTGCAATCGCTGTTGTTGCGGGAAAAGGTGGAGGCTTCACGCCGCGCCATGCTGCTGTATCCGCAACAATTAAGCTGGAACTGGTGGGATGACGTAACCGTCGAGTTAAGCTTTTGGCTACCGGCAGGGAGTTTTGCCACCAGTGTTGTAAGGGAACTTATCAACACATTGGGTGATTATGCGCATATTGCTGAGTAACGATGATGGGGTTCACGCGCCTGGTATACAAACGCTGGCAAAAGCCCTGCGTGAGTTTGCTGACGTACAGGTGGTTGCCCCCGATCGTAACCGCAGCGGCGCGTCTAACTCGCTGACGCTGGAATCTTCGCTTCGCACTTTTACCTTTGATAACGGTGATATCGCCGTACAAATGGGGACGCCAACGGACTGCGTATATCTCGGGGTCAACGCATTGATGCGTCCGCGTCCGGACATTGTGGTGTCAGGAATTAACGCGGGCCCGAATCTGGGTGATGATGTCATCTATTCCGGCACGGTCGCTGCGGCGATGGAAGGACGTCACCTCGGTTATCCGGCGCTGGCGGTCTCACTGGATGGTCATAAACATTACGATACCGCCGCCGCAATCACCTGTACTATTTTGCGTGCTCTACGTCGTGAACCTCTGCGAACCGGCCGTATTCTGAATATCAACGTACCGGATCTTCCGTTGGATCAAATCAAAGGCATTCGTGTAACGCGTTGCGGCACCCGTCATCCGGCGGATAAAGTGATCCCGCAGCAAGATCCTCGTGGTAATACGTTGTACTGGATTGGCCCGCCAGGCGATAAATGCGACGCCGGGCCGGACACCGATTTTGCTGCGGTCGATGAAGGCTACGTCTCCGTAACGCCGCTGCATGTGGATTTAACCGCCTACAGCGCGCATGATGTTGTTTCAACGTGGTTAGAAAGCGTGGGAGTTGACACGCAATGGTAAGCAGACGCGTACACACCCTTCTTGAACAATTGCGCGCTCAGGGGATCCGCGATGAGCTGGTGCTGAACGCACTTGCCGCAGTACCGCGCGAAAAATTCATTGATGAAGCGTTTGAACACAAAGCCTGGGAAAACATTGCATTGCCGATTGGCCAGGGACAGACGATTTCGCAGCCCTATATGGTGGCGCGAATGACGGAGTTACTGGAACTGACGCCGCAATCCCGGGTGCTGGAAATAGGTACCGGTTCGGGATACCAGACGGCGATACTGGCGCATCTGGTGCACCATGTATGCTCCGTCGAGCGTATCAAAGGGCTGCAATGGCAGGCGCGTCGCCGCCTGAAGCAGCTCGACTTACACAATGTTTCGACCCGTCATGGCGATGGCTGGCAAGGCTGGCAAGCTCGTGCCCCGTTTGATGCCATCATTGTGACGGCTGCGCCGCCGGAGATTCCCACTGCGTTAATGGCACAGTTGGATGAAGGCGGTATTCTCGTCTTGCCTGTGGGTGATGAGCACCAGTATTTGAAACGGGTGCGTCGTCGGGGAGGCGAATTTATTATCGATACCGTGGAAGCCGTTCGCTTTGTTCCTTTAGTCAAAGGTGAACTGGCATAGCGCATTCCTGAATACCTGGATTTTTCCTGGTTATTTTGTAAAGGGTAAGCGTATGGTGAACACGTTTTCCAGTGTTCAGCCTGATGCATTGCACGGTTATTACGTCACTGGTTATTAACCAAAATTTTCCTGGGGGATAAATGAGCGCGGGAAGCCCAAAATTCACCGTTAGCCGCATTGCGGCATTGTCACTGGTTTCGCTGTGGCTGGCAGGTTGTTCCAACACCTCTAATCCGCCTGCACCCGTCAACTCTGTTGATGGCGGCGCACCGTCAAGCACCAATTCAGGTATGCTGATCACCCCTCCACCAAAAATGGGGACAGCGGCGACGCAACAAACGCCGCAAATTCAGCCCGTGCAGCAGCCTCAGATAACCCAACCTGCGCAAATCCAGCCTGTCGCGCAACAGCCCGTGCAGACGGAAAATGGCCGTATTGTTTACAACCGCAAATACGGCGACATTCCGAAAGGTAGCTACACCGGCGGCAGCACCTACACCGTTAAGAAAGGCGACACTCTTTTCTATATTGCCTGGATAACCGGAAACGACTTCCGTGACCTTGCTCAGCGCAATAATGTTGCAGCTCCCTACGGGTTGAACGTAGGACAAACGCTTCAGGTGGGTAATGCATCCGGCGCGCCAATTACGGGTGGAAACGCCATCACCCAGGCGGATGCAGCACAGCAAGGAGTTGTGACCAACCCTGCACAAAATTCCACCGTTGCTGTTGCGTCCAAACCGACAATTACGTATTCTGAGGACTCAGGTGAACAAAGTGCTAATAAAATGTTGCCGAACAACCAGCCTGCTGGGACAGTTGTCACAGCCCCTGTAACGGCATCATCAACGAGCGCAACCCAACCGACTGCAAGCAGTATGTCTACCAGTGCGCCAATCTCTAAATGGCTCTGGCCGACCGACGGCAAAGTGATCGAAAACTTCGCGGCTACCGAGGGTGGCAATAAAGGTATCGACATTGCAGGCAGTAAAGGACAGGCAATCGTCGCGACCGGAGATGGACGCGTTGTGTATGCCGGTAATGCTCTGCGCGGTTACGGTAATTTAATTATCATCAAACACAATGATGATTACCTGAGTGCCTACGCCCATAACGATACGATGCTGGTCCGGGAACAACAAGACATCAAGGCGGGGCAAAAAATCGCTACCATGGGTAGCACCGGAACCAGTTCAACACGCTTGCATTTTGAAATTCGTTACAAGGGGAAATCCGTAAACCCGCTGCAATATTTGCCGCAGCGATAAAGCGTCGGAACCAGGCTTTCACTTGCTAGTTCCGTCAAGGGATCACGGGTAGGAGCCACCTTATGAGTCAGAATACGCTGAAAGTTCATGATTTAAATGAAGACGCGGAATTTGATGAGAACGGAGTAGAGGCTTTTGATGAAAAAGCCTTGAGTGAAGAGGAACCCAGTGATAACGACCTGGCTGAAGAAGAGCTGTTATCGCAGGGTGCTACACAGCGTGTGTTGGACGCGACTCAGCTTTACCTTGGTGAGATTGGTTATTCGCCACTGTTAACGGCCGAAGAAGAAGTTTATTTCGCGCGTCGCGCACTGCGTGGAGATGTTGCCTCTCGCCGTCGGATGATTGAAAGTAACCTGCGTCTGGTGGTGAAAATTGCCCGCCGTTATGGCAATCGCGGTCTGGCATTGCTGGATCTGATTGAAGAGGGCAATCTGGGACTTATCCGTGCCGTCGAGAAGTTTGACCCTGAGCGTGGGTTCCGCTTCTCAACATACGCAACCTGGTGGATCCGCCAGACGATTGAACGGGCGATTATGAACCAAACCCGTACGATTCGACTGCCGATTCACATTGTTAAAGAGCTGAACGTCTATCTGCGTACTGCGCGTGAGTTGTCGCATAAACTGGACCACGAACCAAGTGCGGAAGAGATTGCAGAGCAACTGGATAAACCGGTTGATGACGTTAGCCGCATGCTTCGTCTTAACGAGCGCATTACCTCGGTAGACACCCCGTTGGGTGGCGATTCCGAAAAAGCGTTGCTGGATATCCTGGCCGATGAAAAAGAAAACGGTCCGGAAGACACCACGCAAGATGATGATATGAAACAAAGTATCGTCAAATGGCTGTTCGAACTGAACGCCAAACAGCGTGAAGTGCTGGCACGTCGTTTCGGTCTGCTGGGATATGAAGCTGCGACACTGGAAGATGTGGGCCGTGAAATTGGCCTCACGCGTGAACGTGTTCGCCAGATTCAGGTAGAAGGCCTGCGTCGTCTGCGTGAAATCCTGCAGACTCAGGGGCTGAATATCGAAGCGTTGTTCCGCGAGTAAGCAAAGTTCTATCAAGAAAGGCCAGTCTCAATGAGACTGGCCTTTTTCTTTTGCGTGACTCGTCCTGAACAGTTGTAGGCCTGATAAGCGAAGCGCCATCAGACAATGTTTCCCGGAATCACCCCATCATCTTGCGGACCAGTTGCGTAAATTGCTCGCGCTCTTCATCACTTAAACGACCCAGAAACTCCTCATCAACGCAATTTCCCAGCGGCGTAACGCTCGCCAGTAATGTTTCCCCTTCTGTCGTCAGATGCACGAAACGACGTCGCTTATCCTGAGGATCGTTTTCCCGCTTCACCAGGCCCCGACTTTCCATCCGGCTCAGCATTTCAGCCAGCGTCGCTTTGGTACTGACCGCGGCTTCCATGAGGGCTACCTGCTCAATGCCGGGGCGCTCCGCAATGGCACGCATCACCGCATACTGAGGTTTGGTCAGACTCGGTAATTCATGCTGCCAGCGAGCAGTATGTTGCTGAAAAAGCTGACGTAGCAGGTGAAACGCTTTGTTTCGTAACTCCATGAGAACTCCGGGATGACTGTCTGCGTCTATCATAACGGGTTCCAGCCAGTTTTTTAATGTGGGAATTTTTAAGCGTTCAGTGCGGCGCGTTACGCTGCGACTTGTCGTGACGATATCTCAGGCGTATTTTATTCAAAACGTTCGTATGCGAACAAATATTGAGGCGATGAATGAGACTGATTGTTGGAATGACTGGCGCCACGGGTGCACCGCTCGGCGTCGCGCTACTTCAGGTGCTGCGCGAGATGCCAGACGTTGAAACCCACCTGGTGATGTCGACGTGGGCGAAAACCACTATTGCGCTGGAAACGCCCTGGAGTGCCCGCGAGGTTGCTGCGTTGGCCGATTATCGCTACAGCCCCACGGACCAGGCGGCGACCATTTCATCTGGCTCATTCCACACCGACGGCATGATTATCATTCCGTGCAGCATGAAAACGCTGGCGGGGATTCGCGCCGGTTACGCCGATGGCCTGGTGGGCCGTGCTGCCGACGTGGTGCTGAAAGAGGGGCGCAAGCTGGTGCTGGTGCCGCGCGAAATGCCGCTCAGCACCATTCATCTGGAAAACATGCTTGCACTTTCGCGCATGGGGGTGGCGATGGTGCCGCCCATGCCCGCGTTCTACAACCATCCACAAAGCGTTGATGACATCACACAGCACATTGTGGCGCGCGTGCTGGATCAATTTGGCCTGAAACACCCGCACACCAGGCGCTGGCAAGGATTGCAGCAGACACTGAATTTTTCTCAGGAGAATGAATAATGGCATTTGATGATTTGCGAAGCTTTTTACAGGCGCTCGACGACCACGGGCAGTTGCTGAAAATTAGCGAGGAGGTCAACGCCGAGCCGGACCTGGCTGCTGCCGCTAACGCCACCGGGCGTATTGGTGACGCTGCACCAGCGCTTTGGTTTGATAATATTCGCGGTTTTACCGACGCTCGCGTCGCAATGAACACTATCGGTTCCTGGCACAACCACGCGATTTCTCTCGGCCTGCCGCCCAATACTCCAGTCAAAAAGCAGATTGATGAGTTTATCCGCCGCTGGGATAACTTCCCCATTGCGCCGGAGCGTCGCGCTAACCCGGCATGGGCCGAGAATACCGTCGACGGCGAAGAGATTAATCTGTTCGATATTCTGCCGCTGTTTCGTTTAAACGACGGCGACGGCGGTTTTTATCTCGATAAAGCCTGCGTGGTGTCCCGCGACCCGCTTGATCCTGAACATTTCGGCAAGCAAAACGTTGGTATCTACCGCATGGAAGTGAAGGGAAAACGTAAGCTCGGCTTGCAACCGGTGCCGATGCACGATATCGCCCTGCACCTGCATAAAGCGGAGGAGCGCGGCGAAGATCTGCCCATCGCGATTACGCTGGGTAACGATCCGATCATCACCCTGATGGGCGCGACGCCGCTGAAATACGATCAGTCCGAATACGAAATGGCGGGCGCGCTGCGCGAAAGCCCGTACCCGATCGCCACCGCGCCGCTGACCGGTTTTGATGTGCCGTGGGGGTCAGAAGTCATTCTCGAAGGTGTCATCGAAAGCCGCAAACGTGAAATCGAAGGACCGTTCGGCGAATTTACCGGGCACTACTCCGGCGGGCGCAACATGACGGTGGTGCGCATCGATAAAGTCTCTTATCGCACGAAACCGATTTTTGAATCGCTGTATCTCGGCATGCCGTGGACCGAAATTGACTACCTGATGGGACCGGCCACCTGCGTCCCACTTTACCAGCAACTGAAAGCCGAATTCCCGGAAGTGCAGGCGGTAAACGCCATGTACACCCACGGCCTGCTGGCGATTATTTCCACCAAAAAACGCTACGGCGGTTTTGCCCGCGCGGTTGGCCTGCGTGCAATGACCACGCCGCATGGTCTGGGTTACGTGAAAATGGTGATCATGGTCGATGAAGACGTTGACCCGTTTAACCTGCCGCAGGTGATGTGGGCGCTCTCCTCGAAAGTGAACCCAGCGGGCGACCTGGTGCAGTTGCCGAATATGTCGGTGCTGGAACTTGACCCCGGCTCCAGTCCGGCGGGGATCACCGACAAACTGATTATCGACGCCACCACGCCGGTCGCGCCGGACAAGCGCGGTCACTATAGCCAGCCGGTGGTTGATTTACCGGAAACCAAAGCCTGGGCTGAAAAACTGACCGCCATGCTGGCCGCACGTAAATAAGGAGAAGATGATGATTTGCCCACGTTGTGCTGATGAACAGATTGAAGTGATGGCGACATCGCCGGTGAAAGGTGTGTGGACGGTTTACCAGTGCCAGCACTGCCTCTATACCTGGCGTGATACCGAACCGCTGCGCCGCACCAGCCGCGAACACTATCCCCAAGCGTTTCGGATGACGCAAAAAGATATTGATGATGCGCCGATGGTGCCGAGCATTCCGCCGCTGCTGGCGGAGGATAAGCGCTAATAAAACAGTGCCGGGTAAGGCTTCATCTTACCCGGCCTACAGGGTTATCCCCGAGGGTCAATGCCTCCGGGGATCATTGGGGTTACACCAAACTTTTCAACCGATAAATCCACTCCAGCGCCTGGCGCGGCGTCAGGGAATCGGGATCAAGGTTCTCCAGCGCTTCAACGGCAGGGGAGGTCTCTTCCGGGGCTGACAGCAGGGACATCTGCGTACCGTCTACCTGCGTGGCGGCGGCATTCGGCGAAATGCTTTCCAGCTCGCGCAGCTTCTGGCGTGCGCGTTTAATCACCTCTTTCGGCACGCCCGCCAGCGCGGCAACCGCCAGACCGTAGCTCTTGCTGGCTGCGCCATCCTGCACGCTGTGCATAAACGCGATAGTTTCACCGTGCTCCAGCGCATCCAGATGGACGTTGGCAACGCCCTCCATTTTCTCCGGCAACTGAGTCAGTTCGAAGTAGTGGGTGGCAAACAACGTCAACGCTTTGATTTTATTTGCCAGATTTTCTGCACAGGCCCACGCCAGCGACAGGCCGTCGTAGGTGGAAGTGCCGCGGCCAATCTCATCCATTAACACCAGGCTGTTTTCGGTGGCGTTGTGCAGGATATTGGCGGTTTCAGTCATCTCCACCATAAAGGTTGAGCGACCGGAAGCCAGATCGTCCGCCGCGCCGACGCGGGTGAAAATACGGTCGATAGGACCGATCTCCACGCTTTGCGCAGGAACATAGCTGCCGATGTAGGCCAGTAACGCAATCAGCGCAGTTTGACGCATATAGGTACTTTTACCGCCCATATTCGGACCGGTAATAATCAGCATCCGCCGCTGCGGAGAGAGGGTTAGCGGGTTGGCGATAAACGGTTCAGAGAGCACCTGTTCCACCACCGGATGGCGACCTTCGATAATCCGAATACCGGGTTTATCCGTGAAGGTTGGGCAGGTGTAGTTCAGCGTATACGCGCGTTCGGCGAGATTGATCAGTACGTCCAGCTCAGCCAGTGCAGCCGCGCTCTGTTGCAGGTCTGCCAGGTGTGGCAACAGCAGGTCAAACAGCTCGTCATACAGCTGTTTTTCCAGCGCCAGCGCCTTGCCTTTGGAGGTGAGAACTTTGTCCTCGTACTCTTTCAGTTCAGGGATAATGTAGCGCTCGGCATTCTTCAGCGTCTGGCGGCGCACATAGTTGATTGGTGCAAGATGGCTCTGGCCACGGCTGATCTGAATGTAATAACCGTGCACCGCGTTATAGCCAACTTTCAGGGTATCCAGCCCAGTCCGTTCACGTTCGCGAATTTCCAGTCTGTCGAGATAGTCGGTTGCGCCATCTGCCAGCGCACGCCACTCGTCCAGTTCTTCATTGTAACCCGGAGCAATGACGCCGCCGTCGCGGACCAGCACCGGCGGTGCATCGACAACCGCCCGTTCCAGTAGCTCACGCAGCTCCGTAAACTCGCCCATTTTTTCACGCAACATCTGTACGGGATCGCTGTTCACCGTTGCCAACTGAGTGCGCAGTTCTGGCAACTGCTGGAAGGCGTGACGCATGCGGGCGAGATCGCGTGGGCGGGCGGTTCGCAGCGCCAGACGGGCGAGAATACGTTCCAGATCGCCAACCTGTCGCAGTACCGGTTGCAGTTCGCCGGTGGCGTCCTGCAACGCGCCAATGGTTTGCTGGCGTTCGGTCAGAATTTTGGTGTCGCGCACCGGCATATGCAGCCAGCGTTTGAGCATTCGACTGCCCATTGGGGTAACGGTGCAATCAAGCACGGAAGCCAGCGTATTCTCCACGCCCCCCGCCAGGTTTTGCGTGATCTCCAGGTTGCGGCGTGTGGCCGCATCCATGATGATGCTGTCCTGCTGGTGTTCCATGGTGATGGAGCGAATGTGCGGCAGCGACGTGCGCTGAGTATCCTTCACGTACTGCAACAGGCAGCCCGCGGCGCATAATCCGCGCGGAGCGTTCTCCACACCAAAGCCAATCAGATCCCGCGTGCCAAATTGCAGGTTCAGCTGCTGGCGAGCAGTATCGATTTCAAATTCCCACAGCGGACGGCGGCGTAAACCGCGACGGCCTTCAATCAGCGCGGTTTCAGCGAAATCTTCCGCGTAGAGCAGTTCGGCGGGGTTGGTCCGCTGTAACTCAGCGGCCATGATTTCACGGTCGGCGGGCTCGCTCACGCGAAAACGCCCGGAACTGATATCCAGCGTGGCGTAACCGTAGCCTTTACCGTCTTGCCAGATAGCGGCCAACAGGTTGTCCTGGCGTTCCTGCAACAACGCTTCATCACTGATGGTGCCTGGCGTAACAATACGCACGACCTTGCGCTCAACCGGGCCTTTACTGGTCGCCGGATCGCCTATCTGTTCGCAAATCGCAACGGACTCGCCCTGATTGACCAATTTGGCGAGGTAATTTTCGACCGCATGATGCGGGATGCCCGCCATCGGGATAGGTTCGCCTGCAGAGGCGCCGCGTTTGGTCAGCGAGATATCGAGCAGTTGAGACGCACGCTTAGCATCGTCATAAAACAGTTCGTAAAAATCGCCCATGCGATAGAACAGCAGGATCTCAGGGTGCTGTGCTTTCAGCTTGAGATACTGCTGCATCATGGGCGTATGGCTAGAGAAGTCCTTATCAAGATCATCATTCATATTGATTTTACTCGTTTTTTAATTCTTTCAAGTGCTCATGTGGCCCCAGGTAAAACCTTTTTAAACCCACATTAACCCATAAATTTGTAGCTCATTTGTAGCCCAAGGCGTGATAGATTGGTTTTACTCCTTCTCTGGGCTACAAATGGTGGTGATACTTTGAAAACAACTCTCAATCAGGCTTTTATTATCAACAAGTTAAGTATCAATGTTAAACCTGAACTCAGTAGCTCTGGAAAAGTCGTTTTCGAAGCTAACCCGGAGCAAAAACCTTACATAGTTTTTGACGATCATCGAGATTCACCTGTTGGCTTCGGTGTGAAGGTCAGTTTGACGAAAAAAACCTATGTAATCCAGCGAAGAGTAGCCTCGTCAGATCGTAATGTCAGTGAGGGTAAGAAGCCAAGCTCTGTCTTGAAAGTAAAGGTTGGAAATGTGTCTGATTTTCCAAGTATCGATCAAGCCCGTGAGGCAGCTCGGCAGTTGGTTCAGACAATGATTGCAACAAAGAGAAATCCCAACAAGATTAAAAGGGAACTCGATCTGGCTGAATTGACCGTGAGTGAAGCTTTTGCCCAATACAGGAGTCACTTACTTGGCAGAACCAAACCTGCTAAACCAAACACTCTCAATGTGTTAGACAAAGCTGAGAATCGGTTGAAAGAATGGCAAAACCTTCGAATCAAGGATCTTACTGGTAATGAAATCCTTCGGAAGTTTGACGAGATTGCTTCAAGAGCCAGAACAGCAGCAGAACAGACTTTTAGGTGGGCCAATGTTGCTGTAAAACACGCAATCGAGATTGAAGCTGGGAATGCTCAGACACAACAGCGGCAACCTTCGTTGTCATACAACCCATTTTCTATCCTGAAAGTGCAGAAAAAGTTCAGGACTCGTTCTGAACTGGAAGACAGCTATAAAGCCAAAGGTGTTCGAAACCCACTTTCTCCGAAAGATACACTGGGTCGGTTCTTAACTGCATTGTACAACAAGAGAAGCTTCAACCGGCTTGGGTGCGATTATCTGCTACTCACCGTTCTCTTAGGTGCCCGTAAGGAAGAAACAGCTTCTCTGTGCTGGCGAGAGTCACTTACAAAGGAAGAAGCTAAAACGACAAGTTATGTTGATCTTGATAAACGGGTCATTCGTTTTTACGACACTAAGAATCGAAATGATCATGAGCTTCCGATTTGTGATGCTGTGAAACGATTGTTGGAAGACAGAAGGGACATTGTTCAGGAATCAGAAACTCGTCAAGAAAGACTTATGTGGGTTTTCCCGGCCCGTTCCAAAAGAAGCAAAGTCGGGCATTACTCTGACAGTAAAAGCTTGCGAGAATACTTGTGCCAGGAAGCTGGCATTACAAAACTTGGTATGCATGACCTGCGACGAACTTTCGGCAGGATTGCAGAAGAGCTTACTTCTTATGCTGTCGTTAAGAGACTGCTCAATCACCGTAATACCACCGACCCGACAGAACGATATGCTGTTCCCGACGAAGAACGAATCTATGAGGCATTACAACGGATTGAGTTGCATATGCTTATTACGGCACCTAAATTGTATAATGCACTTTTAGCATCAGCAAAATATCCACCATTGCCAGAGTAAAAGGATAAAAGATGAGTGTTGTAGTGATCCTACCCACGTAATGTGGACACGGCCCTAAGCGAGGTTCTGGTTTTCAAACTGTTCCGGGCTGAGTCCGCC
>NZ_JBWKPZ010000025.1:0-71387 GCF_059418505.1 Citrobacter sp. GW821-FHT07H02 | reverse complement strand
TGCCGAACTCAGAAGTGAAACGCCGTAGCGCCGATGGTAGTGTGGGGTCTCCCCATGCGAGAGTAGGGAACTGCCAGACATCAAATAAGAAGAACCCCGGTCCGCAAGGTCCGGGGTTTTTTGCGTTTATTAGCCTGATAAGCACAGTGGCATAAGGCGGGACAGGTGCACGAATTTTGCCGGATGGTGGCGTAAACGCCTTATCCGGCCAAGGGTGTTGCGACAATAAATCATGCAAAATTAATGTAGCACCTGTGATAAAAACGCGCGGGTGCGCTCTGATTTTGGCTGAGAGAAAAACTCCTCCGGGGGCGCCTGTTCAACAATTTCACCACGATCCATAAAGATCACCCGGTCAGCTACCGTTCTGGCAAACCCCATTTCATGCGTCACACACAGCATCGTCATCCCGGACTGCGCCAGACCAATCATGGTATCCAGTACCTCTTTCACCATTTCAGGATCCAGAGCTGAGGTGGGTTCGTCAAAAAGCATAATTTTCGGTTTCATGCACAGTGAGCGCGCAATCGCCACGCGTTGTTGTTGGCCACCCGATATTTGTCCAGGGAATTTCTGCGCATGTTCAGCGATCCGTACTCGCTCCAGATAATGCATCGCCAGCGCTTCAGCCTCTTTCTTTGGCATTTTATGAACCCAAATCGGCGCAAGTGTGCAATTTTGCAAAACCGTCAGGTGAGGAAACAAATTGAAGTGCTGGAACACCATCCCAACTTCCTGCCTGACACGCTCGATATTGCGGATGTCGTCATTGAGTTCAATTCCATCGACGATGATACGTCCTTGCTGATGCTCCTCCAGATGGTTAATACAGCGGATAGTGGTTGACTTACCGGAGCCGGATGGTCCGCAAAGTACAATTCGCTCGCCTTGTCTCACGTTCAAATTGATATTTTTCAGGACATGGAATTGCCCGAACCATTTGTTGACGTTTTCCAGCGTAATCATCGCGTCGGCAGGTTGGATTAATAATTGGCTCATAGATTCCTCAGTGCGGTGTACGCCCGGTGTTAAAACGCTTCTCCAGATGCTGGCTATAGCGAGACATGCTGAAACAGAAAACCCAGTAAATGAGGGCAGCAAAAACATACCCTTCGGTCGACATGCCCAGCCAGGCGGGATCGACGGTAGCCTGCTGTACGCTGCTAAACAGATCAAACAGGCCGATGATGATCACCAGGCTGGTATCTTTAAACAGGGCAATGATGGTGTTCACAAGCCCTGGGATCACCATCTTCAACGCTTGCGGAAGAATGACGAGCCCCTGGGTTTTCCAGTAACCCAGTGCCAGAGACTCTGCGGCTTCATACTGGCCTTTTGGTAACGCCTGTAGTCCACCGCGCACCACTTCTGCGACATAGGCGGACTGGAACAGAATTACGCCTACCAGTGCCCGGATAAGTTTGTCGATGCTGGTACCTTCCGCCATGAAGAGCGGTAGCATGACTGAGGACATAAACAGTACGGTAATCAAAGGTACGCCGCGCCAGAATTCAATAAAAATGACGGACAGTACGCGAACGACTGGCATATGAGAACGGCGGCTTAGCGCCAGCAAAATCCCTAATGGCAGCGCCCCCGCGATACCCACCGAGGCAATAATCAGGGTCAGGGTTAACCCACCCCACTGCCGCGTTTCTACCCGATCAAGCCCCAAAACACCGCCATACATGAGCCACCAAACAACGATAGGGTAGATAATGGCCCAAACCGCAATATAGCGCCCGCGATGCGGTATCGACCTCCAGAACATGGGAGCAATGGAGAGCAGGCCTGTGAGTAATGCAATATTGATACGCCAACGCTGCTCATGTGGATAGAGCCCATACATAAACTGGCCGAAGCGCTCATGGATAAACACCCAACAGGCGCCTGCTTTTGTGCAATCACTCCGGGTGGAACCTACCCAGTTAGCCTGCAAGAATGCCCAATTCAGTAGAGGGGGAATGAGCTCCCACATGAGCCATAGGCAGAAAATCGTCAGCAGACTATTGGACCAACTGGAAAATAAATTCTTACGGGCCCACAACACTGCGCGGTCTGCGCCGTTACTGGCTGGGCGCGGGGGATGAGACAGCAGAGCTTTTGTCATCATGATTCCTTAGCGCTCTATCAGTGCGATGCGGCGGTTATAAATGTTCATCAGCAGTGAAATAGACAGACTGATAATGAGGTACACAGACATGGTAATGGCGATAGTCTCAATGGCTTGCCCCGTCTGGTTGAGCACCGTCCCGGCAAACAGCGACACCATATCCGGGTAGCCAATGGCGGCGGCAAGCGAAGAGTTTTTGACAATGTTCAGATACTGGCTGGTGAGTGGTGGAATGATTACGCGCAGCGCCTGAGGAATAATGACCTGGCGTAGCGTCACCGTATTTGGCAGACCCAGTGAACGTGCAGCCTCATGTTGACCATAAGGAACCGCCTGAATACCGGCCCGAATGATTTCTGCAATAAATGCGGAGGTATACACAGATAACGCCAGAGTCAGTGCCGCCAACTCGGGAATGAGAGCCATCCCCCCCCGGAAGTTAAACCCGCGCAATTCCGGTACGTTCCAGTGCAGCGCAGCGCCAAAAATCCAGTGTGCCATCATGGGGAACAGGACTAACAATGCCATTGCCGTCGGCCAGGTTCTGCGTAGCCGACCTGTTTTTATCTGGTGCATTTTGTTGAAGCGAAATAGCCCAACGGACAATGCTGCGGCAAACAGGAGCGCAAGGCAAAACGCGAACAGCCCTTCTCCAATCAATGGGGCTGGGATATAGAGCCCCCGGTTGCTCAGAAAGACCAGATCCAGTGCGCTGACGGCCTGACGCGGTCCCGGAAGATTGCGCAGTACGGCAAAATACCAAAAGAAGATCTGCAACAGGGGCGGGATATTGCGGAAGGTTTCGACGTAGAAGGTGGAGAGTTTGCGTAATAGCCAGTTATCCGACAGGCGAGCAAGCCCCAGAAAGAAACCGAGAAATGACGCGAATACAATGCATAATGCAGAAACTAAGAGCGTATTGAGCAATCCGACAATAAAAACGCGGCCATAGGTATCACCCTGTTCGTAATCGATCAGATGCTGGACGATACCGAATCCGGCACTGCGATCGAGAAAGGCAAACCCTGAGGTAATGCCCCGGTTGCTCAAATTATTAATGGTGTTATGTATTAAATAGATAGCAACGCTGACAACCACGATGACGGCGAGTATTTGAAATAACCAGGCGCGTACCGCAGGGTTAGAAAAGGATAACGTTCCTTTTACGGGGGAGCGGCGATGGAACATAAGAAAACCTCGGAAACCATGACTCTTGGCTGAGCGCCGCCTGGTCGCGGCGCCCGTTACATCACATCGGATTAGCGCACGGGAGGGGCATACTGAATACCGCCGTTGTTCCAGAGATTATTCTGACCGCGTTTGATCTTCAGGGGGCTTTCCGATCCCACGTTACGTTCAAAGATCTCCGCGTAGTTCCCCACTTGCTTAATAACGTTATAAGCCCACTTGTTATCGAGCTTAAGATCCTTGCCGTAATCCCCTTCTTTACCCAGCAGGTGCGCCATATCAGGTGTTGCCGGGTTAGCGGCTTTTTCATCGACGTTCTTCGAGTTCACGCCCATTTCCTCAGCGTTCAGCATGGCAAAGAGCGTCCAGCGGACGACAGAGAACCACTCATCGTCGCCACGGCGCACGACAGGCCCCAGCGGTTCTTTTGAAATGACTTCCGGCAACACTACCCATTCAGCCGGATTGCTGAGTTTGATCCGCAGGGCATACAGTTGAGACTGATCGGAAGCTAATGTATCGCAACGGCCTGATTCCAGCGCTTTGGCTGACTCGTCAGAACGGTCGAAAGTCACCGGTGTGTATTTCATGTTATTGGCCTTGAAGTAATCGGCCACGTTAAGTTCGGTATCGGTTCCCGCCTGGATACAAACGGTCGCACCGTCCAGCTCTTTGGCGCTCTTCAGGCCAGCTTTATTATGCGTAAGAAAACCGATGCCATCGTAGTAAGTCACGCCGGTGAAAGACATGCCCATGCCGGTATCGCGGGAGGAGGTCCAGGTGGTATTGCGGGATAACATATCAACTTCGCCAGACTGCAATGCAGTAAAACGTTCTTTTGCCGTGAGCGGGGTGTATTTTACTTTTGTATCATCGCCAAATACTGCAGCGGCGACACCACGGCAAACATCAACATCAATGCCCGAAAATTTACCGCTCGCGTCAGCGTAAGAAAAACCAGGCAGGCCGTCACTGATACCACATTGTACGAAACCTTTTTTCTTCACTGCATCCAGAGTGGCTCCGGCATGTGCCTGATTTGCAACCGCAAGCAGCACGCCGGCTGCAGCAAAGCTGGCTATCATCATCTTTTTCATAATGCATCCTGTGTGGCGAAATTATCGTTATAGAGAGACGTTCTGGAAACGCCTTTTACCTGTCTGTGGCTCTGGCCATACTCTTTTAAGCAAAGGTGGTGCCAGGTTTTGCGTTTGAATCTCTAACGCAATATGTCTGAGTGTAGACAGGAAAAAATAAATGCAGCGCCCTGAAATGGTGCGAAATTGAAACGTAAGCCACATTTTGGAGCAAAATATTTAAATTTCAGGTGATGTGTTGAATAATAATTTCGGGGGTGAAAATTGACAGGGTAAGGATGTAGATAAAATGAGGATAGTTGCGAAAAGTTTGGTTGTTAAATTTATCGCCGCACTCTGTAAGTAAAACGAATAATTAAAAATCAGGGATTAAAAACGAGGCCAACATTTTGTCTTATATGAAGATTCTTTCTTTGACGTTAAAAGCGCGGCAATGCCGCGCTTTTAACATTTATTTGGACAGGGCGATGATCCCCATCGTCATGCCGGCTACGGCAGCAGTCCCGACGGCGATAGCCCCTGCAGTTTCCCAGTTATCCTGAGTGGTCCCCTTCATACAGGTATTGGTATGTACCAGACGGCCCTGATCATCATACACGGGTACGCAAGGGGAATCATGTGCACAGCCCGCCAGCAATGCGGTGAGCAATGCAACTGAAATTAATCTTTTCATGGTGTTACCTCAAAAATAAACGTTTCGCGAAATACAGCAAAGACAAATGCCAGGCCATCTGCGAACTCGTGGTTATTTTACCACCACTTAAAAAGCGGCTGGCATGGGGAATAATCTCAATTCGTGTGAATTGTAAAAATAATGGAGAAACAAACTGGTTGGGAGAGCGTTATCGGGATGAAATAGAGAAAAATAAATGACTATCTATTTAATAAATAAGGAGGTGGTTATTTTGTAGAAAGACGCCCGGAGGCGTCTTTATTTTACAAATTAATCGGGATGTCGATTGAAGCGGCGTTTAACCACGACAAAGAACACGGGCACGAAGAAGATAGCCAGCAATGTCGCCGTAAGCATCCCCCCCATCACGCCTGTGCCTACCGCATTTTGTGCACCGCTGCCTGCACCATGGCTGATAACCAGTGGCATAACCCCCAGAATAAAGGCGAGGGATGTCATCAGGATAGGACGCAGGCGCATACGCGATGCTTCGAGCGTTGCTTCAATCAATCCGCGTCCCTCTTTTTCCATCAGATCCTTGGCAAACTCGACAATCAAAATGGCGTTTTTGGCTGAAAGCCCGATCGTCGTTAGCAGACCAACCTGGAAGTACACATCATTGTTCATTCCGCGAAGCGATGCCGCCAGAAGCGCGCCGACCACACCGAGTGGGACCACCAACATGACCGAGAATGGAATGGACCAGCTTTCATACAGTGCGGCAAGACAGAGGAAGACCACGATTAACGAGATCGCATACAGTGCGGGTGCCTGGTTGCCAGAGAGACGTTCCTGGAATGACATGCCCGTCCAGTCGTGGCCAATCCCGCCAGGGAGTTTGGCTGCCAGACTTTCCATCAGCACCATAGCCTCGCCCGTACTTCTGCCAGGCGCTGCTTCACCCAGCAGTTCCATTGACGGCATACCATTATAGCGTTCCAGTCGCGGCGAACCATATACCCAGTGCGCTGAGCTGAAAGTTGAGAACGGCACCATTTCGCCATTTGCGCTGCGCACATAGAAATTGTTAATGTCGCTGGGTAGCATGCGGAATGGCGCATCCGCCTGTACATAGACTTTTTTCACCCGGCCATGATCGATAAAGTCATTCACGTAGGTGCCACCGAGAGCGGTAGAGATCGTCTGGTTGATATCGGACAGACTCACACCCAGCGCTTGCGCTTTTTCCTGATCGATTTCCAGCTTAAATTGTGGGGTATCCTCCAGGCCGTTAGGGCGCACACGTACCAGTAAATCCGGATGTTCTTTCACCATGCCCAACAGCTGATTTCGCGCATTGGTGAGTTCCGTATGGCCGAGGTTAGCCTGGTCGATCAACTCAAAGTCAAAACCCGTTGCTGTACCTAATTCGAGAATGGCCGGGAGGTTAAACGGAAATACAAGCCCGTCTTTGATCTGGCTGAAGGCTTTAGTCGCACGCGCCACGATCGCACCTACGCCATTTTCTTCTCCAGAGCGCTCTTCCCATGGTTTAAGACTAATAAAGACGATACCGGAGTTTTGCCCCTGGCCGCTGAAACTGAACCCATTGACGGTGAAGACGGACTCAACGTTGGCTTTTTCCTCATTCAGATAATAATTCTGAATTTGATCGAGAACTTTTTGTGTTCGATCCTGCGTCGCGCCTGCCGGAAGCTGCACCATCGTCATGAAAACGCCCTGATCTTCCTCCGGGAGGAAGGAGGTTGGCAGTCGCAGGAACAGGATGGCCATCCCACCGACAATAAGGACATACACCAACAGATAACGTCCGGTCTTGCGTAGAATACCGCTCACGCTGCCGCTGTAGTGATCAACGCTCTTATCAAATAGCGCGTTAAACCAGCCGAAGACGCCGCCTTTCTTTTCATGATGTTCGCCAGATGCCGGTTTCAGCAGCGTGGCGCAAAGAGCTGGGGTCAGAATGAGCGCAACAAGCACGGAAAGCGCCATCGCTGACACGATGGTCAACGAGAACTGGCGATAAATTGCGCCGGTCGATCCACCGAAGAAAGCCATCGGGACAAACACCGCAGAGAGCACCATCGCAATGCCGACCAGCGCCCCCTGTATCTGTTCCATGGATTTCTGCGTTGCCTCTTTCGGCGGTAGTTTATCTTCCACCATCACGCGTTCGACGTTTTCTACCACCACGATGGCGTCATCAACCAGCAAGCCGATGGCGAGAACCATCCCGAACATCGTCAGGGTATTGATCGAAAATCCGAAGGCTGCCAGCACGGCGAATGTACCCAACAGAACGACCGGCACAGCGATGGTTGGAATTAACGTGGCGCGCAGGTTTTGTAAAAACAGATACATGACCAGGAAGACAAGGATAATGGCTTCAAACAGTGTCTTCACCACTTCGTGAATCGAGATTTTTACAAAGGGGGTGGTGTCATATGGGTAAACGACCTTTAAACCTTGCGGGAAAAAAGGCTGTAATTCGGCGAGTTTTGATTTGATCGCCGCAGCCGTATTCAGCGCATTGGCGCCGGTTGCCAGCTTAATACCCAGGCCTGTCGCCGCCTGGCCATTAATTTTGGTCACCATATTGTAGTTTTCGCCGCCGAGTTCAATACGGGCCACATCTTTGAGGTGGACCATCGAACCATCCTGGTTCACTTTCAGCGTGATGTGACCAAACTCCTCCGGTGTTTTCAGCCGCGTCTGAGCAATGATCGAGGCGTTCAACTGTTGATCCGCAATGGAGGGGGTTCCTCCTAACTGGCCAGCAGCAATCTGGTTATTCTGTGTTTTTAGCTGATTGATGACGTCCAGCGGCGTGAGTTGATACTTATTCAGCGCGTTGCTGTCGAGCCAAATACGCATGGCATACTGCGCGCCAAACAGTTGCACGTCGCCCACGCCTGATGTACGGCTGATGGCATCCTTGACGTTAGACGCGACATAGTCGGAAATGTCATCCTGCGTCAGACTCTTGTTGTCGGAAACGAATCCCGCCACAAGAAGAAAGCTGCTGCTGGATTTTTCGACGCTGATGCCCTGCTGTTGTACTTCCTGAGGCAGGAGAGGCATCGCCAATTGCAGTTTATTCTGCACCTGAACTTGCGCAATATCAGGGTCGGTGCCGGACTGGAATGTCAGCGTGATCGTCACGCTTCCGGCAGAGTCGCTGGTGGAAGACATATACATCAGGTTATCGATGCCATTCATATTTTGTTCGATAACCTGAGTCACCGTGTCCTGCACGGTTTGCGCATCCGCGCCTGGGTAAGTCGCGGAAACAGCAACCGCAGGAGGGGCAATAGTGGGGTACTGCGCAACGGGTAGCTGTATTATCGCCAGAGCACCAGCCATCATCAGAATGATGGCCAGTACCCAGGCAAAGATAGGGCGATTAATAAAAAAATTAGCCATGTCCTGTTACCTTATTGCGCCGAATCGGCTGTCGGGGCGTCGGTGGTTGCCTTGACATGGATACCCTGACGAACTTTCTGCAATCCGCTAACAATAACCTTGTCACCGGGTTGCAAGCCTTCACTGACGAGCCATTTATCGCCAATCGCCTGCGTGGCGATAACCGTGCGGATTTCTGCCTGGTTTTGTTTGTTGACTATCATCACTGTGGCATCGCCGCGAGGCGTGCGAGTGACGCCTTGCTGCGGAACGAGGATGGCATTGGGCTGGATCCCTTCATCAATACGCGCGCGAACAAACATGCCGGGAAGCAGGGTGTGCTGAGGGTTAGGAAAAACGGCCCTGAGCGTTATTGAACCGGTGCTTTCGTCAACCGTCACATCAGAGAATTGCAGGGTGCCTTTCAGCGGATATGCCTGGCCATTCTCCATGACAAGCTCAACATCGCTGCGGGTATTGTCTTTATGCAGGCTTCCTTGTTCAACCGACTGTCTGAGGCGCATAAAGTCGTTGCTGGATTGCGTCACATCCACATAAATAGGATCAAGCTGCTGTACGGTCGCCAGCGCGGTGGACTGACCATTGGTCACCAGAGCGCCTTCGGTTACGCTGGATTTACCAATACGTCCGCTAATTGGCGATGTCACTTTGGTGTAAGCAAGGTTGATGTGCGCACTCTCAACCGCTGCTTTTGCAGCAACCACCGCTGCATCGGCCTGACGAGCATCAGCAACGGCCTGATCGTACTCTTGCTGGCTGATGTATTTTGTTCCTACTAACGGAACATAACGTTTCACGGTTAAATGCGCGATAGTGGCCGCAGCTTCACTTTTTGCCAGTTCACCTTGGGCGCTGTTGTAATCGGCCTGATACGTCGCGGGATCGATCTGGTAAAGCGACTGGCCAGCTTCAACATTGCTGCCTTCAGTAAAATTCCTTTTAAGTACAATGCCGCTCACCTGAGGGCGTACCTCTGCAATTCGAAATGAGGCCGTGCGTCCAGGCAGCTCAGTAGTAACAGCGAGAGGTGCGGATTCGACCACATGAACGGAGACTTGTGGTTCTGCGGGATTCACCTGTATCTCCCCTTGGTCGTTACAACCGGCAAGTAACGCAGCAGAGATTATGATGAATGAGGGCAGGAGTGAAAACCTGGCATATTTCGTCATTACTGTTCCTTAAAAAAAACAAAAGCTCGTTATTTACCGGGTAACGGTAAGGCGTTAACGTGTGCAAATAAAATAGCAGTTGGCTATCCTACAAATTATTAGCTTGCGATGTAAGCAATACTTATTTCGTTGCGCGACCAACGGCACAGAAACACAAAAAAGATTAATATTTCGTATTCTCTAAAGGGTTGTGGAGGTAAAGCTTTGATGTTTATTAACACATCTTGAAATTTATATTTATGTTATGAATATTTAACGTTTTTACATGTGCCTCATTTATTGTTTTTTTTGAATATTTAGTGCTTAATTAAAAGTAAGTGATACATTCCTTCACTATTAAAGATAATATGAGATTGTCTTAGTCATCTCTTTATCGCCACTTACTCTGTCCCAGACACGCTGAATCATGGTTAAAAAAACGAAAGCTGATGCCCTCAAGACCCGGCAACACTTGATTGAAACGGCAATAACGCAGTTTGCCTTGCGCGGTGTAGGCAATACCACCTTAAACGATATCGCGGATGCGGCGAACGTCACCCGTGGGGCTATCTATTGGCATTTTGAAAATAAAAATCAGCTTTTTAATGAGTTGTGGTTGCAACAACCCGCACTGCGTGATCTTATTCAGGACAGATTGACATCTTACCCAAGGGATAATCCTTTAAAGAACCTGCGTGAGAAATTAGTTGCTGGTTTACAATATATTGCAGAAAACCCAAGGCAGCAGGCGTTATTGCAAATTTTATATCATAAATGTGAATTCCTTAACGGCATGACATCAGAACAGGAAATTCGAGATAAAATTGGCTTCAGCCATCAGACAATGCGTGAGCTACTTCAACAATGCATGGCGAAAAGTTTGATTTCAATCAGCCTCGATTTAGACGTCATATTAATTATTCTGCACGGCAGTTTTAGCGGAATAGTAAAAAACTGGTTAATGAGTCCGGCAAGTTATGATCTCTACAACCAGGCTCCTGTGTTAGTCGATAATGTTCTGAGAATGCTAAGCCCGGAGGGTTGCGTGATGCAATTGATGCAGAGCGACAACCGCGTTGAGGAGGCATAATCGCCTTTTGATGATGCTCTTCATTGAACATGAGTGAGTCGGATGCCCTGGCCTTACTGGAGGTCGGTACAATTGACCAGTTTGAGAGGATTGACGGAGTTCATATTACGGCACTTGTCATATTCTGTGGTCATCAGTTCGATCCATTGCATGAGTAGTGCATCAAACAGGAAAACAGAAACAGCAAAAACAACCAGCCACCAATATTTGCGAATCATTGCCAAACTCCGTGTATTCATGCCCAAACGTGCAGGGAATATACAGGAATTTTGATAGTGGAAAAGCAGACTTACAATGCTTTTAATTCGTTGAATCCACACCCGTCGTTTCTGTATTACGGCTCTTTTTTGACAGGTTTTTCGTCTTCCGCTTTTTCACTTTTTCAAGGTCTTTTTCCGAATAATGCGAACTGATACTCAGTCTTCGCAGACCCATTTTGACGTATTCATTATTGACTTCGATACCGATAAATTTTCGCCCCGCGTCTACCGCGACGGCTCCGGTGGTGAAACTCCCTGCAAATGGATCCAATACGGTATCACCCGGATTTGAGGAGGCCAGCACGATCCGCTTTAACAGTGCCGTGGGTTTTTGCGTTGGATGGTTTTCGTATTCATCCATCAAGAAACGCACCCGTGGGAAGTCCCAGACATTTCCGGGCACCTTTTGCTGATTGTAGGGTTGCGGCGGGTTTTTCCTGTAATCGATCAGCGCTCTTTTGGCGCCGGTTTTGGCTTCAACCAAAATGTCTTCCCGATTGAAGGTATAACTTTTGGGGTCTTTAACCATCATCAGGATCGGTTCATACATCGAACCAAAGAAATTTTTAGCTTGCACACCTGAGCTGTCGTATGACCATACGATACGGCTTTTAATATCAAACAGCTTTCTGCATTTAAGATCGATATGCGGCATGTTTTCGGTGCTGTTCATGATATACATTGTGCCCTGTTTCTTCAGTACCCGGTGGCACTCATCGATACATTCGAACAGCCAGGTAAGAAAAACCTCTTCGTTCCATGATTCGACCATGCCATCAAAGTCTTTTCCGATGTTGTAAGGGGGATCGGCAAAGATCAGGTCGACGCTGCCGGAGGGCAGTTTTTTCAGTTCAGTCAGCGCATCACCATGGATTATTTTTTTAGATTCATCGCCATAGTAGTTGGGGGCAAATCCAGCATTCATGGTTAAACTCCTGTGTGATGCGAATAAAAAAGGCGCTTCCCCATGCCGAGTAGCGCCTTTTTAAACAAGCAATTAGCTAATCGAAATTAGTTCATGCCGTACTTTTTCAATTTTTTACGCAGCGTACCACGGTTGATGCCCATCATCAGGGCAGCGCGGGTCTGGTTACCACGGGTGTATTGCATCACCATGTCCAACAGGGGCTGTTCTACTTCAGCCAGTACCAGCTCATAGAGGTCATTCACATCCTGACCATTCAGTTGAGCAAAATAGTTCTTCAGTGCCTGTTTAACCGAGTCACGCAGGGGTTTTTGGGTTACCTGATCCTGAGAGTTAACGGTAGAAACGGTCAGTACGTCAGAATTTACGCGTTGTTCGAACATAGTTCTGTCAGCTCTTTATTTCTGTTTACGCAAAATTTTCGAAGTATGCCTCCAACGCCACCAGCTGTTCGCTGGCATCCTCAATGGCGTTGAATGTGCGCCGAAACTGGTCATTTGGAGCGTGCTCCTGGAGATACCAGGAGACGTGTTTACGTGCAATTCGGTACCCTTTTGCCTGACCATAAAAGTCATGCAGTTCCCGAACGTGCGCGCAAAGTAAGCGCTTAACCTCTGCCAGAGGCAGGGGGGGTAGCAACTCCCCAGTGTCCAGATAATGCTGGATTTCCCGAAAGATCCAGGGTCTTCCCTGAGCTGCACGGCCTATCATAAGGGCGTCCGCCCCCGTATAGTCGAGTACAGCTCTGGCTTTATGCGGGTCAGTTATGTCGCCATTCGCGATAATCGGAATGGAAACTTTCTGCTTAACTGTCCGAATGCTGTCGTACTCAGCATCTCCATTGAACAAACAGGCGCGGGTGCGTCCATGAATGGTCAGAGCCTGAATGCCACAGTCTTCAGCCAGTTGGGCAATCTCTACGCAGTTACGGTGTTCCGGAGCCCAACCGGTGCGAATCTTGAGAGTGACAGGAACGTCCACAGCACTGACGACCTCGTTGAGTATCGACTTCACGAGATCCGGGTACTGTAGTAGGGCTGAACCTGCAAGCTTGCGATTCACTTTTTTAGCCGGACACCCCATATTGATATCAATAATTTGGGCGCCGCTTTCCACGTTAATACGTGCGGCATCAGCCATTTCAACAGGGTCGCTACCGGCAATTTGCACCGTGCGAATTCCTGGCTCATCAACGTGCACCATCCGTAAACGAGATTTGTCGCTTTCCCACACTTGCGGGTTAGAAGACATCATCTCAGATACTGTTAAACCTGCTCCCATCTCATAACACAGCGTCCGAAAAGGTCTGTCAGTAATGCCAGCCATGGGCGCTGCGATCAGGCGATTTCTAAGCTGGTATTGTCCGATGCGCATGAGTTAAGAAATGACCATACTGTGACTGCAAGGCGGCGTATATTACGCATTTTTTGCCCGAGATGAAAGGCCAAACTTTGACCAATCCTCTGAGGTGGATCAAAGAATCGCAGTTAAAGCGGACGGTAATTATTAATAGATTATATAAATCATTTAGTTATAAATTTACGCGGGAAATTTATACGTCTGCAATTTTGCGTAACTTCTCATTTTTTCTTCATTGAGAAGTGCGCAAACAAGATAATCTGCTGAATTAATCAGCAAATTATCGTCTGACTCTGTGATCGCGGCCTCATTACAGGACAATCCCGCCCCCCTCTCGGGACAAGAGGCGTGGTCGAATAACCACGCCAAATGTATTACTTTTTACGGCCGGTAATACGACACCATTCTTCTTTCTCTACCACGGGGTCGAGGGTAAAGAGATCGGCGTACGCTTCACAAACACTGTCTGCCTGACTGGCGAGGATGCCAGAAAGTCCCAGTAAACCGCCCTCAGTGGGCAGTACGCTGATTAACGGCGCCAGTTCGCGTAATGGGCCTGCCAGGATGTTTGCCACGACCACATCGGCTTTCATGGCTTCTGGCTGGTCTTTTGGCAAATAGAGTTCCAGGCGCTCGGATACGCCATTACGTTGGGCATTGTCACGGCTGGCCTGAATGGCCTGTGGGTCAATATCCACACCGATCGCTTTTGCTGCGCCCAGTTTCAGGGCCGCAATAGCCAGAATGCCGGAGCCACAGCCAAAGTCGATAACCGTCTTACCGTTCAGATCAAGTCCATCCAGCCATTGCAGGCACAATGAGGTGGTAGGGTGCGTACCGGTACCAAACGCCAGACCCGGGTCCAGCATGACGTTAACGGCGTTTTCATCCGGAACATCGCGCCAGCTTGGGCAAATCCACAGACGTTCACCAAAGCGCATCGGGTGGAAGTTATCCATCCATTCGCGCTCCCAGTCTTTGTCTTCAAGCTGTTCGATTTTATGCACGAAGCCCGCACCCAGCAGAGGATGGTTCTCAAGGATGGCCACCACCTCTTTCATGTCGGTTTCGGCGTCGAAAAGGCCAGTCACATCCGTATCGCCCCAAAGACGGGTTTCGCCCGGCAACGGTTCAAACACCGGCGTATCGTGCGTATCCTGGAAGGTGATAGAAACGGCGCCCGCTTCCATCAGCGCATCGCTTAACTCTTCAGCATTCGCACCGGTGGTATTCAGTTTCAGTTGGATCCAAGGCATAGCAAAACTCTTTATTTATCAGTAATCAATACGGAGGCTTGTGGGGCGGGTGAACCAAAACGGTTCCCGACCAGGAAAGCCAACAAACTTAGCAGCAACGAGGGCACAATAGGGTGGAAGCCCAGGTACTGAACATTAAAGGTGGCCAGTACGGCATACAACACACCACCGACGATCATGGCGCTCAATGCGCCTGCCGCATTCGCGCGTTCCCAATACAGGCCAAGTACCAGAGGCCACAAGAACACCGCTTCCAGCCCGCCGAATGCCAGCAGATTCAGCCAGATGATCATCTCGGGCGGTTTCCACGCGGCAAGGAGCAGCAGCGCGCCGAGCAAAAGGGTGATCACCGCCGACATCCGCTTGAGCCGTGTTTCATTGGTCATCTGTTCCGGGCGAATGTTCAGATAGAGATCTTTAATGATCGTAGCGGAACTTTGCAGCAACTGGGCGTTGATCGTCGACATGATCGCCGCCATGGGGGCCGCCAGAAAGATCCCTGCGGCAAAGGGCGGTAACACTTTGACCATCAGCGTTGGGATAACCAGATCGGGCACCGTCAGGTCGGGGATGACCGCACGGCCCAACGCACCGGCCAGGTGCATACCGAACATCAGGATCGCCACCACAATTGTGCCGATAATGATTCCCCGGTGCACTGCTTTACTGTCTTTATAGGAGATGCAGCGCACCGCCGTATGCGGCAGGCCGATAACGCCGAAACAGACCAGCACCCAAAACGAGGTCATAAAGGCTGGCGACAGAATATCGTCCGCACCCTGTGGTGACACCAGCTTCGGATCGATCGTTTGCAACGTTTCTACGGCGTGGCTTAAACCGCCTGCAGCATGCACCACGCCCACCAGCAGGACGATTGTGCCAATCAGCATCACCATGCCTTGCATGGTGTCGTTGAGCACGCTGGCGCGAAAACCACCAAATGCAGTGTACAGCGCGATACTGATACCAAAAATCAGCAAGCCGGTATCGTAAGGGATCCCCGCCGCTGTCTCCAGCAGACGCGCGCCGCCAATAAATTGCACGGTCATTGCGCCCACAAAGGCCACCAGTAAGCTGATACTTGCCAGCCACACCAGAAGACGGCTTTGGTAACGGGCAAACAGCATATCGTTAAGCGTCACGGCGTTGTAACGTCGTGCCAGGATGGCAAATTTTTTACCGAGAATGCCCAGCGAGAGCCAGACTGCAGGTAACTGGATCATCGCCAGCAGCACCCAACCCAGCCCGTATTTATAGGCGGCGCCGGGGCCGCCTATAAATGAACTGGCGCTGATGTAGGTGGCGGTCAGCGTCATCGCCAGGACAATCCCCCCCATCGAGCGACTACCGAGAAAATACTCGTTCAGGAAGCTGCCGGTGGCTCTTTTTCTCATGGCGTAGACCGAGAGGCCAAAGACCACCAGAAGATAAGCAACAAGCGGCAAAATGACTTCAAGCTGCATCGTCATCCTCCAGAGGAATATCGCGATAGATAAATTTCAGCATTGCCCAGCAGAGTAAAATAAAGACCAGCGGCGTTAGCAGACAGGCCATTTCAAACCAGTGCGGCAGTCCGGTAATGCCCAGCGCCGAATCAGGTAAGTAAGCAGCTACTAACCAAGCCGCCAGATATAAAAGGGTCAGCCACAGCGCCCAACGCGCTTCTTTATGGGCCTGAACAAAACGTTTGTCCATTTTTTGTCCCTTGTGGATGAAGAAAGCGGGGATTGTACATGATGGGGCATAACTCCCCCCAGAAATAAAAAAGGCCGGATAATCCGGCCTTTTTCAGTTAGCGCATGCTTACTTGTCTTGCAGACCGAGTTTCTTCTCCAGATAGTGGATGTTGGTTCCACCATTCTGGAAGTGCTCGTCGCTCATGATACGCATCTGCAGTTCAACGTTGGTTTTGATACCGTCGATGATCAGCTCCTGCAGGGCGTTCTTCATGCGGGCAATCGCCACATCACGGTTTTCGCCGTAGCAGATAAGCTTACCGATCATTGAGTCATAGTACGGCGGTACGGTGTAACCGGCGTAGATATGAGATTCCCAACGTACACCAAAACCACCCGGCGCGTGGAAACGCGTGATTTTACCCGGGCTTGGCAGGAAGGTGTTCGGGTCTTCGGCGTTGATACGGCATTCTACCGCATGGCCTTTAACCACAACTTCGTCCTGTTTGATTGACAAAGGCTGACCGGCAGCAATACGCAGCTGCTCTTTGATCAGGTCAACACCGGTGATCATTTCGGTAACCGGGTGTTCAACCTGAATACGGGTGTTCATTTCAATGAAGTAGAACTCGCCGTTTTCGAACAGGAACTCGAAAGTACCCGCACCGCGATAGCCGATATCGACACACGCTTTAGAGCAGCGCTCACCGATGTAGCGACGCAGTTCCGGCGTAATGCCCGGTGCTGGAGCCTCTTCGACCACTTTCTGGTGACGACGCTGCATGGAGCAGTCACGTTCTGCCAGATAGATAGCGTTACCCTGACCATCAGCCAGCACCTGAATTTCGATGTGGCGTGGGTTTTCCAGGTATTTTTCCATGTAAACCATGTCGTTGCTGAAGGCGGCTTTCGCTTCAGCTTTTGTCATGGAGATGGACTGCGCCAGTTCGGCATCGCTACGCACAACGCGCATACCGCGACCACCGCCACCGCCAGACGCCTTGATGATAACCGGGTAGCCAATGCGTTTAGCATGTGCACGGTTAGCATCCATGTCGTCAGTCAGAGGGCCGTCAGAGCCAGGTACGGTTGGGACACCGGCTTTTTTCATTGCGGTGATTGCTGACACTTTGTCGCCCATCAGGCGGATAGTGTCGGCTTTCGGGCCGATGAAGATAAAGCCAGAGCGTTCAACCTGCTCAGCAAAGTTGGCGTTCTCAGAGAGGAAGCCGTAACCCGGATGAATTGCCACCGCGCCGGTGATTTCAGCGGCGCTGATGATAGCCGGGATGTTCAGATAGCTTTTTACGGACGGAGCTGGGCCAATACAGACCGTCTCATCCGCCAGCAATACGTGTTTTAAATCGCGATCCGCGCTTGAGTGCACAGCGACAGTCTTGATGCCCAGTTCTTTACAGGCACGAAGAATACGCAGTGCGATCTCGCCGCGGTTGGCGATAACAATTTTATCCAGCATGTTCGCCTCGTTATTCGATGACGACCAGCGGCTCGTCAAATTCTACCGGCTGACCACTTTCGACCAGAATCGCTTTCACCACGCCGGATTTATCGGCTTCGATCTGGTTCATCATTTTCATGGCTTCAACGATGCACAGGGTATCGCCCGCGTTAACTTTCTGACCGATTTCGATGAACGCTTTTGCATCCGGGCTCGGCGTGCGGTAGAAGGTACCAACCATCGGGGAACGTACGATGTGACCACTGATTTCCGCTGCGGCAGGCGCTTCCATCGCTGGAGTTGTCGCTGTGGCGACAGCGTTAGACAGAGCTGGCTGCTGCATCATCGGTGCAGCGTAAGCTTGTTGCATCACTGGGAAACTTTGCATTGGCGCTGCACGGCTGATGCGTACAGACTCTTCGCCTTCAGAAATTTCCAGTTCGGAGATGCCTGATTCTTCAACCAGCTCGATCAGTTTTTTAATCTTACGAATATCCATGAGTGGGTTCCGTACTCTTTGTTTAGTGTGATTGTGACAGGCAGTTTTACTGCCGTCTGTAAAGCGTGTGTCCCGACGCTGGCATCAAGTGAATCTCCAGTCAGATCGGGACGCCGGTATATTTGGCCTCACGTTGTGATGTGAGACTTGTCGGACATTGTGCTGCGATCTTCTGCAATCCTCCGGCAAAAAACAAAATATACCTTCAATGCGCGAATGTCACCTTTTCAGCGGCTTAAAAACACTGTCAGGGAAACCAAAGTCGCACATTATAACGATTTCGTAGCAATTGGCAGCTAAATACTGGTCTTATCAGGGAAGATAATCAACCGCTAACCTGTAAACGCCATCAGAGAGTCTGTGTTTTGCAACAAGCCGCACATATCCGGCAACTACCGCCACCACTGGCGGAACTTCTTGTAACGCCATGCCAAAAGCGCGAACGCAAGCAGCGCATAAATGACCGGTTGCGGGGAGATAATTTTTACCGACCACAGGTAATGAATGGGCGCAAGAATCGCCACAAGATAGACGAAGTTGTGCAAAAGTTGCCAGCGTTTACCCAGTTTTCGTTGTGCAGCCTGCGTGGACGTTAATGTGAGGGCCAACAATATAGTCCAACTGATAATCCCCAGCACCAAATAGGGGCGCGTAATCAACTCGCGACCGAACAGCGCAAGATTATTAATACCTAACTCCAGCGTCGCATAGCTGGTCAAATGCAGCGTCGCCCAGGTGAAACACCATAGCCCTAATAAGCGACGGATGCGTATCAATAATGGCTGTTTAGCGTAGCGCGCCAGAGGGGTGACGAGCAAGGTCGCCAGGAGGAATTTCAGTGCAGTCCTACCGGTAAAATGTTGAATATCTTTGACGGGATCAGCGCTTAATCCCCCGTTGTTCACTGCCCAAACGAGCCACAAAAACGGTAATAAACCGGCGAGATGTAAAAGCACTTTCAGCACAGTTATCTGTTTTACCGACAATCGCACTTAGAAATTCTCCCGCAAATTCAAACCGCGATAGAGAGCGGCAACGTCATCGGCATAACCGTTGAACAGAAGTGTAGGTTGGCGTTGCACATCAAGAATACCGCCTGAACCGATAAAACGTTCTGTCGCTTGCGACCAGCGAGGGTGATCGACCTGTGGATTCACATTCGCATAAAAACCGTACTCGTTAGGGGCGGCCAGATTCCAGGTGGTAGGAGGGCGCTCACGGGTCAACTTGATACTTACAATCGACTTAATCCCTTTAAAACCATACTTCCACGGTACGGTTAAACGGATAGGAGCACCGTTTTGCGGAGGGAGCGCTTTGCCATATACCCCGACGGTGAGCAGCGTGAGCGGGTGCATCGCTTCATCCAGACGCAGTCCCTCAACGTAGGGATATTTCAGCCCTCCGCCAATAAAACGATCTTTTTGCCCCGGCATTTGGTCGGGCGCGTAGAGGGTTTCGAACGCGACATATTTGGCGTTGCTGGTGGGTTCAACCAGCGCCAGCAATTTATGCAGAGGAAAACCAATCCAGGGGACGACCATGGACCACGCTTCAACGCAACGCATGCGGTAAATGCGCTCTTCCAGCGGAAAACGCGTGGTTAGCGCGTCATGATCCAGCGTTAAGGGTTTCGCCACCTCACCGCTGATCTTCAGGGTCCAGGGATCGGTTTTCAGACTGCCCGCATTGGCCGCCGGGTCTGCTTTATCCAGGCCAAATTCGTAGAAGTTGTTATAGCCGGAGACTTTATCGGCTGGCGTTAACGGCAGATCGTTTTGCCAGGCGGAAGGCTTACTGAATTTCAGCGGCTTACCGGCAGGTGCTGGCGGGCGATCGTTGCCTTTAAACCAATCCAGGAGATCGGCATGGGCAGTGGCGGGTAGTGACAGGGCCGCAGCGCTGATCCCTAACGCTTTGAGGACCTGGCGGCGTTGCATAAAAAAAGCCGATTCGGCAGTGACATCGGCTTCTGTAAATGGACGTATTTTTTTCATAACAGACCCCGGTATACGCGCCATGGCTCACGGGTGGCGCGTAGTTACTATGGCAGGAAGTCTGTCAATGTGCTGCGAAATTTAGTTAATAAAGTGTAAATTTCTGATGCGTGCGCCCTTACTTTACCTTCACCAGCGTGCGGCCCTGGATCTGGTTATTAATGATAGCATTCGCAAACTTCGGTGCGTCAGCCAGGGTAATTTCCGTTGCTGCCTGTGTATAGAAGGATTCCGGCAGATCGTTTGCCAGGCGTGCCCATGCTTGCGCACGGCGAGCAGCGGGGGTCATAACTGAATCCACGCCCTGCAAACGCACATTGCGCAGGATAAACGGCATCACCGTGGTGGGCAGAGTAAACCCTCCCGCCAGTCCGCAGGCGGCGACACAGCCGCCGTAGTTCATTTGCGCCAGCACTTTTGCCAACACTTTGTCGCCGACAGTATCAATTGCGCCAGCCCAGAGCTGTTTCTCTAGCGGGCGAGATTCGGCAAATTCATCGCGGCCGAGAATGCGGTTAGCGCCAAGGCTGCGCAGATAGTCATGGGTACTTTCACGGCCCGACACCGCCGCGACCTGATAACCCAGCTTATGCAGTAGCGCAACGGCGGTACTGCCCACTCCACCGCTGGCGCCAGTGACTACAATCTCGCCGTCTTCAGGACGAATGCCCGCGTCTTCCAGCGCCATTACGCACAGCATTGCCGTAAATCCGGCGGTGCCGATGACCATTGCTTTACGGCCATCCAGCCCTTGTGGAAGGGCAACCAGCCAGTCGCCTTTCACCCGTGCGCGTTCTGCCAGACCGCCCCAGTGGTTTTCACCCACTCCCCAGCCGGTCAGTAGCACCTCTTGCCCAGCATGGAAACGGGGATCTTCGCTTGCGCAAACCGTACCTGCGAAATCAATTCCAGGAATCATCGGAAAATGACGGATAATTTTACCTGTGCCCGTGATAGCGAGTGCGTCTTTGTAGTTCAGGCTCGACCAGTGTATGTCCACCGTCACATCACCTTCCGGCAGCTGACTTTCCTCAATGGTCTGAACGGATGCGAGGGTTTTACCGTCCTGCTGTTCTAAGATCAAAGCCTGCATAACCTGTCCTCAATTTGCATGTGCCCGTCGTTTTTCAAGCGGCAACCCGAAATCCAGTGGGCATCGTGGATTGGAAAATTATCTACGAAGACTATACTCGCTAATTAAAACGTGATGTCGATTCAGCGCAATAAATTGCCAGATATACCTGATTTGGTAGTATGCCCGCACACTTTGCGCAACAGGGCGGATTTCGTATTTAGTTTTGCGTTTTCGCGTCGCTTTATCACTCTTATGCAGTTTTATAACTATCGGAGTTAACACAAGGATGCGATTAACGACGAAATTTTCAGCTTTTGTTACGTTGCTCACTGGGCTAACGATCTTCGTGACGCTCATTGGCTGCTCGCTGAGTTTCTACAACGCGATTCAGTACAAGTACGCCAGCCGCGTTCAGGCGGTTGCCACGGCGATCGATACCCGTCTCGTCTCCAGCGATTTCGTCACATTGACGCCCCAGGTTAACGAACTGATGATGTCGGCCGATATTGTGCGCGCTGATCTTCTGCAGGGAACCCGGCAGGTTTACAGCTATTCACGTCACAGCAGTTATCGTCCGGCAGGCACCAATAATCTTTATCGCGAGCTGACGGTGCCTTTGATGAAGCAACCCGGAATGTCATTGCATCTGGTGTACCAGGATCCGATGGGCAATTATTTCCATTCGCTGATGACCACCGCACCGCTGACGCTGGCGATTGGATTCATTATTCTCATGCTGTTTCTGGCGGTGCGTTGGCTGCAGCGTCAGCTTTTCGGCCAGGAATTGCTGGAGGTGCGCTCGACGCGCATTTTAAACGGCGAGCGTGGGCCAAACGTGCGTGGTTCAGTGTATGAGTGGCCAGCGCGAACCAGTAGCGCGCTCGACATGCTGCTCTCTGAAATTCAGAATGCCCGCGAACAACGCAGTCGACTGGACACGCTGATCCGCTCCTACGCGGCGCAGGATATAAAAACAGGGTTGGGTAACCGCCTGTTTTTTGATAACCAACTGGCGACGTTGCTGGAAGACCAGGAGAAGGTTGGCGCGCATGGCGTGGTGATGATGATCCGCCTGCCTGACTTTAATCTTCTGCGCGACAGTGGGGGGCGTAACCTTGCCGAAGAGCAACTGTTCATGCTGATTAATCTGCTCTCGACATTCATCATGCGCTACCCGGGGTCGCTACTGGCGCGCTATCACCGCAGCGACTTCGCCGTTTTATTACCGCACCGCACATTGAAAGAATCTGAAAGTATTGCCGGGCAACTGCTAAAAGCGGTCGATGCGTTGCCGGTGAATAAAATGCTCGATCGGGACGATATGATGCATATCGGTATTTGCGCCTGGCGCAGCGGGCAGTCAACGGAACAAGTGATGGAACATGCTGAAGCCGCCACCCGCAATGCTGTATTGCAGGGAGGGAACAGTTGGGCTGTTTATGACGATTCCCTGCCGGAAAAAGGCCGTGGCAACGTGCGCTGGCGGACACTCATTGAGCAGATGCTGACTCGCGGCGGGCCACGAATTTATCAAAAACCGGCGGTGACGCGCGAAGGCCGTGTGCATCATCGGGAGCTGATGTGCCGCATTTTTGATGGCGAAGAAGAGGTGATTGCCGCGGAATACATGCCGATGGTGCTGCAGTTTGGCTTGTCGGAAGAGTACGACCGCCTGCAGATCAGCCGCCTGATCCCATTATTAGGGTACTGGCCGCAAGAATCCCTGGCCATGCAGGTGACGGTGGAGTCGTTAATTCGTCCCCGTTTCCAGCGCTGGTTGCGTGATACCTTGATGCAATGTGAAAAATCGTATCGCAAACGCATAATTATTGAACTTGCAGAGGCTGATGTGTGTCAACACATCAGCCGGTTACAGCCGGTGATTCGTCTGGTGAACGCGCTTGGCGTTAGGGTGGCGGTTACGCAGGCTGGTTTGACGCTGGTAAGCACCAGTTGGATTAAAGAACTCAATGTCGAATTACTCAAGCTGCATCCCAGCCTGGTAAGAAACATTGAGAAGCGAACAGAGAACCAACTGTTGGTTCAAAGTCTGGTGGAGGCTTGCACGGGCACCCATACGCAGGTTTACGCCACGGGCGTTCGATCGCGTAGCGAGTGGCGCACACTGACCGAGCGCGGAGTGGCGGGTGGACAGGGCGATTTTTTTGCCTCATCACAGCCACTTGACACAAACGTGAAAAAATATTCGCAAAGATACTCGGTTTAACCTGCCGTTTAATTTGTTTTCACGTAGAATAACGCGCGCTGTGCCTCATGGGGGTGTGCTTGTCTGCTCGCCAGATTGTTGCAGCAAATATGCAGGTGAATGACCTTTGACAGGTTGCAAACGCGGGCGAGGATGGCTGCTGATGTACTCAGCCCTGAGGGACTCAGGCAGAGATTTGTAACAAAGGAAACGAACTGCACTAATTTTCACCGTAGCAGATGATTTTTGCGCCTTGTCGCTGCTGCGTGTGGTTGGTAAAGTAAGCGGATTTTGTTTTCCGCCCCAGCTTTCAGGATTATCCCTTAGTATGTTGAAAAAATTTCGTGGCATGTTTTCCAATGACCTGTCCATTGACCTGGGTACCGCGAATACCCTGATTTATGTAAAAGGACAAGGCATCGTATTGAATGAGCCTTCCGTTGTGGCCATTCGTCAGGATCGTGCCGGCTCACCAAAAAGCGTGGCTGCAGTAGGTCATGATGCGAAGCAGATGCTGGGGCGTACGCCGGGCAATATCGCTGCGATTCGCCCAATGAAAGACGGCGTTATCGCTGACTTCTTCGTGACTGAAAAAATGCTCCAGCACTTTATCAAGCAAGTGCACAGCAACAGCTTTATGCGTCCAAGCCCTCGCGTACTGGTGTGTGTTCCGGTTGGCGCGACGCAGGTTGAACGCCGTGCGATTCGTGAATCCGCTCAGGGCGCAGGTGCTCGTGAAGTGTTCCTGATCGAAGAACCGATGGCGGCGGCAATTGGTGCTGGTCTGCCGGTTTCCGAAGCAACCGGTTCTATGGTTGTTGATATCGGTGGCGGTACCACTGAAGTTGCGGTTATCTCCCTGAACGGTGTGGTTTACTCTTCTTCCGTACGTATTGGTGGTGACCGTTTCGACGAAGCGATCATCAACTACGTGCGTCGCAATTACGGCTCTCTGATCGGTGAAGCCACCGCAGAGCGTATTAAACATGAGATCGGCTCTGCCTATCCGGGCGACGAAGTGCGCGAAATCGAAGTTCGCGGTCGTAACCTGGCTGAAGGCGTTCCGCGTGGCTTTACCCTGAACTCAAACGAGATTCTGGAAGCGCTGCAGGAACCACTGACCGGTATCGTGAGCGCGGTGATGGTTGCACTGGAACAGTGCCCGCCAGAGCTGGCGTCCGATATCTCCGAGCGTGGTATGGTTCTGACCGGCGGTGGCGCATTGCTGCGTAACCTTGACCGTCTGTTAATGGAAGAGACCGGTATCCCAGTCGTTGTTGCTGAAGATCCGCTGACCTGTGTGGCGCGCGGCGGCGGCAAGGCGCTGGAAATGATCGACATGCACGGCGGCGACCTGTTTAGCGAAGAGTAGTCGAGTGCAGGCAGGGCAGTCCGTGGACTGCCCTTCCGCTCTGACACGAGAATACGCATAGCCTATGAAGCCCATTTTTAGCCGTGGTCCGTCGCTACAGATTCGCCTCATTCTGGCGGTGCTGGTTGCGCTCGGCGTGATTATTGCCGACAGCCGCCTGGGTACGTTCAGTCAAATTCGAACGTACATGGATACCGCCGTCAGTCCTTTCTACTTTATTTCAAATGGTCCCCGGGAATTGCTCGACGGCGTGTCGCAAACGCTGGCGTCGCGTGACCAACTCGAACTTGAAAACCGGGCCTTGCGCCAGGAATTGCTGCTGAAAAACAGCGAAATACTGATGCTGGGGCAATATAAACAGGAGAACGCGCGTTTGCGCGAGCTGCTGGGATCGCCGTTGCGTCAGGATGAGCAAAAGATGGTGACTCAGGTCATCTCAACGGTGAACGACCCTTACAGCGATCAGGTGGTGATCGACAAAGGCAGCGTTAACGGCGTTTATGAAGGCCAGCCGGTCATCAGTGACAAAGGCGTGGTCGGTCAGGTCGTTGCAGTAGCAAAACTGACCAGCCGTGTGCTGCTGATTTGCGACGCGACGCACGCGCTGCCGATTCAGGTTCTGCGTAACGATATTCGCGTTATCGCTGCGGGCAATGGTTGCACGGATGATTTGCAACTGGAGCATTTACCGGCCAATACCGATATTCGCGTTGGTGATGTGCTGGTGACATCCGGTCTGGGCGGTCGGTTCCCGGAAGGGTATCCGGTTGCCGTGGTTTCTTCCGTTAAGCTGGATACCCAGCGCGCTTACACCGTGATTCAGGCCCGTCCGACGGCAGGTTTACAGCGTCTGCGTTATCTGTTGTTGCTGTGGGGCGCTGACCGTAACGGTGCGAACCCCATGACACCGGAAGAAGTGCACCGTGTAGCAAATGAACGCCTGATGCAGATGATGCCGCAAGTTCTTCCTGCGCCAGACGCGATGGGGCCGCCTGCGCCCGTTCCAGCTCCTGCGACAGGGATAACCCCACCGCCAGCGGATGCGACAACGCCACCGCCACGCGCGCCGGGAGGGCAATAGTGGCAAGTTATCGTAGCCAGGGACGCTGGGTTATCTGGCTCTCGTTTCTGATCGCACTTTTGCTGCAAGTCATGCCCTGGCCGGACGACATTATCGTCTTCCGGCCAAACTGGGTGCTGCTCATCTTGTTGTACTGGACTCTTGCGCTACCGCACCGCGTAAATGTCGGTACGGGGTTTGTGATGGGTGCCATACTGGATTTGATAAGCGGCTCAACGCTTGGCGTGCGGGCGTTGTCCATGAGCATTATCGCCTATTTGGTCGCACTAAAATTTCAGCTATTCAGAAACCTGGCGCTCTGGCAACAGGCGCTGGTGGTAATGCTACTTTCTCTGGTCGTCGATATTATTGTGTTCTGGTCCGAGTTTTTAGTGATCAACGTCTCTTTCAGACCTGAAGTATTCTGGAGTAGTGTAGTCAATGGTGTGCTCTGGCCATGGTTATTCTTGCTGATGCGTAAAGTGCGTCAGCAGTTCGCGGTGCAATAAAGGTTTTTATGACTTCTCTGTATTTAGCTTCCGGTTCTCCGCGTCGTCAGGAGCTGTTAACGCAGCTTGGCGTCTCTTTTGAACGTATCCTTACCGGTGTTGAAGAAAAACGCGGCGAGGGAGAAAGCGCTCAACAGTATGTCTCTCGTCTGGCGCGAGAAAAGGCGCAAGCGGGCGTGGCGCAAACGCCGCGTGATTTACCGGTGCTGGGCGCAGATACCATCGTTATCCTGGGTGGTGAAGTGCTGGAAAAACCGCGTGATGCTGCGCACGCGGCGCAGATGTTGCGCAAAATGTCCGGACAAACGCACCAGGTGATGACCGCCGTTGCACTGGCTGACAGCCAGTGCGTGCTGGACTGTCTGGTGGTGACAGAGGTGACTTTCAGAGCACTGACCGACGAGGACATCGCAGGCTATATCGCCAGCGGTGAACCGATGGATAAAGCAGGTGCATACGGTATTCAGGGGCTGGGTGGCTGTTTTGTCAGGAAGATAAATGGCAGCTATCACGCCGTGGTCGGCTTACCGCTGGTTGAAACGTATGAGTTGCTGAGTAATTTTAACTCACTGCGTGAGAAAAGGGATACACATGACGGCTGAATTGTTGGTAAACGTAACGCCATCGGAAACACGAGTAGCGTACATTGATGGCGGTATTCTTCAGGAAATTCATATTGAACGTGAAGCGCGACGCGGAATCGTAGGCAATATCTACAAAGGTCGTGTGAGTCGCGTACTTCCGGGTATGCAGGCGGCTTTTGTAGATATTGGACTGGATAAAGCCGCATTTCTTCACGCTTCAGACATTATGCCGCACACCGAGTGCGTGGCCGGTGAGGAACAAAAAAATTTCACCGTGCGTGATATCTCTGAGTTAGTGCGTCAGGGACAGGATCTGATGGTGCAGGTGGTGAAAGATCCGCTCGGCACGAAAGGCGCCCGCCTGACCACGGACATTACGCTGCCTTCCCGCTATCTCGTCTTTATGCCTGGCGCATCACACGTTGGTGTTTCTCAACGTATTGAAAGCGAAGCCGAACGTGAACGCCTGAAAAATGTGGTCGCTGATTATTGCGACGAGCAGGGCGGATTTATCATTCGTACGGCGGCGGAAGGGGTATGCGAAGAGGATCTGGCATCAGATGCCGCCTATCTCAAACGCGTCTGGACCAAAGTCATGGAGCGCAAAAAGCGCCCGCAAACCCGCTATCAGATGTATGGCGAACTGGCGCTGGCACAGCGTGTTTTACGCGATTTTGCCGACGCGCAACTCGACCGGATCCGCGTGGATTCCCGCCTGACTTACGAGGCGCTGCTGGAGTTCACCGCAGAATATATTCCAGAAATGACCAGTAAGCTGGAGCACTACAGCGGACGTCAGCCCATTTTTGATCTCTTTGATGTCGAAAATGAGATCCAGCGGGCGCTGGAGCGTAAAGTTGAGCTGAAATCTGGCGGCTATCTGATTATCGATCAGACTGAAGCCATGACCACCGTTGATATTAATACTGGCGCGTTTGTGGGGCATCGAAACCTCGATGACACCATCTTCAATACCAACATTGAAGCGACGCAGGCCATTGCCCGACAGCTGAGATTGCGCAATCTGGGCGGGATTATCATTATCGATTTTATCGACATGAATAATGAAGATCACCGACGCCGCGTGCTGCATTCGCTGGAGCAGGCGCTCAGCAAAGATCGCGTGAAGACCAGCATCAACGGCTTTTCGCAGTTGGGGCTGGTGGAGATGACGCGCAAGCGTACGCGCGAAAGTGTGGAACATGTGCTATGCAATGAGTGTCCGACTTGCCACGGGCGCGGTACGGTGAAAACGGTCGAAACCGTCTGCTATGAGATCATGCGTGAAATTGTCCGCGTTCATCATGCTTACGACTCTGACCGATTCCTGGTCTATGCTTCTCCTTCCGTTGCGGAGACGTTGAAAGGCGAGGAGTCGCATGCGTTGGCTGAAGTGGAAATCTTCGTCGGTAAGCAGGTCAAAGTGCAAATTGAACCGCTCTATAACCAGGAGCAATTTGACGTGGTCATGATGTAAAACGACTGTGCCCGATGGCGCTGCGCTTATCGGGCCTACAAACCAGGCGTAGGCCGGATAAGGCGTTCACGCCGCCATCCGGAGAAGTGGGTTTGTGAGTCATATTTTTGGGTAGACAAGGAGAGACGCGTGAGGCGATTGCCGGGGATTTTATTGCTCACTGGAGCCGCGCTCGTTGTCGTCGCAGCGCTGCTGGTCAGTGGGCTGCGCCTTGCGTTACCCCATCTGGACAGCTGGCGACCAACGATTCTTTCCCGGATTGAGTCAGCGACGGGGATCCCTGTCTCAGCCAGCCAACTGAACGCCAGCTGGCAAAATTTCGGCCCCACACTCGAGGCGAAGGATATTCACGCCAGCCTGAAAGATGGCGGTGAACTCTCCGTAAAGCGCGTCACGCTGGCGCTGGATGTCTGGCAAAGTCTGCTGAACATGCGCTGGCAGTTTCGCGACCTGACCTTCTGGCAGTTGAATATCCGCACCAATACGCCAATCCAACGCAACGAGAGCAGTGACGGGTTTGAAACCAACCGCATTAGCGATCTCTTCCTGCGACAGTTTGATCACTTCGATCTGCGCGACAGCCAAATCAGTTTTCTCACCCTTTCAGGCCAGCGCGCTGAACTCGCGATCCCGCAACTTACCTGGCTAAACGGCAAAGACAGACACCGCGCCGAAGGGCAGGTTAGCCTCTCCAGTCTCACCGGACAGCATGGCGTAATGCAGGTTCGTATGGATCTGCGAGACGATGAAGGGCTGCTGAACAATGGTCGGGTATGGCTACAGGCTGATGACATCGACGTGAAGCCGTGGTTGGGTAAATGGATGCAGGACAATGTGGCGTTACAGACGGCACGTTTTAGCCTGGAAGGTTGGATGACGCTTAGCAAAGGCGAAGTCTCCGGCGGCGATATCTGGCTTAAACAGGGGGGAGCGAGCTGGAAGGGCGACAATAATGCACACTCCCTTTCCGTCGACAATCTGACCGCGCATATCAGTCGCGCACAACCGGGTTGGCAATTTTATATTCCGAATACCAGTATAACGCTGGATAACAAGCCCTGGCCGCGTGGGGCGCTGACCCTAGCCTGGGTTCCGGAACAGGAAGTGGGCGGGCAGAACAATAAACGTAGTGATGAATTACGTATTCGCGCCAGTAACCTTGAACTGTCCGATATGGACGGATTGCGCCCTGTCGTCACAAAACTCTCTCCTGCGTTGGGCGACATCTGGCAAGCCACACAGCCGAGCGGAAAGATTGATATCCTGGCGCTGGATATTCCCCTGCAGGCGACTGAAAAAACCCGCTTCCAGGCCTCATGGAATGATCTGGCCTGGAAACAATGGAAACTGTTACCCGGTGCGGAGAATTTCTCCGGTACGCTGTCGGGGAGCGTTGAAAATGGTGCGCTGACGGCTTCGATGCAACAGGCCAAAATGCCGTATGAAACCGTCTTCCGCGCGCCACTGGAAATTGAACGCGGCGTAGCGACGTTGAACTGGCTGAAGAACGATAAGGGTTTTCAGTTAGACGGGCGAAATATTGACGTTAAGGCAAAAGCTGTCCATGCGCGCGGCGGTTTCCGTTATCTGCAGCTAGCGGGCGATGAACCCTGGCTAGGCATTCTGGCGGGCATCAGCACGGACGACGGTTCTCAGGCCTGGCGCTACTTCCCGGAAAACCTGATGGGTACTGCGCTGGTCGATTATCTCAGTGGCGCGATTCAGGGTGGCCAGGCGGATAATGCCACGCTGGTCTATGGCGGTAATCCACGTCTGTTCCCGTATAAACATAATGAAGGTCAGTTCCAGGTTCTGGTGCCGCTGCGTAATGCGAAATTTGCGTTTCAGCCGGACTGGCCCGCGCTGACAGATCTCAATATTGAGCTCAACTTCCTGAACGATGGCCTGTGGATGAAGACCGATGGCGTCAATCTGGGCGGCGTCAGGGCCAGCAATTTGACGGCGAATATCCCTGACTACAGCAAAGAAAAACTGCTGATTGATGCGGATATCAAGGGGCCAGGTAAAGCGGTCGGTCCTTAT
This sequence comes from Citrobacter sp. GW821-FHT07H02, assembly GCF_059418505.1. NCBI lineage: Bacteria > Pseudomonadati > Pseudomonadota > Gammaproteobacteria > Enterobacterales > Enterobacteriaceae > Citrobacter > Citrobacter sp. GW821-FHT07H02. Next base: position 40,937 of record NZ_JBWKPZ010000025.1, on the reverse strand, counting down.
TTCGACGAAACGCCACTGAAGGATTCTCTTGGCGCGACGCTGGAACAACTCCAGATTGACGGTGATGTGAATGCTCGCTTACATCTCGACATCCCGCTGGATGGCGAGCAGGTGACGGCGAAGGGCGATGTTTCATTGAACAACAACAGCTTGTTCATTCAACCGCTCGACAGCACGCTGAAAAATCTGACTGGCAAATTTAGTTTTGTGAATGGCAATCTCAAGAGCGAACCGCTGACAGCGAACTGGTTTAATCAGCCGCTGAATGTGGACTTCTCTACCAACGAAGGCGCGAAAGCCTATCAGGTTGCGGTCAATCTCAAGGGCAACTGGCAGCCAACCCGCATGGGCGTGCTGCCAGAGCAAGTCAGTGGTGCGTTAAACGGCAGCATGGCGTGGAACGGCAAAGTGGGGATCGATCTCCCGTATCACGCAGGTGCGACGTACAACATCGACATGACGGGCGATCTGCGAAATGTAAGTAGTCACTTACCCGCACCGTTAAATAAACAAACCGGTGAGCCGTTGCCTGTGAATATTAAAGCAACGGGTAACTTGCAAAGTTTCGACCTGACAGGCAGCGCAGGTAATAAAAACCATTTTAATACCCGCTGGCTGCTGAATCACAAATTGACGCTGGACCGTGCTATCTGGACAACCGACAGCCACACAACGCCGCAATTGCCGGAGAAAGAAGGTGTTGAACTCAACCTGCCGGCCATGGATGGTGCAGAATGGTTAGCGTTGTTCCAGAAAGGTGCGGCAGATAATGTCGGCGCCAATGCCAATTTCCCTCAGCGTATTACGCTGCGTACGCCTTCTCTGTCTCTTGGCGGGCAGCAGTGGAATAACCTGAGTATTGTCTCAGAACCCTCGTCGAATGGCGCTCAGGTTGCTGCACAGGGGCGAGAGATCAACGCCACGCTGGCGATGCGTAATAACGCGCCATGGCTGGCAAATATTAAGTACCTCTATTACAACCCAAATGTAGCGAAGAGTAGCGAAAGTGCGCCGTCTCCGTCACCGTTCTCGTCGACTGACCGGGTGAGTTTCCGTGGCTGGCCAGACGTACAACTGCGTTGTGAAGAGTGCTGGATGTGGGGACAAAAATACGGGCGTATCGACGGGGATGTGGGCATCAAAGGCGACACGCTGACGCTGTCTAATGGGTTGCTGGATACCGGTTTTGCCCGGCTGACGGTCGACGGCGAGTGGGTAAATGTCCCTGGCCGTGAACGCACATCGTTCAAAGGTAAATTGCGCGGTAACAAGATTGACGCCGCTGTGGGATTCTTTGGTTTCTCAACACCGATTCGTAATGCGTCGTTTAATGTGGATTACGATCTGCACTGGCGTAACCCGCCGTGGCAGCCCGAAGAATCCTCGCTTAACGGTATTTTAAAAGTGCATCTTGGCAAAGGTGAGATCACGGAGCTGAGCACCGGTCATGCCGGTCAATTGCTGCGTTTGCTGAGTTTTGATGCCCTGTTACGTAAGCTGCGTTTTGATTTCAGTGATACCTTTAACGAAGGTTTTTATTTCGATTCCATTCGCAGTACGGCGTGGATTAAAGACGGCGTCCTGAATACAGACGACACGCTGGTGGATGGCCTGGAGGCCGATATCGCCATGAAGGGGTCGGTGAATCTGGTGCGCCGGGAGCTCAATCTGGAAGCGGTTGTGGCGCCGGAGATCTCCGCGACAGTGGGCGTGGCGGCTGCGTTTGCGGTTAACCCGATTGTCGGCGCGGCAGTGTTTGCCGCCAGTAAAGTGCTGGGGCCGTTGTGGAGCAAAGTGTCGATTCTGCGCTACCGCATCACGGGTCCGGTAGACAAACCGCAGATTAACGAAGTCCTGCGCCAGGCGCGTAAAGAAAGCCCGCAATGATTTGACGGGGGCGAGTAATTGCCCCAATCTCAGTAAATAGAACTTCTACCGCAGTAACTAACGAGTAGCAAAACGATGAGTCTGAACCTGGTAAGTGAACAATTGCTAGCAGCGAATGGCCTGAAACATCAGGATCTGTTCGCTATTCTGGGCCAACTGGCCGAACGCCGTCTTGATTACGGCGATCTCTATTTTCAGTCGAGCTATCACGAATCCTGGGTTTTAGAAGACCGCATCATTAAAGATGGTTCTTACAACATCGATCAGGGCGTCGGTGTACGTGCGGTCAGCGGTGAAAAAACCGGATTTGCTTACGCGGATCAGATAAGCCTGCTGGCGCTTGAACAAAGTGCTCACGCGGCGCGTACCATTGTGCGGGACAGTGGGGACGGTAAAGTGAAAACGCTGGGTGCCGTGGAGCATCAGGCGCTTTATACCTCCGCTGATCCGCTGCAGAGCATGAGCCGTGAAGAGAAGCTGGACATTCTGCGTCGCGTGGACAAAGTGGCGCGTGAAGCCGACAAACGAGTGCAGGAAGTGACTGCCAGCCTGACCGGCGTTTATGAGCTTATTCTGGTTGCTGCGACCGACGGTACGCTGGCGGCAGATGTTCGCCCGCTGGTGCGCCTGTCTGTCAGCGTACAGGTTGAAGAGGACGGCAAACGCGAGCGCGGTGCCAGCGGCGGCGGCGGTCGTTTTGGCTATGAGTTTTTCTTAGGCTCGCTGGACGGCGAAGTGCGCGCGGATGCGTGGGCAAAAGAAGCGGTACGTATGGCGCTGGTGAATCTCTCTGCGGTTGCTGCGCCGGCGGGAACGCTGCCGGTGGTATTGGGCGCAGGCTGGCCGGGCGTGTTGTTGCACGAAGCGGTAGGGCACGGACTGGAAGGCGATTTCAACCGTCGTGGCACGTCAGTGTTCAGCGGCCATATGGGTGAACTGGTGGCTTCTGAGCTTTGTACCGTGGTTGACGACGGCACGATGGTTGACCGTCGTGGATCTGTCGCCATCGATGACGAAGGGACGCCAGGCCAGTACAACGTATTGATTGAAAACGGCATTCTGAAAGGGTACATGCAGGATAAACTGAATGCGCGTTTGATGGGCGTTGCGCCGACAGGGAACGGGCGTCGTGAGTCTTATGCGCACCTGCCAATGCCGCGTATGACCAACACCTACATGTTGCCAGGAAAATCCACACCGCAGGAAATTATCGAATCGGTTGAATTCGGGATCTACGCGCCTAACTTTGGCGGCGGCCAGGTGGACATCACTTCCGGTAAGTTTGTGTTCTCGACCTCAGAAGCCTATCTGATCGAAAACGGAAAAGTGACGAAGCCGGTCAAAGGCGCCACGCTGATTGGCTCAGGTATTGAAGCCATGCAGCAAATTTCGATGGTCGGCAATGACCTGAAACTGGATAACGGCGTTGGCGTCTGCGGTAAGGAAGGGCAAAGCCTGCCGGTTGGCGTGGGTCAGCCGACGCTGAAGGTGGATAACCTGACGGTGGGTGGCACTGCCTGATTATCAGAGGCCGGATATACCCGGTCTGTGAATTTGATTCTTGCTCCAGGCCCGATACGCGCAGCGCTATCGGGCCTTTATTACTTTTCCTTTCCTCTGCCGTACATCCCCTGAAACAGCTTCGCCACGTCGACAAAGTAGTCCGTCAGATAGTTGATTACAACCTGCACTTTTAAGGGCAGTTTGTCTTTTTCGGTGTACAACGCGTAGACCGGACGGGGATCCGACTGATAACGGGGCAGTAAGATCTCAAGCTCTCCCCGATTGATCTCGTTGATCACCCACATCAGCGGGACGTAGGCGATCCCGGCACCTACCGTCAGCCAGCGGCTGAGCGTCATAGGATCGTTGGTCACGAATCTTCCCTGAGGGATTAGCCGGGTGGAGATCCCTTCCGGGGCGATCAGCTCAAATTCGTTATCCGGTCGCACGCTGTATTCCAGCCAGGAGTGGTTGCTGAGATCGGCGGGTTTTTCCGGTACGCCAAATTGTGCGAGATAGCTTTTTGCGGCGCAGACCACCATCGGCATGGCTCCCAGACGGCGAGAAAACAGGCTCGAGTCCTGCAACGCGCCGACCCGAATCACAACGTCCAGACCGTCGGCAATCAGGTCAGGGGCTGGAATACCTGTCACCAGGTTCACCGTGAGCCCGGGGTATTCTTTCAGCATCCTGGCGGTCAGTCCGGCAAGGACATTTTGCGCCATGGTTGAAGAACAACCGATACGCAACGTACCGATAGGGGTGTTGTTAAACGCATAGAGCTGCTCATGCACATCCTGGACTTCATGCAACATTCGGCGGCAGCCCTGGTAGTAAATTTTACCGGCTTCGGTAAGGCCAATGCTGCGAGTACTGCGGTTCAGCAGCTTCACCTGCAGTTCATCTTCCAGTTTTGCCACGGTCTGGCTAATGGAGGAGACGCTCATTTGTAGCTGTCTGGCAGCGGCGGTAAAGGAGCCAAATTCGACCACTTTGGCAAACACCGACATCCGTTTTAATCGTTCCATTATTCACTCTGGCTTAAAAGTGATTTAGATCACATATTATAGATAACAGCATAACAGTTACGCTAATATATTATTATTCAAATAACAGCAGTGTCGCTCTCGCCTGGCTTTCCTTGCCCTTCTCTGCGGTGACATTGGCTAATAACGCTATCGCCTGCACTCTCTCTACAATCAAGGTCAACATGAGTCTGTTTCCCGTTATCGTGGTGTTTGGGCTGTCCTTCCCACCGATATTTTTCGAACTTCTTTTATCACTGGCGATTTTCTGGCTGGTGCGCCGGGTGCTGGTACCGACAGGTATCTATGATTTCGTATGGCATCCGGCTCTGTTTAATACCGCGCTCTATTGCTGCCTTTTTTATCTGATATCGCGCATGTTTGTTTGAGGCTGAAGTGAAAACACTAACAAGAAAAATCTCCCGTACGGCCATTACGCTGGTACTGGTCATCCTGGCTTTTATCGCCATTTTTCGTGCCTGGGTTTATTACACCGAGTCACCGTGGACGCGCGATGCGCGTTTCAGCGCGGATGTGGTGGCCATTGCGCCAGATGTGGCAGGACTTATCACCCATGTTAATGTTCGCGATAACCAACTGGTGAAAAAGGATCAGGTGCTGTTCACCATCGATCAGCCGCGCTATATAAAGGCGCTTGAAGAGGCCGAAGCCGATGTGGCGTATTACCAGGTGTTGTCGCAGGAAAAACGCCTGGAGGCCGGTCGCCGCAACCGTCTTGGCGTTCAGGCGATGTCTCGTGAAGAGATCGATCAGGCCAACAACGTTCTGCAAACCGTATTACACCAGCTCGCGAGAGCGCAGGCTACCCGTGACCTGGCGAAATTAGATCTCGAACGGACCGTGATTCGCGCACCGGCAGACGGTTGGATAACCAACCTGAACGTCTATACCGGTGAGTTTATTACCCGTGGTTCCACGGCAGTTGCTCTGGTGAAACAGAACTCTTTTTATGTCCTGGCGTATATGGAGGAAACCAAGCTGGAGGGCGTTCATCCGGGCTATCGTGCGGAAATTACGCCGCTGGGCAGTAATCGGGTATTAAAAGGAAGTGTGGACAGTGTGGCGGCGGGGGTCACGAATGCCAGCAGTACCCGCGATGCGAAGGGCATGGCGACGATTGATTCCAACCTCGAATGGGTGCGACTGGCGCAGCGTGTTCCGGTGCGGATCCGTCTTGATGACCAGCAGAACAATCTGTGGCCAGCAGGTACAACGGCGACGGTCGTGATTACCGGTCAGCAGGATCGTGATGAAAGTCAGGACTCCTTCTTTCGCAAATTAGCGCATCGTCTGCGCGAGTTTGGTTAATCATGATGGGGATGTTCACCATCGCCAGCCAACACGTTCGCTTTGCGATAAAGCTGGCGTGCGCGATTGTGCTGGCTCTGTTTGTTGGCTTTCACTTTCAGCTTGAAACGCCGCGCTGGGCGGTACTGACTGCGGCGCTTGTTGCAGCGGGTCCGGCGTTTGCTGCCGGAGGCGAACCGTATTCTGGCGCCATCCGCTATCGCGGTATGTTGCGCATCATCGGAACCTTTATCGGCTGTATCGCCGCGCTGGCGATCATCATCACCATGATTCGCGCACCGCTGCTGATGATTCTGGTGTGCTGTATCTGGGCGGGATTTTGCACCTGGATCTCTTCTCTGGTGCGCCTTGAAAACTCCTATGCATGGGGGCTTTCGGGGTATACCGCACTTATTATCGTCATCACCATTCAAACGGAACCGCTATTGACGCCGCAGTTCGCCCTTGAGCGCTGTAGCGAGATTGTGATTGGTATCGTCTGCGCCATCATCGCGGATCTGATTTTCTCTCCACGATCGGTGAAGCAAGAGGTTGATCTTGAACTGGATAACCTGCTCATCGCGCAATATCAACTGATGCAACTGTGTATTAAACACGGTGACAGTGAGGAAGTGGACCGGGCCTGGAGTGCGCTTGTGCGGCGTACTGCGGCACTGGATGGCATGCGCAGCAATCTGAACATGGAGTCCTCGCGCTGGGGGCGTGCTAACCGACGTCTGAAGGCGCTGAATACGCTCTCCCTGACGCTGATTACGCAATCCTGCGAAACCTACATGATTCAAAATACGCGTCCGGAGCTGATCACCGATACGTTTCGTGAGTTGTTTGAAACCCCTGTTGAAACTGCGCAGGATGTACATCGACAGCTCAAGCGCATGCGCCGCGTGATCGCCTGGACGGGTGAGCGGGAAACGCCTGTCACTCTGTACACCTGGGCTGGGGCAGCAACGCGGTATCTGTTATTGAAACGCGGCGTGGTGGGTAATACGAAAATCAGTGCGACTGAAGAAGAGATTTTACAGGGTGAGCCCGTGGTGAAGGTGGAGTCTGCCGAGCGTCACCATGCGATGGTCAACTTCTGGCGCACCACCTTGTCATGTGTGCTGGGGACGTTGTTCTGGCTGTGGACGGGATGGACGTCTGGTAGCGGTGCGATGGTGATGATTGCCGTCGTGACCTCACTGGCGATGCGATTGCCGAATCCGCGAATGGTTGCGATCGACTTTATCTACGGGACGCTGGCAGCGCTGCCGTTGGGGTTACTCTATTTTCTGGTGATCATCCCCAACACCCAACAAAGTATGTTGCTGCTCTGTCTTAGTCTGGCGGTACTGGGCTTCTTTCTGGGAATCGAAGTCCAGAAACGCCGCCTGGGTTCGATGGGGGCACTGGCGAGCACCATTAACATCATTGTGCTCGACAACCCCATGACCTTCCATTTCAGCCAGTTTCTGGACAGCGCATTGGGGCAGATTGTCGGCTGTATGCTGGCGTTTATCGTGATATTGCTGGTACGGGATAACTCCCGCGACAGGACCGGTCGCGTGTTGCTGAATCAGTTTGTTTCGGCGGCCGTCTCAGCCATGACCACCAATGTGGTACGGCGTAAGCAAAACCATCTTCCGGCGCTCTATCAGCAGCTGTTTTTGCTGATGAACAAATTCCCTGGGGATTTGCCCAAATTCCGTCTGGCGCTGACGATGATCATTGCGCATCAACGTCTTCGTGACGCGCCGGTCCCGGTGAATGACGATCTCTCTATTTTCCACCGTCAGCTTCGCCGCACCGCGGATCGCGTGATTTCCGCCAGTAGCGACGACAAGCGTCGGCGATACTTCGGACAACTCCTTGAGGAACTCGATATCTATCAGGAAAAACTGCGCATCTGGGAAGCGCCACCACAGGTCACGGAACCGGTAAAACGACTCTCTGGCATGTTGCATAAATATCAGCATGCCCTCACGGATAACTAAACACGGAAAAGCCGACGCCAAAAGCGTCGGTTTTTTTATGGCTATACTTAACCGATGTGCAGGAATCGTCGTGGTAGGTAGTTTGGTGGGTTGCGAAAGCGCTTACCGGAGGTGGTGGCGGGCAATGAATATCTATACCTTTGATTTTGATGAGATAGAAAACCAGAGTGATTTTTACCGTGAGTTTGCGCGGATGTTTGGTATTGCCAGAGAACAGATCAGCGATCTGGATTCTCTGTGGGAGATAGTGATAGGCGAAGTATTGCCGTTGCCGCTGGAAATAGAGTTTGTTCATCTACCTGAAAAGCAGCGCCGACGTTATGGGGCGTTGATTTTGCTGTTCGATGAAGCAGAAGAAGAGCTGGAAGGACAGTTACGTTTTAACGTTCGGCTCTAAGCCTTAGGTATAAAAAAGCCCCCGACAGGCGGGGGCAAGTCGTCGGACTAGACGACGAGGGTTTATTTGTAGAGTTCTGCCGTGGCGTGCCACTGTGACCCTTCTTTCAGTTCAATCACGCGATAGCTGCTGGCGCCTGCTTTTTCTGCTTTAGCAGCAAGCTCCTGACGCATATCCATCGGAGAACTACCAATCTGAGAAACAGAGACACTGCCCATGGATTGCAGATTTTGTGCTTCTTGCGCATTGACCTGGTGTACGGCGGCGTTTGCGCCGAAAGAGAGAACTGAAGCCAGGCCGAGTGAAGCGATAAGATATTTAGTGTTCATAGTTTACATTCCTCAATACGGTTAACTCAGCGGTTTGCAGGGCGTTCTTATGCGATATTCCCGCGAGTTATTGTTTGCATTAGCGATGACAGGCGAGCCTTATTTGTACAGTTCAGCAGTGGCGTGCCAGTGGCTACCGCTACGTGCTTCGGTGATCTGATACGCTGAGGCGCCTTGTTGTTCCGCTTTTTTGTTCAGCATTTCATGCATGTCCATCGGTGAAGAGCCGATCGCGCTGACGGAAACAGAACCGATAGCTTCGCGGTTTTGCGCCTGCTGGGCATTGATGGAATCTGCGGCAAATGCACCGAATGAGAGAACAGAGAGAATACTTAACGTTGCAACTGTAGTTTTGATTTTCATGATATTTACCTCGTCGAATTCTTTTATTGGGGTCCTTTGTTTCGTGACCCTCATCACAAAATCAAGTATACACTAGTCACGCGATTAATTAATACCTTGCTAATTGTTCAGTGGGTAATTAAGTATTAAAAAATTTAGTTTTTATAATCACATGGAATTAAAAATGCTTCTGATGGCGAGGTTTTCGATTTAAATCTAATAAATTCATAAAGATATAAAATTTAACAAAATGTGCGATATTTGGCTTTATCATTGACCGCGTGAATGTGTTTAAGCGATTAAACGCACTATTCGTTAAATCAAAAGCAGTGGAAATGCGTGCAAAGCAGGGAGAAAGACAGGATTTTCCCCGCCGTGTGTGGCGACGGGGAGAGGAGGTTACAGCTCTTGTTCGAACAGCTCGAGAATCGCTTCGTACAGATCTTTCACTGAGAAGCCATTAGCAGGGGTTGTGAAAATGGTGTCATCGCCCGCAATTGTCCCGAGGATACCTTCCGCTTTGCCCAGTGAATCCAGCAGGCGTGCGATCAGTTGCGCAGCGCCTGGGCTGGTATGGATCACTACAACGGCATCATTGAAATCGATATCTAATACCAGGTTCTTTAACGGGCTGGATGTCGTGGGGACACCCAACTCTGCCGGGAGGCAGTACACCATCTCCATTTTTGCGTTGCGGGTCCGCACGGCGCCGAACTTTGTCAGCATGCGTGAGACTTTGGACTGGTTGATGTTATCAAAGCCCTGATCCTGCAACGCGAGGACGATTTCACCCTGTGAGCTGAATTTTTCTTCTTTAAGCAGCGCTTTAAACGCCTTTACTAATTCTTCTTGTTTTGCCGAGCTTCGCATAAGTCACCCGTAATATGGCGGTAGAAACAACATTATTGTGCATACAGATGAATTTTTATGCAAACAGTCTGCCTTGTTCGAGGCTGAAATAATGTTATGAAAGAGCGGAATTTTATCAAATTTCGTTATCAAGAAACATGCCTGTGTCACGGCTCGCAAATAAGGTTAAAAGTAAATTAAATGTTATCAAATTGATGTTGTTTTGAGGGGGGAGTAGGGTATATTGTCCGCACTTGTGGAAAAGTTGCTCTACAGCTGCAGTGGCTTTGGATTACGTAAATTAAATGCATAAAAGCCAAATTCGCGTGACTCCGCATTCTTGACACGTGAGTATTGTAATCATTAATTTTGTGAATTAAGGTCGCCGCCGCGGAGCATTAAACACTTAGCTTATCAATATAATAAGGAGTTTAGGATGAAAGTTGCAGTCCTCGGCGCAGCTGGCGGTATCGGTCAGGCGCTAGCATTATTGTTAAAGAATCAACTGCCTTCAGGTTCAGAACTCTCCCTGTACGACATCGCTCCAGTGACTCCAGGTGTGGCCACTGACTTGAGCCATATCCCAACTGCTGTGAAGATCAAAGGTTTCTGTGGCGAAGACGCAACCCCGGCACTGGAAGGTGCGGATGTGGTTCTGATCTCTGCGGGTGTGGCGCGTAAACCGGGTATGGATCGTTCCGACCTGTTTAACGTTAACGCCGGTATCGTGAAAAACCTGGTCCAGCAGATTGCGAAAACCTGTCCGAAAGCGTGCGTGGGTATTATCACCAACCCGGTGAACACCACTGTCGCTATCGCTGCAGAAGTCCTGAAGAAAGCAGGTGTTTACGACAAGAACAAACTGTTTGGCGTGACCACGCTGGACATCATCCGCTCCAACACCTTTGTTGCGGAACTGAAAGGCAAGCTGCCGACTGAAGTTGAAGTTCCGGTGATTGGCGGACACTCTGGTGTGACGATTCTGCCACTGCTGTCGCAAATCCCTGGCGTTAGCTTCACCGAGGAAGAGGCCGCTGCCCTGACCAAACGTATCCAGAACGCGGGTACTGAAGTGGTTGAAGCAAAAGCCGGTGGCGGATCTGCAACCCTGTCTATGGGTCAGGCTGCCGCACGTTTTGGTCTGTCTCTGGTTCGCGCGCTGCAGGGCGAAAAAGGCGTTGTGGAATGTGCTTACGTTGAAGGCGACGGCCAGTATGCGCGTTTCTTCTCACAACCGCTGCTGCTGGGCAAAAATGGTGTGGAAGAGCGTCAGTCTATCGGCAAACTGAGTGCCTTTGAGCAGAATGCGATGGAAGGCATGCTGGATACGCTGAAGAAAGATATCACCCTGGGCGAAGAGTTCGTTAATAAGTAAGCGAACCGCCATCAGTGAAAAAAAACCGGAGCATTGCGACTCCGGTTTTTTTTGTCTCTGGCTTCGGGAAATACTCAGTTGGTTGCCGGATATTCCTGAATGGTAACCTGCAGCGTCAACTGCTTGTCATCCCGCATGACGACCACAGAGATCACCGAGCCTGGGCGAATTTCAGCGACCTGGTCCATCGTTTCCAGCGCGGAAACGGCAGGCTTATTGTTCACCGAAATGATCAAATCATTGACCTGAATGCCAGCCTGAGCCGCCGGACCATCCGGTGAGACCTCGTTGACGACGATTCCCTGAATTTGGTCTATCCCACCACCCTGGGCATGCATTGGCGCGATTTCGCGGCCGCCAATACCGATGTAGCCACGGATCACACGACCATCACGGATAAGTTTATCCATAATTTTGGTCGCCAGCTGGAACGGAATGGCGAAGCCAATGCCTTCCGGCGTTTCGCCGTCATTACTTTTATCAAAGGATAAGGTGTTAATGCCCATCAACTCACCCAGCGAGTTGATCAGCGCACCACCGGAGTTACCGTGGTTGATGGAGGCGTCCGTTTGTAGAAAATTCTGGCGCCCGGAAGGGTTCAGACCAATACGACCGGTCGCGCTGATGATCCCCTGGGTGATGGTTTGTCCGAGATTATACGGGTTGCCGATAGCCAGAACGACGTCGCCAATATGCGGCGTACGGCGCGAGTTTATCGGAATCGTCGGGAGTCCACCGGCGGCATTAATTTTTAACACGGCCAGATCGGTCAGCGTATCGGACCCCACCAGCAGCGCCTCAAACACGCGTCCATCTTGTAGGGCGACGATTATCTGATCGGCGTCGTTAATAACATGCTTGTTGGTGATGATATAACCGCGCTGATCCATGATCACACCGGAGCCCAGCGTGCGGATCTCAAGCTGATTATGCGCCGTACTGTTCATACTGCGGTTATAGACGTTAACGACGGCTGGTGCAGCACGGCGGACCGCCGAGTTGTAACTGACAGGCGTCTCATCGGTGCTGTCGAATTGCGGAGCCGTAAGGGTATTTATTTTGCGCAGCGACGGCATAGCGGCCAACAAAATGGCGCCGACAATTAAACCAATCGCGACTGAACGTAAGAGCTTCACAAACATGATGGAGGCGTCATTAAAAAAGGGAACGTCAGCAGCATACCATGAGTTTACCGGACATCACACGTGAGGCTGATGTCCGGTTCACGACGGACTTAACGTAAGAGCAAATAAATGCTCTCATTACCGCGAACGATTTGCAGAGCAATGATGGACGGTTTCGCCTCCAGCACCTTGCGCATCTCGGCGATAGAGTTCACGCGATCGCGGTTTACACTGACGATGACGTCATCTTTATGTAAACCCGCCTGAGCCGCAGGGCTGCTTTTTTCAACATTATCAATCTTGATGCCTTTGCTGCCGTCCTTCAATTGACCGTCGCTTAACGTAGCACCTTGCAGCGCCGGGGCGATCATCTCAGCACTGGCGGATGATGATGTGTTGGAGTCCAGAGTAACGTCGACCTCCAGTGGTTTACCGTCACGCAACAGACCCAGTTTCACGGTGGTGCCAGGTTCCGTTGTTGCAATACGCGAACGTAACTCTGCAAAACTGTTGAGTGGCTTGCCGTTAAGACTGGTGATGACATCGCCGGACTTCACGCCCGCTTTTGCGGAACCCGAGTTTGGCAGCACTTCACTGACAAATGCGCCGCGCTGTACGTCAAGTTTGAACGCTTTGGCGATATCGGCAGTCATTTCCGTGCCTTTAATGCCCAGCAGACCCCGCTTGATTTCACCGAACTGGATCAACTGCTGCGCCAGCGTGCGCGCCATGTTGCTCGGGATAGCAAACCCAATTCCGATACTGCCGCCGCCAGGGGCGAGGATGGCGGTGTTAATACCGATCAGCTCGCCGTTCAGGTTAAGCAGAGCCCCGCCGGAGTTACCGCGGTTAATGGACGCGTCAGTCTGAATGAAGTTTTCCAGCCCTTCCAGATTCAGCCCGCTACGCCCCAGCGCAGACACAATACCGGACGTCGCCGTTTGCCCCAGCCCAAACGGATTACCTACGGCGACGGCAAAGTCCCCTACGCGCAGCTTGTCGGAGTCAGCGATGGCAATTTGCGTCAGATTGCTGGCTTTCTGAATTTGCAGCAGAGCGATATCACTTTGATCGTCACTGCCGATCAGTTTGGCGTCGAATTCACGCCCGTCATTTAACTGGATGCTGATCTTCTGCGCCTGACTGATAACGTGATTATTGGTCAGGACATACCCTTTCGCGGCATCAATGATGACCCCAGACCCTAAACCTTCGAAAGGTTGTGACGGTTGGTCAGGCAACTCATCGCCAAAAAATTTTTTGAACTCTTCCGGGACTTTTTGCCCCTGGGCAGCCGTTCCTTCGACTCTGACGCTAACCACGGCAGGCAGTACCTTTTCCAGCATGGGGGCGAGACTTGGCAGCGCTGCCTGGCCAGGAATTTGTGCTGGTATTGACGCGAGGGCCTGAAACGGCGCTGAGAGCGTTAAACCGATACTTAACGCTAATGCACTCAACAACTGGGTTTGTTTTTTCATGGATCCTGCTCTCGTACCTTGAGTGAAAGGAAAGACGATTCAAAACAGTTTGATGTTATTGAATTTTCGACATGGCAACAATGAGACTGCTGACTAAATAATAGCTGGGACAGGAGAGAAGAGAGGGCGCAATGACTGCGCCCAATAAAATTATTTACGTTGTGTGGTTAACCGCGTTTGGCACCCGCACGTAGCAGGCCGGACGCCCCTTCGGAATAGTCACGTGGCATCTGAACCGGTGCCTGATCGTTACCGGCTTCAGACTCCGCCAGGCGATTACGGAACGGGTTAGTTTCCGCAGTCAGTTCCGGCAGCAGGCTGCTGGAGCTTTTTGCCATGTGTTGATACAGCTGGCGATAATCATGCGCCATGGTATCCAGCAGCTCAGCGCTGCGGGCAAAGTGGCTGACCAGCTCTTCACGATACTCTTCCAGCTCAGCTTTGTTCTTTTCCAGTTCGTACTGCAATGCCTGCTGTTGACGTAATTTACGATTACCAAAACGCACGGCTACGGCACCAATAATGATACCGACGACTAACCCAATTAGCGCATATTCCCAGGTCATGAACATCTCCCGTTGTCTTTTGTTTCCGTAGGGTGTTGGCTTTAGGCTCCATGCCTGCGCCTGATTATGCCACTATAACCGCTAATCCCGTAGAAGTGGAATCCCGACTTTATATCGCGTAGTGTAGAACGGCCTTTTTTTCGTCAACCGTGAACGACGGCACATCGATTCTCAAGGAATAACAATAACATCATGCAAAGCTTTTCCCCGACATCGCGTTACCTCCATGCCCTCAACGAGGGAAGCCATCAACCCGACGACGTACAAAAAGAAGCGGTTAACCGGCTGGAAACCATTTACCAGGAACTGACGAGCAACGCGTCCCCTGAGCCACAGGTCAGCGGACTGATGGCCCGTTTTGGCAAATTGTTGGGAAAACGTGAGCCAGCAGCACGTTTACCGGTGCGCGGTCTGTATATGTGGGGCGGGGTGGGACGCGGGAAAACCTGGTTGATGGATCTGTTTTATCACAGCTTGCCGGGCGAACGTAAACAGCGACTGCATTTCCACCGCTTTATGCTGCGCGTACATGAAGAACTGACTGCCCTACAGGGGAAAAGCGATCCACTGGAGATCGTTGCCGACCGTTTTAAAGCAGAGACGGATGTGCTCTGTTTCGATGAGTTTTTTGTTTCGGATATCACCGATGCGATGTTGCTTGGTGGATTAATGAAGGCGCTGTTCGCTCGCGGTATCACGCTGGTGGCGACATCCAACATTCCGCCGGACGACTTATACCGTAACGGTCTGCAACGTGCGCGTTTTCTTCCGGCCATCGACGCGATAAAACAGCACTGCGACATCATGAATGTGGACGCCGGGGTCGATTATCGCCTACGTACGCTGACTCAGGCGCATTTATGGCTCGCCCCGCTCAACGATGACACGCAACGGCAGATGGATTCGCTCTGGCTGGCGCTTGCGGGGACAAAACGTGAGCATGCGCCGACGCTGGAAATTAACCATCGTCCGCTCGCAACGCTGGGAGTAGAAAACCAAACGCTGGCAGTCTCGTTCTCCACGCTGTGCGTGGATGCCCGTAGCCAGCATGACTACATTGCGTTGTCGCGTCTTTTTCATACGGTGCTGTTATTTGATGTTCCCGTGATGACGCCGTTGATGGAAAGTGAAGCGCGTCGCTTTATTGCGCTGGTGGATGAGTTTTATGAGCGCCACGTCAAACTGGTGGTTAGCGCCGCCGTACCTTTATATGAAATCTATCGGGGCGAGCGCCTGAAGTTCGAATTTCAGCGCTGTCTGTCGCGTTTACAGGAGATGCAGAGCGAGGAGTACCTCAAGCGGGAACACCTGGCCGGTTAAACCTGTCGCAAATCACATAAAGGGGTCGACCTTTGACCCCGACTTCTCTATAATCTTGCGACCCCACGTTACAAGAGAGTTTTTTTCCCGAAACTTTCTCTGCGCCGGCATAGGCTATTCGAAGGGGTAGGTTTGCTGGACAATGTCGTGTGAACCTCAACTGACTAAACGTTTGGGTGTTCACCAACGTGTAACTTATTTATTTGGGTAAGCTTTTAATGAAAACTTTTACAGCTAAACCAGAAACCGTAAAACGCGACTGGTATGTTGTTGACGCGACCGGTAAAACTCTGGGCCGTCTGGCTACTGAACTGGCTCGTCGCCTGCGCGGTAAGCACAAAGCGGAATACACTCCGCACGTAGATACCGGTGATTACATCATCGTTCTGAACGCTGACAAAGTTGCTGTAACCGGCAACAAGCGTACTGACAAAGTGTACTATCACCACACTGGCCACATCGGCGGTATCAAACAAGCGACCTTTGAAGAGATGATTGCCCGCCGTCCTGAGCGTGTGATTGAAATCGCGGTTAAAGGCATGTTGCCAAAAGGCCCGCTGGGCCGTGCTATGTACCGTAAACTGAAAGTTTACGCGGGCAACGAGCACAACCATGCGGCACAGCAACCGCAAGTTCTTGACATCTAATCGGGATTATAGGCAATGGCTGAAAATCAATACTACGGCACTGGTCGCCGCAAAAGTTCCGCAGCTCGCGTTTTCATCAAACCGGGCAGTGGTAAAATCGTAATCAACCAACGTTCTCTGGAACAGTACTTCGGTCGTGAAACTGCCCGCATGGTAGTTCGTCAGCCGCTGGAACTGGTCGACATGGTTGAGAAACTGGATCTGTACATCACCGTTAAAGGTGGTGGTATCTCTGGTCAGGCTGGTGCGATCCGTCACGGTATCACCCGCGCTCTGATGGAGTACGACGAGTCCCTGCGTTCTGAACTGCGTAAAGCTGGCTTCGTTACTCGTGACGCTCGTCAGGTTGAACGTAAGAAAGTCGGTCTGCGTAAAGCACGTCGTCGTCCGCAGTTCTCCAAACGTTAATTGGTTTCTGCTTCGGCAGAGCACAGTTGGCGAAAAACCCGCTTCGGCGGGTTTTTTTATCGATATATCACCGTCAAACGCACCGCTATCCTCCGATTAGCGCCCTCTTTTTCCCCATTTCCAGAATCGACTCACCACAAAGGTCACAAAATCTGGTAAACTATCATCCAATTTTCTGCCCAAATATCGAGGATTGTTCATTTTTTGTTTGATTTTTGAACAGCGAATGACTTTTCCGACGATGGGAAACATAACTTCTGACTGGTCACCTGGTGGCTGGTAGCAGTAAAAATTCTGAATATACCTGGAGGTTTTCATGGCTGTCGCTGCCAACAAACGTTCGGTAATGACGCTGTTTTCTGGTCCTACTGACATCTATAGCCATCAGGTCCGCATTGTGCTGGCTGAAAAAGGTGTTAGTTTCGAGATCGAGCACGTGGAAAAGGACAATCCACCTCAGGATCTGATTGACCTCAACCCGAATCAGAGCGTACCGACACTGGTGGATCGTGAGCTGACCCTATGGGAATCTCGCATCATTATGGAATATCTTGATGAGCGTTTCCCTCATCCGCCGCTGATGCCGGTTTACCCGGTTGCTCGCGGTGAAAGCCGCCTGTACATGCACCGTATAGAAAAAGACTGGTATACGCTGATGAACGTCATCGTAAACGGGTCTGCTTCTGAAGCTGACGTTGCACGCAAACAACTGCGTGAAGAGCTGCAGGCGATTGCGCCTGTATTTGGTCAGAAACCGTATTTCCTGAGCGATGAATTCAGCCTGGTCGATTGCTACCTGGCGCCGTTGCTGTGGCGTTTGCCGCAGTTGGGCATTGAGTTCAGCGGTGCGGGTGCGAAAGAGCTGAAAGGGTACATGACTCGCGTATTTGAGCGTGACTCTTTCCTGGCGTCGCTGACCGAACCTGAGCGTGAAATGCGCCTCGGCCGGGGTTAATCTGTATGGATTTGTCACAGCTATCCCCACGCCGTCCATACCTGCTGCGTGCATTTTATGAATGGCTGCTGGATAACCAGCTAACGCCGCACCTGGTGGTGGATGTGACGCTTCCTGGCGTGCATGTCCCCATGGAATATGCGCGTGACGGGCAAATAGTCCTGAACATTGCGCCTCGTGCGGTGGGGAACCTGGAGCTGGCGAATGACGAAGTGCGTTTCAATGCGCGCTTTGGCGGCGTACCTCGCCAGGTTTCAGTTCCGCTGGCTGCCGTACTGGCGATTTATGCACGTGAGAATGGCGCGGGTACGATGTTCGAACCTGAAGCTGCTTACGATGAAAACGTCACCAGTATCAATGATGATGACGAAACCGCGGGTGTAGAGGGCGAGACGGTCATGTCTGTTATCGATGGTGATAAGCCGGATCATGATGATGACAACCGTCCCGATGACGATCCGCCGCCACCGCCACGTGGTGGTCGACCGGCGCTCCGCGTCGTAAAATAAATCGTCTATAAAATCAAACAGGCCCCCAGGGGCCTGTTTTGTATTCTACTGTCCGCTAATAAAAAAATATGATAGTGGCAATCATATTCACCACGAATCCTACCGCCATTGGGATCGCCGTACGCTTAACGACCTCAAAGGGAGAGACGCCCGCAATGCCTGACGTCACAACAATGACGGCGGTGATCGGCGAAACCGCGCGAGCCAGCGTTGTCGCAAAATGCATCGGCATGATCATAACGACGGCGGGAATGTGAAGTCCTGCGGCGATATCCGGGATCAGACTCGCAAAAGACATAAATGGCGCGTTGCCGGAACCCATCACAATTGCGCAGGCCGCAATGACGATCGCCATGATAATCATGACGCCAATACCGCCGAGGCCGGAATGCTCAGCACCTTTGATTACTGCATCTACGGTACCGATGGTGGTTAAGCCTTTGGCAAAAATTTCACCTGCGACCACCAGCGTGACAACATTCGCAAACTGGGTGCCCATACCATCAAAGAACGCCTGAACGTCGTCCATCGTTTCCCGAAGATTGTGCGTACGAATGAATTCCACAAATATCGTGATGGTCATGCTCATCAGCATCACCACGACCAAATTGAGTTCTGACTGCATATAGCCGGTATGCGCCAGGAAGAGTGAGCCAAGCATCAGGATGAGCGGCATGACGGGTAAAAGCGCGTAATACAGCGGGGGGACATCCTCAAGAGCGCGTTGCTCCACGGGGTGCCCGCTCTCTATCGTCGCCTTTTGGTCAAATCGGCGTTGAACAAAAAAGTGGGCGATAGCGACAGCAACAATGACGCAGGTAGCGACAGGAAGCTGGTACTGAAAGAAATAGGTCGCGATTTTCATTCCGGCGACCTGTGCCGCGAAAATAGAGTTTGTTTCGAGGATCCCCCACTCAATCGACATTGATGTTGCGATGACCGCCACCGCAGAAAGACGGCTCACTCCCAGGCTGACCAACGTCGGGTAGAGCGTGACCATCAATAGCATTCCCAGCCCCGACGCGCTGGTAATAAATTGTGCCATGATCTGTCCGATCACATAGGTTGCGGCGAGAACAATATAGGGTGATTTGATAAGCTTCAGTGGCCGGCTCAGCAGACTCACCATTGCCCGACTGGCTCCCATCCGGTCCATATAACGGGCATATCCCCCCACCGCCATAATGGACAACCCTAACCCGGCCGCCCTGGTTGAGAGCATGCGCAGGATCTCATTATAAATATCAACCAACAGATAGCCGCTGCTTTTGGCCGGATCCAGTAGCGATCCCAGACCCAACCAGACGCCACATAGCATCAGGAAG
Organism: Citrobacter sp. GW821-FHT07H02; assembly: GCF_059418505.1. Lineage (NCBI taxonomy): Bacteria > Pseudomonadati > Pseudomonadota > Gammaproteobacteria > Enterobacterales > Enterobacteriaceae > Citrobacter > Citrobacter sp. GW821-FHT07H02. The sequence goes on along the minus strand of NZ_JBWKPZ010000025.1, from coordinate 21,596 downwards.
ATCCCCGCAGCAGCCAATACTATCTGGGGTTTATAGTTTTTGAGGATCAGATAGCCCATCGTAATTAAAACGATCACAGAAATTATTATGCCGAACATTTTCTCACTCCATGCCAGAAAGAAGATGAATCAGGTGATGATGGTGTGCTGGAGCGGATGTTATATTTTTCTTTACGGTTTTTATGGCATGGATATCTTATTTTTAAATTGAATATTTAATTATTTTGTTTAAAAACATATTGTTATGATTATTTTTCAAGAGCACATTCTTAAATTTCATTAACTTGGTCAGAGGACTCGTATCGTTAAAAAAGAGAGAATAAATAAAGAGAAAATAGAGGGAAAAATAGCGCACTGAATAATTCATGTATAATGAGAGAATGCGGGAATCATTTGTTTTCTGAATGAAAAAGTCGGAGCATTTCACCCCGCTTTCGATCCTGTGTTAGGATAACTTTTGTTGTTGTTGGTCATAATTCATCAGACTGGACGCTATGAACGCATTTGATTCGCAAGCAGAAGATTCTCCATCAACCATCGGTAACAGTTTGCGCCGCCGCCCGCTGGCACGTAAAAAACTCTCTGAAATGGTTGAAGAAGAGCTGGAGCAGATGATCCGCCGCCGTGAATTTGGCGAAGGGGAGCCGTTGCCATCCGAGCGCGAACTGATGGCATTCTTTAACGTCGGACGCCCGTCGGTACGTGAAGCGCTTGCCGCGCTCAAGCGCAAAGGTCTGGTACAAATCAACAACGGTGAACGCGCGCGCGTCTCGCGCCCCTCGGCGGACACCATCATCAGCGAACTTTCCGGCATGGCGAAAGATTTTCTCTCGCACCCTGGCGGCATTGCGCATTTTGAACAACTGCGCCTTTTCTTTGAATCGAGCCTGGTGCGTTACGCCGCTGAGCACGCCACGGACGAACAGATCGCCATGTTGAGCAAAGCCCTGGAGATCAACAGTCAGTCGCTGGATGACAATAGCCAGTTCATTCGCTCCGATGTCGATTTTCACCGTGTGCTGGCAGAGATCCCCGGCAACCCGATCTTTATGGCGATCCACGTCGCGCTACTCGACTGGCTGATCGCCGCGCGCCCGAAAGTGGCCGATGAAGCGCTGTATGAACATAATAGCGTGAGTTATCAACAGCATATCGCTATTGTCGATGCGATCCGCGCCCGCGATCCTGACGAAGCTGACCGCGCACTGCAATGTCACCTCAACAGCGTGTCTGCCACCTGGCACGCCTTCGGTAAAGCCAAAAAATCCCGCAAGTAATCCCCGTATTGCGATCGGTTTAGTGAAGTCGATCGCACAATAAGCTTTCTGTATTACGCTGTCGTAAAAGTGTTCTGGTATAACAGGTATAAAGGTACATAGTTAATCAGTTTAAACACCACTACGAGGTATTTATGGCAAGCAATTTACGTGGCGTGATGCCCGCACTCCTGACCCCTTTCGACGCGCAGCAGAAAGTTGATAAGGACAGCCTGCGCCGCCTGGTGCGATTCAACATTGAGCAGGGAATTGATGGGGTGTATGTCGGAGGTTCCACTGGGGAAGCCTTTGTGCAAAGCCTTGCCGAACGCGAAGAAGTGCTTGAAATCGTGGCCGAAGAGGGCAAAGGCAAAATCACCCTGATTGCTCATGTGGGTTGCGTCAGCACGGCGGAAAGCCAGCAGCTGGCAGCAGCGGCCAGCCGTTACGGTTTTGATGCCGTCTCTGCGGTTACGCCGTTCTACTACCCGTTCAGCTTTGAAGAACATTGCGATCACTACCGCGCGATTATCGATTCTGCCGATGGATTGCCGATGGTGGTCTACAACATTCCGGCACTGAGCGGTGTCAAACTGACACTGGATCAAATCAATACGCTGGTCACGCTGCCAGGCGTTGGTGCGCTGAAACAGACCTCGGGCGATCTCTATCAGATGGAGCAGATTCGTCGTGCACATCCGGATCTGGTGCTCTACAACGGTTACGACGAAATCTTCGCTTCCGGTCTGTTGGCGGGCGCGGATGGCGGGATCGGCAGTACCTACAACATTATGGGCTGGCGCTACATGGGGATCGTGCAGGCTCTGCAAGAAGGGAATATCGCTAAAGCACAGCAGTTGCAGCGCGAATGTAACAAGGTGATCGACCTGCTGATCAAAGTGGGCGTGTTCCGTGGCCTGAAAACCGTACTGCACTACATGGACGTTGTCTCTGTACCGTTGTGCCGCAAACCGTTTGCGCCTGTGGATGAAAAATATCTGCCAGAACTGAAAGCCCTCGCAGAGCAGTTAATGGCGGAGCAGCACTAGCCCAATGCCGGATGGCGCTTTGCTTATCCGGCCTACCAAACACGACACGTAGGCCGGATAAGGCAATGCCGTTATCCGGTACAACAACAAAAATCGTCGGGAGAGTAAAATGAGTACTAATACCCAGAGCATCCCGTGGTATCGCCATCTCAACCGGGCACAGTGGCGGGCATTTTCCGCCGCCTGGTTAGGGTATGTGCTTGATGGATTTGATTTTGTATTAATTGCGCTTGTATTGACAGATGTACAAAGTGAGTTTGGGTTGACGACGGTTCAGGCGGCAAGTCTGATCTCGGCAGCCTTTATTTCCCGTTGGTTCGGCGGGCTGATGCTTGGCGCCATGGGGGACCGTTATGGTCGCCGTCTGGCAATGGTCAGTAGCATTATCCTTTTTTCCGTCGGTACGCTGGCCTGCGGCTTTGCACCTGGTTACACCACCATGTTTATCGCGCGTCTGGTCATTGGTATGGGCATGGCAGGCGAATATGGTTCAAGCGCAACCTACGTTATTGAAAGCTGGCCTAAGCAGTTGCGTAACAAAGCCAGCGGATTTTTGATCTCCGGCTTCTCTATTGGCGCGGTTATCGCAGCCCAGGTCTACAGTCTGGTCGTACCCATCTGGGGCTGGCGCGTCCTCTTTTTTATTGGCATCGTACCGATCGTCTTTGCGCTCTGGCTGCGAAAAAATATTCCGGAAGCGGAAGACTGGAAAGAAAAACACGAAGGGCAAGCGCCGGTACGTACCATGGTCGATATTCTCTACCGGGGTGAGCATCGGGTCATTAATATCCTGATGACCATCGTGGCGGCGACCGCTCTGTGGTTCTGCTTCGCAGGTAATCTGCACAATGCCGCCATTGTGGCGGGATTAGGTCTGCTGTGTGCCGTCATCTTCATCAGCTTTATGGTGCAGAGTAGCGGTAAACGCTGGCCAACCGGCGTCACGCTCATGCTGGTGGTGCTGTTTGCGTTCCTTTACTCCTGGCCTATCCAGGCATTGCTCCCAACCTATCTCAAAACCGAGCTGTCCTATGATCCGCACACGGTAGCGAACATTCTGTTCTTTAGCGGCTTCGGCGCGGCGGTAGGCTGCTGCGTGGGCGGTTTCCTCGGCGACTGGCTGGGCACCCGCAAAGCCTACGTTTGTAGCCTGCTGGCCTCACAGTTGCTCATTATTCCGGTTTTTGCCATTGGCGGTGGAAACGTATGGGTATTGGGTCTGCTGCTGTTCTTCCAGCAGATGTTGGGCCAGGGGATCTCAGGGATCCTGCCGAAATTGATCGGCGGATATTTTGATACCGACCAGCGTGCGGCAGGTCTGGGCTTTACCTATAACGTGGGTGCTCTTGGTGGCGCGCTGGCGCCGATCCTTGGTGCATTGATTGCGCAACGCCTGGATCTGGGCACCGCGCTGGGATCGCTCTCCTTTAGCCTGACGTTTGTGGTGATCCTGCTGATTGGCCTCGATATGCCGACCCGTGTTCAGCGCTGGCTGCGTCCAGAAGCGTTACGTACGCATGACGCTATCGACGGCAAACCATTCAGCGGTGTCGTACCGTTGGGCGGTGACAAAAGCGCCTTAGTCAACACGAAAAATTGATCCGCTTGCCCGGTCGCGTACCGGGCAATCTTTGTAGGGGAAGAAGCATGTTGTTACCTGAACTACAGGGTAAAAGAAGTACAGCCATCACTCGACCGGGATCCCGTTGTCAGTGGCATCAGGAGGCGCAATGACGACATTGGCGATAGATATCGGTGGCACCAAACTGGCTGCCGCGCTGGTGGGCGACGATCTGCAGATCCGTGAACGCTGCGAACGTCCCACTCCTGCCAGCAAAACACCGGATGCGCTGCGCGAAGCCTTAAAAATGCTGATTGAGCCGCTGCAAGCTCAGGCGAAACGGGTGGCGATTGCCTCGACCGGCATTATTCATCAGGGTGTCTTGCAGTCGATTAATCCGCAAAATCTGGGCGGGCTGATGCACTTCCCACTGGTGCACACCTTAGAGGAACTGACCGGATTACCGGCGCTGGCGGTGAATGATGCTCAGGCGGCGGCCTGGGCGGAATATCATGCCATTGCGAAAGAGGTCAGCGACATGGTGTTTATCACCGTTTCAACCGGCGTCGGGGGAGGCATCGTCAGTGGCGGTCAATTACTGGCCGGAGCGGGAGGGCTTGCCGGACATCTGGGGCATACGCTGGCGGATCCGCAGGGGCCGATGTGTGGCTGCGGACGCGTTGGGTGTGTGGAAGCGATCGCCTCCGGACGCGGGATCGCGGCGGCGGCTCAGGGAGAGCTTGCCGGATGTGATGCAAAAACGATTTTTGCCCGGGCGGCTGAAGGGCATGAACAGGCAATACGGTTGGTCCAGCATTCCGCTCAGGTGCTGGCGCGGTTAATTGCCGATGTGAAAGCCACCACCGATTGCCAGCGGGTAGTCATTGGCGGCAGTGTAGGCCTGGCGCCAGGGTATCTGGCGCAGGTTCGTCACTTTCTGGCGCAGGAGCAGCCGGTGTACCACGTGGCGTTGAGTGCGGCACATTACCGGCATGACGCCGGGTTATTAGGGGCTGCGTTGATAGCTCAGGGAGGCAAATGATGATGATGGGCGAAGTGCAGTCGCTACCGACTGCGGGGCTACATCCAGTACTGGAAGAGGCGCTGACGCTGGCGTTAGCGGCTCGACCACAGGAAACAGCGCCAGGGCGTTATGAACTGCGCGGTGACGATATCTTTATGAATGTGATGCAGTTTGCCACACAGCCTCCGCAGGAGAAGAAGGCAGAGCTGCATGAAAAGTACATCGATATCCAGCTGCTGCTGGCGGGTGAGGAACGCATTCTGTTCGGCATCACCGGTTCTGCGCGTCAGTGTGAGGAGATGCACGTTGAGGAGGATTATCAGCTGTGTACTCACATCGACAATGAACACGCGTTGGTGTTGAAACCGGGCATGTTCGCGGTATTTATGCCGGGAGAGCCGCATAAGCCGGGCTGCGTTGTTGATGTTCCAGGGGACATTAAGAAGGTGGTTGTGAAGGTGAGAGCGAGTTTATTCAACGCATAAAAAAGCCGGATGGCGGCTTTCGCCTTATCCGGCCTACGGTTTTGCGTACGTTGTAGGCCGGATAAGGCGGTTACGCCGCCCTCCGGCACTGATACTTACACTTCCAGCCAGTTCATGATCCCGTCAGCGGCTTTACGGCCTTCGGCAATCGCCGTGACCACCAGATCCGAACCGCGAACGATATCGCCGCCCGCGAAGATTTTCGGGTTGCTGGTCTGGAAGGCGTTGTCGCTGCCTTCCGGCGCGATAATCCGCCCCTGAGAATCCAGCTCAACGCTGTGTTGCGCCAGCCATTCCATGCTGTGCGGACGGAAACCAAACGCCATCACCACCGCATCTGCCGGAACAACGTGCTCGGAACCGGCAACGATCTCCGCGCGACGACGCCCTTTCGCATCCGGGGCACCCATCTCAGTGCGCGCCATTTTCACGCCGCACACCTTACCGTTCGCGTTTATCTCCACGCCCAGCGGCTGCACGTTGAACTGGAACTCGACACCTTCTTCACGCGCGTTTTTCACTTCGCGTCTGGAGCCTGGCATGTTCTCTTCGTCACGACGATAGGCACAGGTGACGTGCGTCGCGCCCTGGCGAATCGAAGTGCGTACGCAGTCCATGGCGGTATCGCCACCGCCCAGCACCACGACGCGTTTGCCTTCCATGCTGACAAACGGTTCATCCGTGGTTTCGCCAAAGCCCATCATCTGCTTGGTATTGGCGATCAGGAACGGCAGGGCGTCGAATACGCCATCGGCATCTTCGTTTTCCAGACCACCGCGCATTGACTGGTACGTCCCAACGCCGAGGAAGACGGCATCGTACTCTTTCAGCAGGGCGTCGAGCTGTACGTCACGACCCACTTCAACGTTGAGTTTGAACTCAATGCCCATGCCGGTGAAAATTTCACGACGGCGGGTCATCACCTCTTTTTCCAGCTTGAACGCGGGAATACCAAAAGTCAGCAGGCCGCCGATCTCCGGATGCCTGTCAAACACCACCGCCTTTACACCGTTGCGGGTCAGCACATCGGCACAGGCCAGTCCAGCCGGACCGGCACCAATAATCGCCACGCGCTTGTCGGTCTGGCGTACGCCGGTCATATCCGGACGCCAGCCCATCTCGAAGGCTTTGTCGTTGATATAGCGTTCGATATTGCCGATGGTCACCGCGCCAAACTCATCGTTCAGCGTACAGGAACCTTCGCACAGTCGGTCCTGCGGGCAGACGCGACCGCACACTTCCGGCAGGGTGTTGGTCTGGTGAGACAACTCCGCCGCTTCAAAGATACGCCCTTCGTTCGCCAGCTTCAGCCAGTTCGGGATGTAGTTATGAACCGGACATTTCCACTCGCAGTACGGGTTGCCGCAGGAAAGACAGCGATCCGCCTGCGCTTTCGCCTGACCTTCGGAAAACGGCTCGTAGATTTCTACAAACTCGATTTTGCGGATCTTCAGCGGTTTTTTCGGCGGATCAACGCGCTGCAGGTCGATAAATTGGTATACGTTCTGACTCATCTTAACCCCTTACTGCGCCTGCACACGCAGCTCAGCTGCGCTACGACTACGGTGACCCAACAGTGCTTTCACATCGCTGGACTTCGGTTTAACCAGCGCGAATTTCGCGGAGAAAGCAGGCCAGTTTGCCAGAATCTCTTCACCACGTTGAGAACCGGTATGCTGCACATGCTCGGTGATCAACCCGCGCAGGTGTTCTTCGTGGATAGCGAGCGAGTCTACGCTCAGTACTTCCACCAGTTCCGGGTTCACACGTTTGCGGAAATCGCCGCTCTCGTCCAGCACGTAGGCGAATCCGCCCGTCATGCCGGCACCGAAGTTCACCCCGGTTTTACCGAGAATACACACAATACCGCCGGTCATGTATTCACAGCCATTGTCGCCAATGCCTTCCACGACCGTGATCGCGCCGGAATTACGTACGCCGAAACGTTCACCCGCACGGCCTGCGGCAAACAAACGTCCCCCGGTGGCGCCATACAGACAGGTGTTGCCGATAATGCTCGCCTCATGGCTGCGGAAGGCCGAACCGACCGGAGGACGCACCGCCAGCAATCCGCCTGCCATGCCTTTGCCGACATAGTCGTTGGCATCACCGGTCAGGTACAACTCCACGCCGCCCGCGTTCCAGACGCCGAAGCTCTGGCCTGCGGTACCGCTGAAGTGCGCTTTGATGGGGTCCGCCGCCAGTCCCTGATCGCCATGCGTCTGCGCAATATAGCCAGAGAGCGATGCGCCGACGGAACGGTCAGTGTTGCGAATATCAAACCAGAACGTTTTGCTCAGGCACTCGTCGACGAACGGTTTTGCCTGTTGCAACAGCTGCGCGTTCAGCACACCGTTGTCGAACGGTGGGTTGTTTTCGGTGCAGAACACGGCTTTGCCTGGATCCGGCTCGGCGGTTTCCAGCAGGCGAGACAGTTCCAGTTTCTGCTGTTTGGCGGTAAATCCTTCCAGCTCTTTTAGCAGGTCGGTACGGCCAATCAGATCCACCAGACGCGTCACGCCAAGCATCGCCATCAGCTCGCGGGTTTCGCGGGCGATGAATTCAAAGTAGTTGGTCACTTTGAACGGCAGGCCGTGGTAGTGGTTCTTACGCAGTTTTTCGTCCTGGGTTGCCACGCCCGTTGCGCAGTTGTTCAGGTGGCAAATACGCAGGTATTTACACCCCAGCGCCACCATCGGGCCGGTTCCGAAGCCGAAGCTTTCCGCGCCCAGAATTGCCGCTTTGATGATATCAACGCCGGTTTTCAGACCGCCGTCGACCTGCAAACGGATCTTGTGACGCAAACCGTTAGCCACCAGTGCCTGCTGGGTTTCCACCAGGCCCAGTTCCCACGGACAGCCCGCGTATTTCACTGACGAGAGCGGGCTCGCGCCGGTGCCGCCGTCGTAACCGGCGATGGTGATCAAATCGGCATAGGCTTTCGCCACGCCGGTGGCGATGGTGCCGACGCCCGGTTCGGAAACCAGCTTCACGGAGATCATCGCTTTTGGGTTGACCTGCTTGAGGTCGAAAATCAGCTGCGCCAAGTCCTCGATAGAGTAGATATCGTGGTGCGGCGGCGGGGAGATCAGCGTCACGCCCGGTACCGAGTAGCGCAGTTTGGCGATGTACGGGGTCACTTTATCCCCCGGCAACTGACCGCCTTCGCCCGGCTTCGCGCCCTGAGCGACTTTAATTTGAATCACGTCGGCATTCACCAGATACGCCGGGGTCACACCGAAACGACCGGAGGCCACCTGCTTGATGCGCGACACTTTATTGGTGCCGTAGCGCGCCGGATCTTCACCGCCTTCGCCGGAGTTAGAGTTGCCGCCGATGCTGTTCATCGCTTCCGCCAGCGCTTCGTGCGCTTCCGGGCTCAGTGCGCCGATAGACATCGCTGCCGTATCGAAGCGTTTGAACAGTTCAGTGGCGGGCTCGACTTCATCAATGCTCACGGCCTTTTCGCCGGGCGTGATTGCCAGCAGATCGCGCAGCGTTGTCGCCGGGCGTTCGTTGACCAGTTTCGCGTACTCCTGATAGTCGCTGTACTCGCCGCTTTGAACAGCCTGTTGCAGGGTGCGCACGACATCCGGGTTATAGGCGTGATATTCGCCGCCGTGAACATATTTCAGCAGACCGCCCTGACCCAACGGTTTGCGCGCCAGCCAGGCATGTTTGGAGAGATTCAGCAGGTCTTGCTGGAAGTCTGCAAAACCTGCGCCACTGATGCGGCTGACCACGCCCTGGAAGCACAGGCTGACCACATCATCGTGCAGACCGACGGCTTCAAACAGTTTTGAGCAGCGGTAAGAGGCGATGGTCGAGATGCCCATTTTGGACATGATCTTATACAGACCTTTGTTGATGCCGTTACGGTAGTTCAGCATCACGGTACGATAGTCTTTCGCAATCGCGTGGGTGTCGCTCAGACGGCCCAGCGTTTCATACGCGAGGTAGGGATAGATTGCCGTCGCGCCGAAGCCCAGCAGCACGGCAAAGTGGTGCGGGTCGCGCGTGCTGGCGGTTTCGACAATGATGTTAGCGTCGCAGCGAAGGTTCTGTGCGACCAGACGCGTCTGCACCGCACCGACCGCCATTGGTGCCGGAACCGGCAAACGGTTTTTGCCGATGTTACGGTCGGAGAGTACCAGCAACACGGTGCCGTTGCGTACCATTTGCTCCGCTTTGTCGCACAGCGCTTTCACCGTCTCTTCGAGCGAGGTTTCTGTCACGTCGAAGGTGATGTCCAGCGTATCCGCGCGATAATGCTCCTCTTTCATGGTGGTGAGCTGTTTGAAATCGGAGTACAGCAAAATCGGCGATTTGAAGCTCAAACGGTGCGCCTGGCCTTCCGCTTCACAAAAGACGTTCATTTCGCGACCGATGCTGGTGGCCAGCGACATCACGTGTGCTTCACGCAGCGGATCGATCGGCGGGTTGGTGACCTGCGCGAACTGCTGGCGGAAGTAGTCGTAAATGATACGCGGCTGGCTGGAGAGTACGGCAAACGGGGTGTCGTCGCCCATTGAACCCACCGCTTCCTGGCCGTTTTCACCCAACACGCGGATAACGGAATCCAGCTCTTCGGCGCTGTAGTTAAACTGTTTCTGGTAGCTGGCGAGGGTGTCGTCATCCAGCTCACGTTGACCCACCTGGTCATCGGCCAGTTCTTCAAACGGCACCAGACGGCGGACGTTTTTCTCCATCCACTCTTTATACGGGTGGCGGCTTTTCAGGTCGTCGTCAGTTTCCGCAGAGTGCAGGATGTGCCCGCTGCGGGTGTCGATAACCATCAGTTCGCCCGGACCGACACGACCTTTCTCGACCACTTCGTCAGGCTGGTAATCCCAGATCCCCACTTCAGAGGCGCAGGTGATCAGTTTATCTTTGGTGATGACGTAGCGCGCCGGGCGCAGACCGTTACGGTCAAGGTTACAGGCCGCAAAGCGACCATCAGACATTACGATGCCTGCCGGGCCGTCCCACGGCTCCATGTGCATGGAGTTAAAGTCAAAGAAGGCGCGCAGATCCGGATCCATATCCGGGTTGTTCTGCCAGGCTGGCGGCACCAGCAGGCGCATGGCGCGGATGATGTCCATCCCGCCAGCCAGCAGCAGTTCCAGCATGTTATCCAGTGAGCTGGAGTCGGAGCCAGTTTCGTTGACGAACGGGGCGGCGGACTGCAAATCCGGGATCAGCGGCGTCTGGAATTTATAGGTACGGGCGCGCGCCCACTGGCGGTTGCCGGTGATGGTGTTGATCTCACCGTTGTGCGCCAGGTAACGGAACGGCTGCGCCAGCGGCCAGCGTGGCACGGTATTAGTGGAGAAACGCTGGTGGAACAGGCAGATAGCCGATTCCAGACGCAGGTCCGCGAGGTCCAGGTAAAAGCGCGGCAGATCCGCCGGCATACACAGACCTTTATAAATGTTCACCAGGTTCGACAGACTGCAAACGTAGAAGTCTTTGTCTTCCTGCAGACGTTTTTCGATACGGCGGCGGGCGATAAACAGGCGGCGTTCCATATCACGTGGACGCCAACCCGCAGGCGCGTTAACGAAAATTTGCTCAATACGTGGCAGAGAGGAGAGGGCGATTTCACCGAGAACGCCTTCATTGGTCGGCACTTCGCGCCAGCCAACGATCGACAGGGTTTCCTGCTGGAGTTCTTCTTCGACAATTCGACGGGATGCGGCCGCCAGCTCAGGATCTTTGTTCAAAAAGATCATGCCGACGGCGTAGTTTTTGGCTAAACGCCAGCCGCGCTCTTCGGCAACAATGCGAAAAAAGCGGTCGGGTTTTTGCAGCAGCAAACCGCAGCCATCGCCGGTTTTTCCATCCGCGAGAATGGCGCCACGGTGCTGCATTCGGGCTAGCGCGTGTATAGCAGTACGCACTACCTTGTGGCTAGGTTCGCCTTCTATGTGGGCGATCAGGCCGAAACCACAGTTATCCCTCTCAAGAGATTTATCGTACAACATATCAGTGAACCTCCCCAGGCTCTGAGGGACGCCTCTCTGGACCGCTGCGCACGGGCACACCAAGAGCATGGCGACGGGGTTTGCGTGTCATACGCTTACCTCGCATTCGCCCTCTTTCATCCGTTTCGCGTAGGTCAAACAAGTTTGAGGACTTGCTGTCAGAGGGAATCTCAATTACTGCATAAATATGATGAGCACACGACTCATCCAGAAAGCTTCCAGCGGATTTCCAACTTATCGGGAATCCACACACAGGTCAAATGGCAATCTTATTTATACAAAAATGTGCTGTTGGTCGATTAATGTGTTGAATATATTGAAAATGATAGACTTTTTACATTGATTTAACGCTCGGTAAACGGAGCGGAGAGTGTGATCTGTCTCACTGTCTGGAAGGGCTGTTGACCCCAGTCTACGCTTGAATAATCGTGAGACTCAGCATTTTATGCTGGTTTATGGATAGCAGGCGTTTCATGATACTGTTTTTACGTTGAAGCCGTCAGAAGATGAAAAAAAGGGCTAAAGATAAGGAAAAGTAATCAACGCTACTTTGAATGAAATCTCATTTATTTTGATTGATTATGCAATTGATAAAAGGCCGCCGTGACGATTGATCCAGGTCATCGCCGACAAGGGCTAAAAATGGCAGGCTTTGGCCTCTTTTCAAGGCGCGGTCTATCAGATTATGCAGTTACAGAAATTAGTCAATATGTTTGGTGGGGATCTTTCACGTCGTTATGGGCAAAAGGTTCATAAACTGACGCTGCACGGCGGGTTTAGCTGCCCAAACCGTGATGGCACCATCGGACGTGGCGGATGCACCTTCTGTAATGTCGCCTCTTTTGCCGATGAAGCGCAGCAGCATCACTCCATTGCTGAGCAACTCGCGCACCAGGCGAATCTGGTGAATCGCGCCAAACGTTATCTGGCCTATTTCCAGGCTTACACCAGCACCTTTGCCGAAGTACAGGTGCTGCGCTCGATGTATCAACAGGCGGTAAGCCAGGCCAGCATTGTGGGATTGTGCGTTGGCACGCGCCCGGATTGCGTCCCCGATGCTGTGTTGGATCTGCTGTGCGAATACAAAGACCAGGGCTATGAAGTCTGGCTGGAACTGGGGCTGCAAACCGCGAACGACAAAACGCTACACCGCATCAATCGCGGTCATGATTTCGCCTGTTATCAACGCACCACCCAGCTTGCCCGTGAGCGCGGGTTAAAAGTCTGCTCGCACCTGATTGTCGGTCTGCCGGGAGAAGGGCAGAGCGAATGTCTGCAAACGCTGGAGCGTGTCATGGAAACCGGCGTCGATGGCATTAAGTTGCACCCGCTACATATTGTTAAAGGCAGCATCATGGCGAAGGCGTGGGAAGCAGGGCGCTTAAGCGGTATTGCGCTGGAGGATTACACCGGTACCGCGGGCGAGATGATCCGCCATACGCCGCCGGAGGTGATTTTCCACCGCATCTCTGCCAGCGCTCGTCGGCCAACGTTGCTTGCCCCGCTGTGGTGCGAAAACCGCTGGACCGGGATGGTGGAGCTGGATAAGTACCTGAATGAACACGGCGTACAGGGCTCGGCGCTGGGACGTAGCTGGGTGATGCCTGACAATGTGCGTTAAGATGTTGGAGGACGCAGCGCGTATGCGGGTGCGCAGGAAAACACAGGCCGAATAAGGCGCTAGCACCATCCGGCGTAAAAATGGCGTCGTTCACGTATTTTTCACACATTCTTCAACGCCTTGCTCAGAATTGAGTATTATTGTGCCAGGTTGTCGTGAAGGAACCCTCTATGAAGCAAATCCGTATGCTGGCGCAGTACTATGTCGACCTGATGATGAAATTGGGTCTGGTGCGCTTTTCGCTGTTGTTAGCGCTGGCTTTGGTCGTGCTGGCTATTGTGGTGCAGATGGCTGTCACCATGGTACTGCATGGTCAGGTTGAAAGTATCGATGTTATTCGCTCGATCTTTTTCGGCCTGCTAATCACCCCATGGGCAGTCTATTTTCTGTCAGTGGTGGTGGAGCAACTGGAAGAGTCCAGGCAACGTTTGTCGCGTCTGGTCCAAAAACTGGAAGAGATGCGCGAACGCGATCTCAAGCTCAATGTGCAGTTGAAAGACAATATTTCCCAGCTTAATCAGGAGATCGCTGACCGCGAAAAAGCAGAAGCGGAACGGCACTCGACGTTTGAGCAGCTCAAGGTGGAAATTAAAGAGCGTGAACAGACGCAAATCCAGCTTGAACAGCAATCCTCCTTCTTACGTTCCTTCCTCGACGCTTCGCCGGATCTGGTTTTTTATCGTAATGAAGATAAAGAGTTTTCTGGCTGCAACCGCGCGATGGAATTGCTGACCGGGAAGAGCGAAAAGCAACTGGTCAATTTAAGACCTATCGATGTTTACTCGCCAGAGGCAGCGGAGAAGGTGATTGAAACGGACGAGAAAGTCTTTCGCCACAATGTTTCGCTGACCTATGAGCAATGGCTGGATTATCCCGACGGGCGCAAAGCCTGCTTTGAAATTCGCAAAGTCCCTTATTATGACCGTGTGGGTAAGCGCCACGGTCTTATGGGCTTTGGCCGTGATATTACCGAACGCAAGCGCTACCAGGATGCGCTGGAGCGCGCCAGCCGTGACAAAACGACGTTTATTTCGACCATCAGCCATGAGCTACGCACTCCGCTGAACGGTATTGTCGGCTTAAGCCGCATTCTGCTCGACACTGACCTGACGAGCGAGCAGGAAAAATACCTGAAAACTATCCATGTTTCAGCGGTGACGCTGGGCAATATTTTCAACGATATTATTGATATGGATAAGATGGAGCGGCGTAAGGTTCAACTGGATAACCAGCCGGTCGATTTCACCAGCTTTATGGCGGATCTCGAGAATCTCTCTGGTCTGCAGGCCCAGCAAAAAGGGCTGCGTTTTGTCCTTGAACCGACCTTGCCATTACCGCATAAGGTGATCACTGACGGTACGCGACTGCGTCAGATCCTGTGGAATCTGATCAGCAATGCGGTGAAGTTCACCCAGCAAGGCCAGGTCACGGTGCGGGCCCGTTTTGATGAAGGGGATATGCTGCACTTTGAAGTCGAAGATTCCGGGATCGGTATCCCGCAGGACGAGCAGGATAAAATCTTCGCTATGTACTATCAGGTGAAAGACAGCCACGGTGGTAAACCGGCGACGGGCACCGGGATTGGCCTTGCCGTCTCGCGCCGCCTGGCCAAAAACATGGGCGGCGATATTACGGTTTCCAGCCAGCCGGGCCACGGCTCTGTCTTTACGCTCACCGTGCATGCGCCCGCCGTTGCGGAAGAGGTAGAGGATGCGTTTGAGGAAAACGAGTTACCGCTGCCGGCGCTTCATGTACTGCTGGTCGAAGACATTGAACTGAACGTGATTGTCGCGCGCTCGGTGCTGGAAAAGCTGGGTAACAGCGTGGATGTGGCGATGACCGGAAAAGCCGCACTGGAGATGTTTACCCCGGGTGAATACGATTTGGTGCTGCTGGATATTCAATTGCCGGACATGACCGGACTGGATATCTCCCGAGAGCTCACCCAGCGCCATGCGCGGGAAGAGCTACCGCCGCTGGTGGCATTGACCGCCAACGTGCTGAAAGACAAAAAAGAGTACCTGGATGCGGGAATGGACGACGTGCTGAGCAAGCCGTTGTCAGTTCCGGCGCTAACGGCCATGATTAAAAAATACTGGGATACCCGTGATAAAGAGGAGAGCACTGTGACACCTGAAGAAAGCAGTAAATCGCAAGCGCTGTTAGATATCCCGATGTTAGAGCAGTACATCGAACTGGTTGGGCCGAAGTTAATTACCGACGGTCTGGCGGTGTTTGAGAAGATGATGCCGGGTTATTTAAGCGTGCTGGAATCCAATTTAACGGCGCGTGACAAAAAAGGTGTTGTTGAAGAAGGCCACAAAATTAAAGGTGCGGCGGGTTCCGTTGGCCTGCGCCATCTGCAACAGCTCGGTCAGCAAATTCAATCACCGGATCTCCCTGCCTGGGAAGATAACGTGGGTGAATGGATTGAAGAGATGAAACAGGAGTGGCAGCACGACGTCGCTGTACTGAAAGCCTGGGTGGCAAACGCTGGGAAAAAATGACCCCGGCTTGACCGGGGTGCGCGAACACTGCGCCAACACCAGGGAAATCGTGGCTGCGCCGTAAGTTATAGTAATGATTTACAAGGGCGCAGCCCTGTTTTTCAGGCCGCACGCAGTTAAGATAGCAACATCTTAAATATTTTGTTACACGAAACAGCGAAATGTGTGAAGCGTAGCATTTTTATTACAATTCTTAATGCGTTTCAGTCAGATGAGAAAAGGACGATGACGATGAAAAAAATTGGTGTAGTGCTCAGTGGCTGTGGTGTCTATGACGGTTCTGAAATTCATGAAGCCGTTTTGACTTTGCTGGCGATAGCCCGTAATGACGCTCAGGCCATCTGTTTTGCACCTGACAGGCAGCAAACGGATGTGATTAATCATCTGACTGGCGAAACGATGGCGGATTCACGCAATGTTCTGATTGAAGCGGCGCGTATTACGCGGGGTGATATTCACCCGCTGGCCCAGGCCGCTGCCAGCGACCTGGATGCGCTGATTGTCCCCGGTGGTTTTGGGGCAGCGAAAAACCTGAGTAATTTCGCCAGTCAGGGCAGTGAATGCCGGGTCGACAGCGATCTGGCGGCGCTGGCGGTGGCGATGCATCAGGCGGGTAAACCACTGGGATTCATGTGCATTGCGCCCGCGATGTTACCGAAAATTTTCGATTTTCCACTGCGCGTGACCATCGGTACCGATATTGATACGGCTGAAGTACTGGAAGATATGGGCGCAGAGCATGTGCCGTGCCCGGTCGACGATATCGTGGTGGATGAAGACAACAAGATTGTCACTACGCCCGCTTATATGCTGGCGCAGGATATTGCTCAGGCGGCACTCGGTATCGAAAAACTGGTATCGCGCGTACTGGCTTTAACCGAATGAGTAAAGGGCACGGTATACCGCTGGCTATCCTAAAGCGCTTTTTCCTGCGCGCGGTTATCGTGCTGGCGGTTTTTTGGGGCGGCGGGATCGTGCTTTTCAGCGTGGTGCCCGTGCCTTTCTCGGCGGTCATGGTGGAACGGCAAATTGGCGCATGGTTGCAGGGCAACTTTGGCTACGTGGCGCATTCCGACTGGGTTAGCATGGATGAAATTTCTCCGTGGATGGGTCTGGCGGTGATTGCCGCAGAAGATCAGAAGTTCCCCGATCACTGGGGATTTGATATGGCTTCTATTGAGAAAGCGCTGGCGCACAATGAACGCAATGAGAACCGTATTCGTGGTGCTTCTACGTTATCGCAGCAGACCGCGAAAAACCTGTTCTTATGGGATGGCCGCAGTTGGGTGCGTAAAGGTCTGGAAGCCGGTTTAACATTAGGGATGGAAACGGTCTGGAGCAAGAAGCGTATTCTGACGGTCTATCTGAACATTGCGGAATTTGGGGACGGAATTTTTGGCGTGGAAGCTGCCGCACAGCATTACTTTCACAAACCCGCCAGCCGGTTAACGATGTCGGAGGCGGCGCTTCTGGCCGCAGTGCTGCCAAATCCGTTGCGGTTTAAAGCCAGTGCGCCTTCCGGTTATGTGCGTAGCCGTCAGGCGTGGATCCTGCGCCAGATGCGCCAGCTAGGCGGAGAGTCATTTATGACCCGCCACCGTCTTCATTAAACTAATGGCTGAATACGTGAATAGAACTACACACGTGTTTGCCACCATTTTTGATTAAAGGAATATATCAGAGCAAGTTTGAATTGCAGTTGTAGGGGTAAAGGACGCCCCGGTTATTCTTCTTCTTTTTTCACTCTTCCTGCTTTTTTTTCATAGCGGAAATCCATTTTATCAATCCCATACTTTTTCATCCTCAGATAGAGCTTTTTTCTTGGAATTTGGAAATAGTCGACGACGTCATTGATGCGCCCTTTATAGATATTGAGAGCATCGATAATAATCTGCCGTTCGTAGCTTTCGACGCGCTCATCCAGCGGTGTTGAATTGGCGTCCATGACCTGGAGATTGGCGGAATCTTCAAGCATGAGCACTCCGACAGCCGCCAGTTCCGCAGCGTTGACCAACTCAATGATGTTACCCGGCCAGATTCGGGTCATCAGCCGTTTCATGAACGCTTTTCCCAGTAGTGGTGGTTGGCGGTTTAATCGCTTACAGGTAAGTGCCAGGTAATGATTGAATATCGGTTCAATGTCTCCAGGGCGCTGGCTCAGTGGAAGACATTCGATATGGGTGAGGGAAAAAAGATAATAGAGTTCTGCCGTAAGTTTCTGCGCCGCAGCCAATTCAGCTAGCGGCGTCTGGCTGATGACAACGAGGCGAAACGATCTGTCTTGTGGTCTTTCTTGTTGTTGGAGAAGGTAACGCTGATTTTCCAGCGTCAGGTGCTCAATATTTTTAAGCAACAGCGTGCCACCTTCGGCTGCCTTGACCCACTCCTCCAGCAGCTGTGTGCTATTCGCACTCAGCGTCTGGTTGATTAGCGGACTGTCTCTGCGGGAACTGAACTGATGAAGATACTGGGCTGACAGAGTTCTCCCGGTACCCGGCTCACCGTAAAAACAGACAGGGAGTGCTGTTTCCGCCAGTGTTTCTAATCGTTGACGTGTTTGGCGTATCCAACTGCTGTCGCCGATTAAGTGCTGATTGAACTGAGACCTGCGCCATTTTTTCTGCTCCATATAGGCATTGCGTTCCTTCATAGCCTTCTCAATCAGCATCAGGAGCTGTTCCGGATTAACGGGTTTTTGCAAAAAGTCGTAAGCGCCTTTTTTTACTGCTTCAACGGCCATCGGTACATCGCCGTGTCCGGTAATCATCAGAATGGGCAGGCTGGTGTCGATAGTCATCAGCTTTTCCAATAACACCATACCGGAAATGTCTGGCATGCAGACGTCGCAAACCACGATACCTGGCCATTCATTCTGAAGTAGCACTAATGCTTGTGTGGGATCGTTGCAGGTGCAAACTGAATGGCCTTCGCGCTGTAAGAGTTCACTGTAGGCCTGCAGGACGTCACTATCATCATCGATCAGCAGGATAGAAGGGGTATCGTTTGACATACTTAGGGCCTCCCGAAACGTAGAATAACCAGCGCATGGCGGTCCAGTGTTGACGCAATGTCCAACTCTCCCCGGCACTGATGCATAATGGAATGACTGATAGAAAGACCTATCCCCAGACCGACGGGTTTATCGGTGGTAAAGGGCATAAGGAGCCGATCGGCCAGTTGTAGCGGCCATCCCTTTCCGTTATCGGCAACGTAAAGCGTTAGTGTGGAGGCATGAACTTCGTAGTCAATGGTAATGGACGGTGGTTCGTTTTGGCGCGCTTCCAACGCGTTAGTAAATAGGTTGACCAGCACTTGCTGAATCAGGACGTCGTCGCCGTAGACCGCAGGGAAGTCGCTTGGTTGGCTAAGGGTCGCCTTCAGCGGGCGATGCTTCAGCGCCAAAAGTTCCCATGATGATTCGATAACCTGTTGTAGGTTTATGGCTTCGCAGACAAGCTCACTATCACGGCGGCGTGCAAAATTACGTAGTCGTTTAACGATGTTGTCAATGCGCTCGACCAGTGCCCGCATGGTTTCCACGTAATTTTTCACTGAGGCAACGTCTTGTTGCGCCAGCGCACGATCGGCGCTGAAGAGATACATGGACATCGCGTTCAGCGGTTGATTGATCTCATGTGCGAGCGTTGTCATGGTTTGACCAACTACGGCCAGCTTGGCTGTTTGGATCAATTCGCTTTGTGCAGTACGCAGATGTTTTTCAGTGGCGATCCGTTCGCAGATTTCTAGTTCCAACTGGCGCTGCTGCTGGTTTATTTGCTCAATTGTTTGGCGTAGTAAGTTAGCGATTCTGCCGAGTTCATCAGTGCCGGACACGGTAATATCAGCGTTCAGTTCCCCATTGCTAAGTTTGACGACGGCGTCATTGAGTTGCCTGAATCGGCGGATCATTCTGGGACGAATATAAAAATAGTTTACCAGGATCACGAATAGCAGAGCTGTCACCATGGCACCAAAGATCAGCAACCCACTAATTTGCATTATTTTTTCTAATCTCAGGTTGAATGTTTGCAACTGCTGGTGGCTGTTCCCCAACTGCATTTCCAATTGTCCGCGTATTTGCATCAGCACACGCTCTTTTTCTCTGATGGTACTCTCTAGTGTCTGTTGAGCCTGCCGTCTGGTCGCCAAAGTCCCAGGCAGATAGTTTTGCTGTGTGCCAAGTTCCAGCAGCGAATAAACAGTCTGGTGCAGTGTGATCGTACTTGAATAAACGGACAATGCGCGAACGTTTTCATCAACGCTGTGTTTCAAATAGTTGAGGTAGTTTATGTGTTGGTTTAATGATTCATTTTCTGCGTCGTTAGTGTTAGCGATTTCTTTTAGGGTGTCGACGATTTGGGCTTCTATGTGGGAGAGCGTGAAGACCAACTGCAGTTCATCCTGCACGCCATGAAGCGATTTTTGTAGTATCTGGCTTTCGTGGCGATCTTTTTCCCGACTAAGTTGATTGAGCAGGGATGACTGTTGCCAGCTTAAGTCTTGGGTTAGCGAGTTCAACTCGGTGTTGAAATCATCATGCAACCAATTGATTCTAGATGAAATGATATCGAGTTTTTCCTTTTCCTGGTTATTGTCATATAACGCTTTATCCAGGTTGTCGAGCAGTTTGCGGCTATTGATGACCTGTTGGCTCAGTGCATTTTGGTGCTGAGGGTCCAGATGTGGGCTTATTGCCTGAATTTTTTGCAGACGTTGTTCAATCTGCATTCTGACCTGCATGCGGCTGTTGGTGTTGTTAGTCTGTTGTAGTTCATTGAACTCGTTAACGAGTGCCGTCAGGTTCTCTTCAAACAGAAATGACGCCTGAATCCGGGGAAAGTAGTCATCGAGCGCATAGCGTACCTGGGAATTCTGTTCGTGCCATGAGTAAAGGCTGACTACGCTGACGAACAGTGTCAGGATTGCGCTGAAAGCGAACGCCAGTCGTAAGCTCGTACCAATGGTGAGCAACCGCTTCATTTTAATAACTCAATTTGTGTCATCGCCTGTTGCTGCTGGTGCTGAAAAAATTGTTGCCATGCCATCATCTGCGTTTCTCGAAATCCCGACTTCTGTTCGAATTGCCATAAATAATCCGGATCGGCGGCCTGTTCAGGTGAAACAGGAACAGCTGTCAGCAAACCCCGAATTTCCGGAAGTGGATGTTTCAGCCTCTTCTCTGCTGCATACAACGCCTTCCAGGCATCCTGAAGTTGGGTAAGACGGAAGGTGATCGCGTTGTCAAACATAAGCTGTATCAGTTTCTGGCGCTGCATGATCAGCGGATAATCAAGAGAGGGTGATGAGAACAGTTGCGACTGTTGTTCTGCCTGCGGGTTATCGGACGGTAATGGGTAAACGGGGTATTTTCCCGAGTCGGAATCGCTGAGAGCCTGTTGCCCTTTTGGGCTCAGCAGAAAATCGATAAAACGTCCAGCTTCCTGTGGGTGCTTGCTGTCATAGGTTATGGCAGTGAACATTGGGGCTGCGCGAGAGGTTGGAAAATAGATGAAGTGCAAAGACGGATTGTTTAGCAACACGTTCGCGTAGTTATCGATCACCGGCCCTACATCTCCAAGCCCGTTGCTTATCTTGTTGGCGACGCCGAAACTGCGCGATGAAATGGTTGCCAGATTGCCACCAATCTTCAACAAGGTATTCCAGCCTTCTCGCCACCCTTGTTGTTGCAACAGATCTTCGATCATCAGGTGCGTGGTATCTGAGCGTGATGGGCTACTCATCAGCAACGTTCCCTGATATCGCGATTGGCTCAGCGCTGCCCAGGTGGTCGGCATTGGTTCGTTTTTTTCTTCCAGGCGATTTACGTTCATTAAAATACCATAACCGGAAATGGCGACGGCGACGGTGGTCGCCCGGATGGATTCCGGCACCAGCTTCCGGCTGGTCTCCATCGTATTGTTAAACGGCTGGAGGTGGTTTTTACTTTGCAATCGCTGCAATAACATAGGGGATGAACTCAACACCAAATCGATATTTTCGCCCAATGGATTTTCAAGCAGGCGCTCAATAGACGTGATCTTACCCGCGAATAGTGGACACGCGACTAAGTGAGTAAACTCTCAATCAGAGGTGACTCATGACAAAACCAG
>NZ_JBWKPZ010000024.1:0-77308 GCF_059418505.1 Citrobacter sp. GW821-FHT07H02 | reverse complement strand
CGGAATTGGTAGACGCGCTAGCTTCAGGTGTTAGTGTCCTTACGGACGTGGGGGTTCAAGTCCCCCCCCTCGCACCAATTATCTTATTTCCCACGCTGTTTTCTTCCTTCTGTGTTTTATCCCTGATTCCCGTTGATCACCACCAGCATAATACCGCTCACCAGCGCAACACATGATGGCAGCAACACAAAGTGTCGTAACTGCTTGTGATATAACATCAATGAAGTCAGTAGTAATCCTGACACAATCATCGCTTTCCATGCTGCGAGAGACAGATCGGTAAACGCCAGCCCGGTAATAATCATTCCCGGCAACAATATCCCCCATCCACTGCCCAGCGCACGTTGCAACATGGTTTTACCTCTGACACCAATAATGATAATCAATATCATATGATATATTTTCTCATCTGTCAGCATGCCGCATTCGTCGCATCCATGAGTTTTACTAAACGATAGATGACATAAATTTGGCAAGGTGATAAATTGCTCGCTGGTTAACTAACGAACACCATAAAACGTATACCTATGTGAGTTTCTTCCTCGCACGTTATTTTTCACTTTAGCAACCCACTCAACGTATCCTGCAGATTAATAACGATATTCAGATATGACAGCACAATCCTGGCGATCACTGCGCACCAAGAAATATCAATTTTCACTCCGCCTGTTTCTGTTTCTTAACGCTGCATCGGCACTGTTTGCATTAGCATTTCCTCTTTTTGAGGTCAGCACACTTCCCGCCCCTGCGATTTTTATCGTTGCCGCAAGCACGCTGTTATTGGTCTGGCATGGAAAATACGCCGATAAAAAAATCAGTCTTCCCGTCGTATCCCTGATATTTGGCATACTGTGGGCGAGTCATATTGCAATGAAATACAGGATGTTAGGTCATAGTGATGACTCTTTTTTAATGATTTCCCTGCTGAGCGTGTTATTTATTGGCTCCATTGCTTTTGCTAACAACATCATCGCGTTTACGCTTCACTCGTTACCTTCGGTGTTTGTCTGCTTATGGCTTAATGGCCATGAGCACGGAATACGGATCCTCTATTTAATGGCCTTGCCGATGGCAGGTATTGCCATTCAGAATGTGATCCAAAAGCGCTATGACCGCTTTGCCCAACAGCTGATGTACAAATTGCTGGAAGAGAGGGAGACACTGAACGGTCTGAGCATGCTGGATCCGTTGACCGGTTTGTACAATCGTCGCGGTCTGCAAAATAAGCTGGATACCCTGCTAGCCCTGGACACCCGCGGGCACTACGTCTTACTTCTCGATATCGACCACTTCAAAGCCTACAACGATCATTACGGGCATATGATGGGCGATCAGGCGCTGATTCGCGTCTCTGCGGCTATTCGTGATGCCGTCCGTTCACGGGATATTGTCACCCGTTTTGGTGGCGAAGAATTCATGGTTCTGCTGACTGCAGCGGATCAACTACAGGCGCGAGTCACCGCCGAACAGATTCGCCAAAAAGTCTACGATCTCGAGATCCCGCATATGTTTAATGAGAGTACCGCGACAAATGTCACCATCAGCATCGGCATTGCGCCATTGGTCGATCAGGACATTGATGGCGCGATCTCCCGAGCCGATAAAGCGCTGTATGAAGCAAAAAACCAGGGGCGAAATAATACGCTGGTTTTCGATGAGCTCCCCCTCCCCTGATGGTTTAATCGTGCTACGCCGCAGAGGATAGCGACAAAGCACTTGCCATCGTTTCGCTCTATCGCTAGGATTCGTAATCATTATCATTTAGATTACTATCCAGATATAGCGCTATGGCCTATCGCTCTGCTCCCATTATTGAAGATGTCATCTGGCAAGCTCATCTCCCGTCGGGGGAGCCAACGCTTGCCGATACTGTGCGTGAAACGATCGCGCAAACCCGCGAGCATCTACTGGAATTTATTCGTCTTGATGAACCCGCCCCGCAAGGCGTCATGACGCTGGCCCAGTGGTCTACTCCCAGCGCGTTAAGCTCTTTGCTGGCGATATATTCCGATCACATCTATCGCAATCAACCCACACAACCGCGCGAAAATAAACCGCTGATTTCACTGTGGGCGCAATGGTATATCGGACTGATGGTTCCCCCGCTGATGCTTGCCCTGCTCACTCAGGAAAAAGCCATTGATGTTTCTCCTGAATATGTCAGCGTTGAGTTTCATGAAACGGGACGGGCAGCCTGTTTCTGGATTGACGTGCACCAGGATCACCAGGCGACGTTGCACTCTCCCCAGCAACGCCTGGAAACGCTGATCCTCCGGGCGTTAATGCCCATCGTTCAGGCGCTGGAAGCTACCGGAGAGATTAATAGCAAACTCATCTGGAGCAACACCGGGTATTTGATCCACTGGTATCTGACAGAAATGAAACCGTTACTGGGAGAAGAGCTGTTGGCGACACTGCGCCAGACCTGCTTTTTCGAGAAAAAGCTATCTGGCGGTGAAGATAACCCCCTGTGGCGAACTGTCGTTCCACGCGAAGGGCTTTTGGTGCGCAGAACCTGCTGCCAGCGCTATCGCCTTCCTGATGTTCAGCAGTGTGGTGACTGTACGTTAAAATAAGCAAGGAGCCATCGCCCCTTGCTTTTTCGCCTTATGCAACCTGCTGACTTTCCTCTTCCGTACGCTGAGCTTCTTCAGCTTCCTGCGCCAGCAACTGTTTCTCGTATACTTTGAAGAACGGGAAATAAATAATAGCGGACACTAACGCCAACACCACCACCAGCACTGCCGCACGATAATCCCAGCCTAATGCCCAGGCAGCCCCTACCGGCGCTGGTGCGGTCCACGGAACAACGGAAATCACGCGTCCAATCAAGTCGAGTTTCATTGCCGCCCAGGCCAGTATCGCGTTAACCATCGGCGCGAGCAGGAACGGAATAAAAAAGACCGGGTTCATCACAATCGGCGTACCGAAAATGACAGGCTCGTTAATGTTGAAAATGCTGGGAACCACACTCAAACGACCAATGGATCGCAGGTGCACAGAACGGCTACGCAGATAGCAAATCACCAGCCCCATTGTCGCACCGGACCCGCCCACAACAATAAAGAACGTCCAGAACGCTTCCATGAAGATGTGCGGCAGCGGTGCGCCCTGCGCCAACGCGGTCTGGTTCATCCCAAGATTGGTCAGCCAGAACATTTGCAGCATTCCGGAGACAATCGCGGCGCCATGTATCCCCGCAAACCACAACAGATGGCCAATCAATACCGCGAGCAAAATTGCAGGCAGGGAGTCAGCCGCTGAGACCAGTGGCTTAAAGATCGCCATGATGGCCTGTGGGATCAGCATATCGAACTGCGCCTGGATCAACAGGCTCAGAGGGTACAGCGTGAGGACAACCACTAACACCGGAATCAGCAGATCAAAAGAGTTTTTGATCATCGGGGGAACCTGATCCGGCAAGCGAATACCGATATTGTGCGCTTTCAGAAAACGCATCATTTCGACGCAGTAAATCGCCACCAGGATCGCGGTAAAAATACCGGTGCCTCCGAGGCTGTCAACCGGCAGGGAGCCTTTCGTTTTTGGAGCAGCAATCAGTAAAAACGCCATGATCGAGAGCATCGCGCACATAAAAGGATCTAACTGATGCGACTTAGCGTAGTGTTTCCCCAGGTTGTATGCGATGGCCGCGCAAATGTAGATGGACATGATCCCCATCGTCATATCAAACGGCGTGAGTATCTGACCTTCAAATTGCTTTGCCATATCCAGCCACGCACGGGCAAACCCCCAGGTGGTATCCGGAGAAAAAGGAGGATAGGCAAATACCAGCAGGAACGATCCGACAATCATAAACGGCATTGCCGAGATAAACCCATCGCGGATCGCCATCACGTGGCGCTGTGAGGATATACGCCCGGCAACGGGGCTAACATAGTTTTCAACAAACCGAAAAATCACATTAAACACAGCATGGTTGGTAGACATATCCGCTCTCCAGTCCGTCAAAACAACGTAGATATGCAGGCAGCAGCAACACCGCCACGTAAGAATCCATTACCACTTTTCGCAACCGTGCCGGAATAAATACCCGTGATACAGCGTAGAGAATTAAGTTTCATAGGTGGCTCTTATTATGTGATACAGAGGAAGTGACAATTTTAGTATTAATCTCTCCCACCCGTACCGCAACCGGTTACTGTAACCGGTTTCTGCGATTGTGAAGAGGATCTAATATTTGTGTATGTTACTGGATTGTTACTTTAAAATATTTACAGCGGTACTTTCCTTATGACAAATTACGCCACGCAGTTTTCCAAAGAACAGGGGCTGCTTACACCGCGTCAGGAGGAATGAATGAGTCTGCAATCTGTACGGCAATTTCTGGCCGAATATGCCCCCGATATTGAAATTATCGAATTAGATCAGAGCACAGCAACGGTTGAACTGGCTGCAAGAGCCCATAATGTGGAGCCGGGACAAATTGCAAAAACGCTTTCCCTAAAGGTGAAAGACAACATTATTTTGGTTGTCGCCAAAGGTGATGTCCGCCTGGACAACAAGAAGCTCAAAGAAACATTTGGGGCGAAAGCGCGTATGCTCAGTTTTGATGAGGTGGTGAGTGCAACAGGTCATCCGCCTGGCGGCGTCTGTCCTTTTGGTCTGGAAACGCCTCTGCCAGTCTATTGCGATGTCTCCCTCAGGCATTACACAGAGGTATTGCCTGCTGCTGGCGCAACGAATAGTGCAATAAGAATCGCACCTGAAAGGATGGCCGAGTTGACTTCAGCGACCTGGATTGATGTCTGCCAGTGATCCGCCGTCAAGTCTGAAGGATGCGCCTCGTTCGCCATTTCAGGTACACAGCGCTATGCCGTGTGCAGCGCAGAACGGGGGTCAAGGGCGCGCAGAGACAGCAAGATATCCGCCGCATCCAGCAACCCGGCATCAGAACTCACGCCCAGCTTGGACATCACATTAAATTTATGTGCCCGGATCGTTTTGATATTACGTTCAAGCTGCACGGCTATTTGAACCATCGAATAGCCGTGCGACATAAACCGTAAAATTTCACGCTCAGTAGGACTAATCATACGGCTCTGACTGGTAAACCAAAGATTGCTGCTGCTTTCCGTCACCCGACGTGCGCCATTCAGCGCTAAAGATAACTGTTCTTGTAAACTACTCAGCGGCGATGACTTACTTAATACGCCATCCAGTTGCGAGGGTGACAGAGAGCCAATAAGACGGGCTTCATCATCGTCGTCGGCAATGACCAGTCTGCGCATACGCGGGAAATCGATCGCCAGTTCCGTCAGGCACGCCAACCCAACCCGACGATCTTCTCGTATTGCCGAAAGTGAGAAGATAACCGCAGAAAAAGGTGTATTAACCATCGCCGCTTTAAATTCAGACTGATTAGAAAAGAGATGAAGCTGATAGAGACATTCAGGATCTGAATTAAATAAACTCTTAATACCAATACTGCTCATTGCGCACTTTTCTACCAGTGCGACATTTCTCTTGATGATTCTTTTTTCCATTCCGTGGTATCTCCATATACTGAAGGTAAGTTCAGTTCTCTTGCTCCTTGAGAACTGTTAATCCATGCATACATTTCAGCATTACTGTGTATGGACAAACGACGCATGGCACTGTTTTTCTGAGCACTGATAGTTTTATTACTCTTCTTCAACAACGTCGCTATTTGATTAATTCCCCAGCCTTTTCCGAGAAGCCGTAATACTTTACGCTCCGATAGCGTAAGAACCATCGACTGCCCACCATATTCCGTCATCTCTTGCAGTGTCGGAAACATCAGCGCTTTACTGATTCGCTCAGCGCTATAATTGCCTGAACGAATGGCATTAATCACGCTTTCGACCGGATCCTCATCAGAGAGCAACGTCGTTGCAGGTCCCATCAATAGCTCAACGGCCGAAGGATAGTAAGTGCGGGAAACGAGAAAAATCCAATGAATATCACGATATTGCGTTAATAGCGTATAAAACTGTTCACAAACAACACGAGGTTGATTGCACTCCCCCGTTAAATCAACCAACACCAGTTCAGAGCGGCGCAGTTGCATCAACGTGAGCTCTTCTACTGAACGGCAGAATGTTAACTCATGATCGGGAAAGTGACCCAGAAAGACGCCTCTTAGTCCGGCCTGGATAACGGGTATTTTACTGATAACAATTCCATTTTTGTAGCGTCCTGGCAACATATTCCCTCCATATTCACATCCTTTCTTATTTTCACCCCTATTAATAAACCAAACATATAAATAGCGAGATGAAATTAAAATTAATTAACAATGTGAATTATTCCGTTATTTTATTTTTATACATTGTGACTGCGACCATACCAGAACCCACATAGTATAAGATCCTCTGAACATTATCACATAGTGTTTTATAAAAACAATTCCCGGACAATTAAATTAACCAAATTTAATTGTCGAATATTTTAAGGTGAATTAATTTCGTTTAATAAATTAACAATATGTATTTGGCAACATCTACTTATCTTCCCTTATGAATAAAGAGGAAATCTGCCACATCAGTAATCCCCATATAATCATAATGCTAGCAACAGGCGGGTGCGGAATATCGTCGGTGTACTTCACGTTACCCCTCCTCATTGACACAACCTGATCAATGCACTGCAATGATGAGTCTAATCGCAAAACGGAGGGCGACACGGTTCAAATGTTCAAACCCATCGCCCTGACGTTTTTTTCAACACAAAGATTGATCCGGGCCAGAGCCAACGGACTCATACTTCGTGTTACAAAGAAGACTTTGTCATTTTTACCCGTCTTTTCAATCAGGGCGAGTCATGCAAACAGAGCAGTTGTTACAACGAACGGTTACACGGTTATGTATTCAATGCGGGCTTTTTTTATTGCAGCACGGGGCAGAAAGCGCACTGGTTGATGAACTCTCCACGCGTCTGGGTCTGGCGCTAGGGATGGACAGCGTAGAAAGCGCCATCTCTTCTAACGCCATCGTTCTCACCACCATTAAAGACGGCCACTGTCTGACGTCGACGCGGAAGAATCAGGATCGTGGCATTAATATGCACGTTGTCACGGAAGTTCAACACATTGTGATTCTGGCCGAACACAAACTCCTGGACTGCCGGGGAGTCGAGAAGCGTTTTAGCCAAATCAGACCGCTGCGTTATCCGCGATGGCTGGTGGCTCTCATGGTCGGACTTTCCTGCGCCTGTTTCTGCAAACTGAATAAGGGCGGATGGGACGGCGCCGTGATCACCTTTTTCGCCAGTATGGTGGCCATGTATATCCGTCAGTTTCTGGCGCACCGACATCTCCACCCGCAAATCAACTTTTGTATAACCGCCTTTGTTGCCACAACCATCTCCGGTCTGTTACTGCGTCTGGATACGTTCAGCCAAACCCCGACCATCGCGATGGCGGCCAGCGTGCTGCTGCTGGTACCGGGATTTCCGTTAATCAACTCTGTCGCGGATATGTTTAAAGGTCACATTAATACCGGGCTGGCGCGCTGGGCAATCGCCAGCCTGTTGACGCTGGCGACCTGTGTGGGCGTCGTGATGGCTTTAACCTTATGGGGGCTTCGCGGATGGGTGTAATTGAGTTCGTTCTTGCCCTTATGCAGGACATGATTTTGTCGGCAATCCCTGCCGTCGGGTTTGCGATGGTCTTTAACGTTCCACACCGTGCGCTGCCCTGGTGCGCCCTGCTGGGTGCGCTGGGCCACGGCTCACGGATGGTGATGATGACCGCCGGGTTTAACATTGAATGGTCGACCTTTATGGCGTCGCTGTTGGTCGGCAGCATCGGTATCCAGTGGTCGCGCTGGTATCTGGCGCACCCGAAGGTCTTCACCGTCGCGGCAGTCATCCCTATGTTCCCGGGGATCTCCGCCTACACAGCAATGATTTCCGCCGTTAAGATCGGCCATTTTGGTTACAGCGATCCTCTGATGATCACCTTGCTGACCAATTTCCTGAAAGCATCTTCTATTGTCGGCGCGCTCTCCATTGGGCTTTCCGTGCCGGGGCTTTGGTTGTACCGCAAACGCCCACGCGTTTGATTCGCCCTCCTCTGGCATCACTTTGTGAATAAGAGGCGGTGACCCCGCCTCCCTGCCGCTTCTGGTCATCGGTGTGTTACTATAAAAACAGTCTCCCTTCTCGGTTGTTGTTCCGTATTGAGAAACATTATGTCTTGCAGAATTTTAACCCCGGACGTCATCGGTATTGACGCATTAGTCCACGATCACAACGCCGTGCTGGCGAAATCGGCTGGCGGCGCGGTCGCGGTATTTGCCAATAACGTGCCCGCATTTTATGCCGTCACGCCTGCCCGTCTGGCAGAATTGCTGGCGCTGGAAGAAAAACTGTCGCGCCCGGGAAGCGACATCACGCTGGACGCGCAGTTTTACGAAGAACCGCAGGCCGCGCCCGTTGCGGTCCCGATGGGGAAATTTGCGATGTATCCTGCCTGGCAGCCGGACGCCGACTTCCAGCGTCAGGCGGCATTATGGGGCATCGCGTTACGAGAGCCGGCGACAGCGGAAGAGCTGGCGTCATTTGTGGCTTACTGGCAGGCGGAAGGCAAGGTCTTTCACCATGTTCAGTGGCAGCAAAAGCTGGCGCGCAGTCTCCAGATTGGCCGGTCCAGCAATGGCGGGATGCCCAAACGTGATGTGAATAGCATTAGCGAACCTGACAACCACATTCCACCGGGATTTAGAGGGTAACGATGAAAAACGTTGGCGATCTGATGAAACGTCTGCAAAAAATGATGCCGGCGAATGTAGTGCCTGCGTTTAAAACAGGCGAAGAGCTGCTGGCATGGCAGAAAGAGCAGGGCGAAATTCGCGCTGCCGCGCTGGCCCGTGAAAACCGGGCGATGAAAATGCAGCGTACATTCAACCGTTCCGGGATCCGCCCGTTACATCAAAACTGCTCTTTCGAGAACTACCGGGTCGAGTGCGACGGTCAAATGAATGCGCTCAGCAAAGCCCGACAGTATGTAGAAGAGTTCGATGGCAACATCGCCAGTTTTATCTTCTCGGGTAAGCCCGGCACCGGAAAAAACCACCTTGCGGCGGCGATCTGCAACGAGCTGCTGCTGCGGGGAAAATCAGTCCTGATCATTACCGTCGCCGATATTATGTCAGCGATGAAAGAGACCTTCACGAATCGTGAAACCAGTGAAGAACAGCTGCTCAACGACCTGAGCAATGTCGATCTGCTGGTGATCGACGAAATTGGCGTACAAACCGAATCTCGCTACGAAAAAGTGATCATCAATCAGATCGTCGATCGTCGCTCATCCTCAAAACGCCCTACCGGCATGCTGACCAACAGCAATATGGAAGAGATGAGCAAATTGCTCGGCGAGCGTGTGATGGATCGTATGCGTTTGGGCAACAGTTTGTGGGTAAATTTCAACTGGGATAGCTATCGTAGCCGTGTGACCGGAAAAGAGTATTAAGACCATTCTTAATACGAGCAGCGCTATACTTTCGCTGAAAAGGCACATACGAGTTACCATTATGAAAACAACAAAACGCATTCTGCGCTGCGCGATCGCCGCCAGCGCACTCATCTCCACCAGCATTTTCGCATCATCCTGGCAGGATTCGCTCTCCAGCGCGGCCAACGAACTCACCAAAAGCACCACCTCAGGACAAAGCAGCACGTCGCTCTCATCCCTCACCAGTCTGTTAAATGGCAGCACTGACGCGTTGAGCGCCAGCAACATGAACAACGCGGCGGGGATTTTGCAGTATTGCGCCAAACAAAAACTCGCGTCCGCGACCGATGCGGAAAACGTCAAAAATCAGGTTCTGGATAAACTGGGCCTGAGCGCAAACGAGCAAAAACAGGATACCAACTATATGGACGGTATTCAGGGTCTGCTGAACACCAAAGATGGCCAGCAGTTGAATCTGAGCAACATCGGCAGCACGCCGCTGGCGGAGCAAGTCAAAACCAAAGCCTGCGATTTGGTACTTAAGCAAGGCATGAGTTTCATTTCCTAATCGCTCCACACGCCGCGTTTTAGCGCCTGGGCAAGAAACGCGGCCTTAATCCTCTCTTTTCTCCCCTCACCCCTTGATACACGCCGGAATCGCGGGAAGTGATGGCGATCAAAATATACGCTTTCTAAACCAATTCTGAATAACAACGTAATTTAATGTCACTAGAATTGCAGCAGTGTAACATCGCAATTACATTGTATACCCCGTAAAAGATTAGCCCTCCTGATAGATCGCCGGGAGGAGCAGGCTATAACTGAGGATCGTTAGTTGTCTGAATTCCTGTCCATCGCCCTGTTTCTCGCCTCTGTGCTGATTTATGCCTGGAAAGCGGGTCGTAACACCTGGTGGTTTGCAGCCACTCTGACGGTGCTCGGTCTTTTTGTTGTCCTGAACATTACACTCTATGCCAGCGACTACTTTACCGGCGACGGCATCAACGATGCGGTGCTCTACACGTTAACCAATAGCCTGACAGGCGCGGGCGTCAGTAAATACATTCTTCCGGGCGTGGGGATCGTCCTCGCGCTGACGCTGGTTTTTGGTGCGCTGGGCTGGGTTCTTCGCCGCCGTCGGCACCATCCCCATCATATGGGGTATAGCCTGCTGGCACTGCTGCTGGCACTGGGTTCGGTAGACGCCAGCCCGGCGTTTCGCCAGATTACCGAGCTGGTGAAATCACAGTCCCGCGATGGCGATCCTGATTTCACGGCTTATTACAAAGAGCCGTCGAAAACGATCCCCAACCCCAAACTGAATCTGGTCTATATCTATGGCGAAAGCCTTGAGCGCACCTATTTTGACAACGATGCCTTCCCGGATCTCGCTCCGGAACTGGGCGCGCTGAAAAACGAAGGGCTGGATTTCAGCCAAACCATGCAATTGCCGGGCACGGATTACACCATTGCCGGGATGGTGGCCTCCCAATGCGGTATTCCCCTGTTTGCCCCCTTTGAAGGCAACGCCTCGGCATCGGTTTCGAGCTTCTTCCCACAGAATATCTGTCTTGGCGATATCCTGAAGAACTCCGGTTACCAGAACTACTTTGTTCAGGGGGCGAACCTGCGTTTTGCCGGCAAAGATGTGTTCCTGAAATCCCACGGCTTCGATCATCTCTACGGTGCCGAAGAGTTAAAAACCGTGGTCGCGGACCCAACGTATCGTAATGACTGGGGTTTCTACGACGATACGGTACTCGACGAGGCATGGAAAAAGTTTGAAGAACTCTCTCGCTCCGGCCAGCGTTTTTCTCTGTTTACGCTGACCGTCGACACCCATCACCCGGATGGATTTATCTCGCGCACCTGCAACCGTAAACGCTACGACTTCGACGGCAAGCCTAACCAGTCATTTAGCGCCGTCAGCTGCAGCCAGGAAAACATTGCCCAGTTTATCAATAAGATCAAAGCGTCGCCGTGGTTTAAAGACACCGTCATCGTCGTCTCTTCCGATCATCTGGCGATGAACAACACCGCGTGGAAGTACCTGAATAAGCAAGATCGCAGCAACCTGTTTTTCGTTCTGCGCGGCGACCAGCCTCAGCAAGAGACGCTGGCGGTCAAACGCAACACGATGGATAACGGCGCGACCGTGCTCGATATTCTCGGCGGGGATAACTTTATTGGACTCGGGCGCAGCAGTTTGTCCGGTGAATCCATGTCGCTGGTGTTCCTGAACATTAAAGAGAAAGTTCTGGCGTGGAAACCCGACATCATCCGCTTGTGGAATTTCCCCAAAGAGATGAAAGCGTTCACCATCGATCAGGATAAAAACATGATTGCCTTCTCGGGCAGCCATTTCCGTTTGCCGCTGCTGCTGCGGGTCTCAGACAATCGCGTGGAACCGCTGCCGGAAAGCGAATACTCCGCCCCACTACGCTTCCAGTTGGCGGATTTTGCCCCACGCGACAACTTTGTCTGGGTCGATCGCTGCTACAAAATGGCGCAACTGTGGTCGCCGGAACTGGCGCTCTCCACCGACTGGTGTGTTTCGCAGGGCCAGTTGGGTGGGGAGCAAGTCGTACAGCACGTGAACAAGGCACAGTGGAAGGGCAAGACGGCGTTTAAGAACACCATCATCGATATGGAACGCTATAAAGGCAACGTGGATACGCTGAAAATCGTCGATAACGATATTCGCTACAAAGCGGACAGTTTCGTCTTTAACGTGGCAGGCGCGCCGGAAGAGGTGAAACAGTTCAGCGGTATCTCTCGCCCGGAATCCTGGGGGCGCTGGTCCAACGCGCAGCTGGGAGAAGAGGTCAAAATTGAGTACAAGACGCCGTTGCCAAAAAAATTCGATCTGGTGATCACCGCCAAAGCCTACGGCGCGAACGCCGATCGCCCCATTCCGGTACGTGTAGGCAAAGAAGAACAGATCCTGCGCTTGGGTAACGATATCACCACGACCACACTGCATTTTGACAATCCGGAAGCGGCCAGCACGCTGGTGATCGCGCCACCCGACCCACAATCCACCAACGAGGGCAACATTTTGGGGCACTCGCCACGTAAACTGGGGATCGGTATGGTGGAAATCAAAGTGGTGAATGCCGAAGGATAACCCCGAATGGAGAGTATCGGCCCGATAAGCGTCACGCCACCGGGCCTCTCTTTATCAGTGAAAAAAACAGCGCCCAACACGGCTCCGGGCGCTGCATGGCAACTTTAATCCAGCGCTTTCACCGCTTGACGCATTCCCTGTACCCGTATATTTTCCAGGCTGGCAGTCACCTGGGCGGTAAGCCCTGGCAACAACGTTAAATCTTCGCCCCAATGCGCTTTATCACTGAGTACGGCATCGACCAGTTCCTGTAACGTCAGATCTTCACCCACGCGCGGCCACAGCTGTTGATAGCGTGTGAGCCACTGCTCATCGTCCTGGAGTGGATACGCCTCTCCTGCCCGTTCGCCGCGGTAAAAAGCGATCAACGCCGCAAGCGCAAACGTCAGCCGCACCGGATATGTACCGTTCTGCTGGCCAGCCAGCAACTGAGGCAAAATACGCGTGCGGAATTTCGTCATACCGTTGAGCGCAATAGAAAGTAGCTGATGGCGGATATACGGATTCTGGAAACGTCCTGTCACCGCATCGGCAAATTCACGCAGTTCAGCGGCGGGCAGATCCAGGACCGGAATAATCTCCTGATGAATCGCCTTTTCCACAAAGCAACACACATCCTCATCCTGCATCGCCTCGCCGACAGTATCCAGCCCGCACAGCCACGCCACCGGAACCAGTGCGGTATGCGCGCCATTGAGAATGGCGACTTTACGCTCTTTATACGGTTTGATGTCGGCGACAATGCGAATATTCAGCGAACATTCCGTCAATTTCAGCGCCTCGGCCAGCCAGGCCGGTCCCTGGATCACAAACAGATAAAAATGCTCGGCGGTGTCGAGAAACGCATCGTGATACCCCAACTGCGCTTCCAGCGCTGGTACCTCCTCGCGCGGATAGCCGGTCACGATCCTGTCCACCAACGTGGAGCAAAATGTGTTTGCCGTTTCCAGCCAGTCGAGAAACGCCGGAGACAACTGCCACTCCTGCGCATAACGCTGAATTAACGCCTTGAGCGCATCGCCGTTATAGTCGATCAGTTCGCAGGGAATCATTACCCAGCCTTTGTCTGGCGCGCCGTTGAAGTGATTAAAACGCTCCAGCAACAGACGTGTCAGTTTCGCCGGGAAACTCACCGGCGGGGCATCATCGATACTGTCACCTTCGTGATAGCCGATCCCTGCCTCAGTGGTGTTAGAAAACACAAAGCGGATATCGGGATTATGCGCCAGCGCCAGGTACCCGGCAAAATCCTGATACGGGTTGATCTCGTTATTCACCGAGCGGATCAGACGCGCGTCACTAACGGCCTCGCCCTGCTCATTCAGGCCACGGATCACCGTGGTGTACAGGCCATCCTGAGTATTTAGCGACGGCGGAAAATCGGTATTAATAGGGCGAACAATGGTGATGCCAGCCTGCAGATCCGTCGTCTCGTTGAGAACATCCAGCTGCCAGTCTACAAACGCCCGCAGAAAATTGCCTTCGCCAAACTGGATCACTTTCGTCGGGTAGTTTTGGCCAGGAAAATCCTGTCGATTCAATGTTTTCATTGCTATATCCCTATCAGAAAGTAATCACGCCTTTGATAAGCTCGTGGTTGTTAACCACATCATGTTCGTATATCTCCGCCAGCGTGGTGAAGGGATAGCGGTGCGTCAGCATCATGTCTGCGGTCAGCTTACCTTCCGCCATCAGCTGCCCTACTTTGGCGAAATCCTCCGGCGTGGCGTTACGACTGCCCATCATGGTGGTCTCTTTTTTGTGAAACTCAGGGTCGGAAAACTGCAGATCCCCCTTAAACAGCCCAACGAAAACAATGCTGCCGCCATGGCGAATCAGGTTAACGCTGTTATTCATCGCATGCTGATTCCCCGTGGCATCAATGACCTTTTGCGCCAGGGAGCCGCCAAATTGCGCGCGTAGCTGTGCGTCAAAATCGCCGGTAGACGGGTCAATAACCGGGAGTGCCAGGCGAGAGGTCACATGCTCCCGACGGGCTGGGCTGGTATCGGCAACCACCACCTGCGCGCCGTCAGCTTTAGCGATGGCCGCGGCCCCCAACCCTATCGGGCCTGCGCCCACCACCAGTACCTGCTCGCCTGGCGCAATCGCCGCCCGGCGTACCGCATGCGCGCTAATGGCGTAGGGCTCAATCAGCGCTGCCGCCTGCGGATCAATACCGTCAGCCGCCAGCAGGTTAGTCGCAGGTACAGACAAATACTCGCTAAAGCCGCCATCCTGATGCACGCCAATCACCGAAATTTTCTCGCAGCAGTTGGTACGCCCGCTGTTACACGCCGGACATTGCTGACACGCAACGTAGGGAATCACTGCGACCTGTTGACCCATTTTCAGATGCGAAATATTTTTACCTAACCCGGCAATTTCGCCACATATTTCATGGCCCAACACGCGGGGATAACTGAAAAAGGGTTGATTGCCTCCCCAGGCATGAATATCGGTACCGCAAATCCCTACGGATTTAATTTTTATTAATGCTTCATCCTCACCAGGAATAGGAACTTGACGTTCTTCCCAAACTAATTTTTTCGGTTCCTGGCAAATCAGCGTATTCATCGTTGACATGATTCAGCTCTCCTGTTTTTCGTTGCATCAGATATCGATGAAAATAAAAATATCGAAGGGACAGGAAACGTAATTTGTGAATACCGACGCATAAAAATGTTTTAAATCGGGTTTTAATACGCGCAAAAAGGAGAGACCGATGAGCCGCTCGCAAAATTTACGTCACAACGTCATTAACCAGATGATCGATGATATGGCTCGCGGCCATATCCCCTCCCCGCTCCCCTCACAAAGCGCACTGGCGGAGATGTACAACATCAGCCGTACTACGGTGCGCCATATGCTGAGCCATTTAAGCGAATGCGGCGTACTGACGCCGGTTGGCAGCGACTATGTGATCGCCCGCAAACCCAATAATGACGACGGTTTCGCCTGCACCACCGCCTCGCTGGCTGAGCAAAATCGTATTT
This sequence comes from Citrobacter sp. GW821-FHT07H02, assembly GCF_059418505.1. NCBI lineage: Bacteria > Pseudomonadati > Pseudomonadota > Gammaproteobacteria > Enterobacterales > Enterobacteriaceae > Citrobacter > Citrobacter sp. GW821-FHT07H02. The sequence continues at coordinate 61,749 of NZ_JBWKPZ010000024.1, read as the reverse complement.
TCGAGCACGCCTTTTTCACCATGATTAACCAACGGCAGCTACGCGCTGGTGAGACATTCTCCGAACTGCAACTGGCGCGCGCCGCTGGCGTCAGCCCGGTCGTTGTGCGGGAATATCTTTTAAAATTCGGGCGTTACAATCTGATTATCAGCGAACGGCGTGGTCTGTGGCGTATGCAACAGTTCGATCAACGCTATGCCGAACAGCTTTTCGAAATACGGGAAATGCTGGAGACCCACGCCCTTCAACACTTTCTCAATCTGCCGGTTACGGATATCCGCTGGCAGAAAGCGCGAGATTTACTCGATCGTCACCGCGCATTACGCGACACCATCAGCGACAACTATCGCATGTTTTCCGTGCTGGACCGGGACTTTCATAATCTGATTCTCAGCGCCGCCGAAAATGTCTTTTTCGATCAATCACTGGAGATTATCTCTGTTATTTTTCACTTTCACTATCAATGGGATGAGAGCGATCTCAAACAAAGGAATATCGTCGCCGTCAATGAACATATGACCATTCTCAGCGCCCTCATCTGTCGCAACGACCTCAGCGCCACAGCCGCATTACGTCAGCATCTGCAAACCGCCCGGCAGACCATGATCCACTCCATCAATACGACGAGCAGCCACTCTGTGAGATTTTAAAAACCGATTAAAAACAGCAAATCATTACCGTAGCCACAATTCCTTAATAAAAATAACTATCCATTAATAAGACACTTTAGGCTCTGATAAACATTTTAAGATAATCAATACGCATAATAATAAATAGTTTAGAAACTCTGTAATACATCCCGGAAAACCCGGACAAAATAATAAAATCCTCAGTACCTACTAAAAAAACGGAGAGTAATAATGAGTCTGATGTCTAAAAAAAGAAATACGTTACTAGCATTCGCTGTTGGCTCTATACTCGCTACTGTCTCATTTAGCAATTCTGCGATAGCCGCTGCCGAATATACGTTGAAAGTTGCCTATGAAAATAATCCAGGAGAACCTTTTGATAAGGCGATCCGTGAATGGGCGCGCTTATTTAATGAACAAACCGGCGGTAAAGGCGAGCTCATTGCTTATCCCAGTTCACAATTAGGCTCGAAAAAGGATGTCATTGAGCAAATGAAACTGGGCAGTCCACTGATTACCCTCGCCGATGGCGCATTCTTCTCTGACTATGTGCCTGATTTCGGCATTATGTTTGGTCCTTACGTCGGCAATAGCTATAAAGATATTTTTAAACTCAACCAGTCAGACTGGTACAAGGATCTGGAAAACAAACTGGATGCTAAAGGCCTGCACATCGTCTCTAAAGACTGGCTGTATGGTACGCGCCATATGCTGACCACCAAAATGGTCACCAAACCGGAAGATTTGAAAGGCCTCAAAATTCGCGTACCGAACAATCGCATTCAAATCGAAGGCATGAAAGCGATGGGCGCAACCCCAACGCCACTCCCTCTCGCCGAAGTCTACACCTCGCTGAATCTGAAAGTTATTGATGGCGCGGAAAACCCGATTCCGGTGTTGTACGGACAAAAACATCATGAAGCGGCTAAATACCTGATCCTCACCGGCCATGTCGAAAACGTGACTAACCTGGTGATGGGAAGCAATACCTACAAAAAACTGCCGCCAGAAATTCAGACTGCACTGGTGAACTCCGGCGATCAAGCTGGGAAATACTTGACTGAGCTCGTTCAGAAGGAAGAACAAGAACTGATTGAGAAGATGAAGACAGAAGGCGTCACAGTGGTGGAAGTTGACCGCAATCTGTTCCGCGAAGCGTCAAAACCGTTCTACACAAAATTCCCGGAATGGACGCCAGGATTGTATGAAAAAACACAGGAAATCATCGCACAGTAACGGAGAAAACGCGCAGCGCACTGCCTGCGCGTTTCCCTTTCCCTGAAAAAAGTATCGCCGTATAGGAATGACTATGTTTCGGTTTCTCAATAAATTCAGCGATATTCTGGCCTGCCTGCTGGCAGGTGGGATTGTGCTCATTACGGTCGTGGCCGTCCTGATGCGCTGGCTGCTCAACGCCCCACTGATCTGGGGTGAGGAAGCGCTGATTATCTGTTACATCTGGTTGATTATGATCGGTGCGGCCTCAGCAATGGGCCATCGTATGCACGTCAGTATTGATGCCTTCACCTCCATGCTGCCGGAAAACTGGCGTTTATCCTGCGCCATCATCACCCACATGATTGCCATTGTCTCACTGTCTACATTTGGCTATCTCGGCTATGAGCTGTCACTTATCGCCGTCGATAAAATCACCCCCATTCTTGGGGTCTCCTATCTGTACATCGATTTTGCTGTGCCGACAGGCGCTGGGATCATGGTGATGTTTTGCCTGCAACACCTCTGGCAAGACATTCAAAAACTGAAACGCAGGGAGGTCGTATGTCAGTAGCGATCGCGTGTATTGTCTTATTGTTTCTGTTTATTCTGAATACGCCGATATTCATCAGCGTACTGGTCGCAATACTGACTTACTTTTATATGGCGGGCGACATTTCACCGCTGATCGCTGTTCAACGTATTATCGGCGCTGGAGAAAACGTCACTTTACTGGCAATTCCGTTCTTTATCCTGCTCGGTAACCTACTGAATTACACCGGTATTACGCACCGTATGTTGCGATTCACCGGTGTGCTCTCCGGTCACTATCCGGGCGGGCTCGCCCAGTCCAACGTCCTGCTCAGTACCATGATGGGAGGTCTGTCGGCATCGAACCTGGCTGACTGCGCGATGTTGTCAAAAATGCTGGTGCCGGAAATGACTAAACTCGGCTACAGCAAAAGTTTCTCTACTGCCGTCACCGCTGCCGGGTCGCTTATTACGCCGATCATTCCCCCGGGAATCGCCCTGATCATTTACGGTTTTGTTGCCGATGTCTCCATCGGAAAAATGTTTATGGCCGCGATCATTCCGGGACTCTTGTGCTGCGTCGCGCTGATGTTCACGATCTATTTAATCTCGAAAAAACGCGGCTATCTCCCCGCCAGAGCCCATGGCCCAACCTGCCGTGAACTTTGGGAAGCGGGTAAAGGCGCCACTTCAGCACTCATTTTGATTCTGGTGATTATCGGCGGGATCCGTTTTGGGATCTTTACCCCAACAGAAGCAGGCGCTATTGCCGTTGTGTTTGTGATTATTATCGGAGCCGTTTTCTATCGTGAAATGACGGTGAAAGATATCGCGGCATCGTTACTGGAAACGGCGCGCTCAACCGCAAGCGTAATGCTCATCATCATGACCTGCTCAGCGCTGGCATGGGTGTTAACGAACGAACAGATTGCGCAAGATTTGGCCGTCGTGATGACAGGATTCTCTGATAATCCTTACATCTTCTTGCTGATCGTGAACCTGGTTCTGTTGTTTCTGGGAATGTTTATTGAAGGAAATGCCGCCATCATCGTACTGGTTCCGCTATTAATGCCAACAGTACGCTTGCTGGGCATCGATCCGATTCACTTCGGCGTGATGATGATCCTCAACCTGGCCATTGGTTGCCTGACGCCACCTATGGGAACGGTCATGTTCGTTGCTACCTCCATCACGGGAACAAAAATTGCTGATTTTCTGCGTGAAGTGCTACCGCTGTTAGCGGCACTGATTGCCGTGTTGCTGATGGTGACGTTTATTCCGGCTCTGACAACCTTCCTGCCCGCGCTGTAAAACGTGTCGCGCCCTGCTCAACAGGGCGCGACAACACATCATTAAAACGTTTCCCAGTTCTCACCGGCATCGGTAACAGCGGCTTTGCGCGGCGGTACTGGCGCAGAAACGCTTTTCGCGGCGACAACGTCACGAGAACGCTGTTGTTCCTGCTGAATACGGAATACGGCAACAGCCTGGGTCAGACGGCTGGCCTGTTCCTCCAGCGCGGCTGCAGCTGCGGCGGACTCTTCCACCAGCGAGGCGTTCTGCTGCGTCACGCGATCCATCTCTGCAACAGCCAGACCGACCTGGTCGATACCGCGACTCTGCTCATCAGACGCAGAGGCGATTTCGCCCATGATATCGGTGACACGGGTGACCGCGTTGACAATCTCATCCATGGTTTCGCCCGCGCTCTCAACCAGCGTTGAACCGACATCCACGCGACTGACCGAGTCTTCAATCAGGCTCTTAATCTCACGCGCGGCCTGGGCACTGCGTTGCGCCAGGTTGCGCACTTCCCCGGCAACCACCGCAAAGCCACGGCCCTGTTCGCCTGCACGCGCCGCTTCTACCGCCGCGTTCAACGCCAGAATGTTAGTCTGGAAAGCAATACCGTCGATCACGCTGATAATGTCGGCAATTTTCTGTGAACTGGAGGCGATATCACGCATGGTTTGCACCACGTTATCCACCACTTTACCGCCCTTCTGCGCAGTTTCTGAAGCGCTCAGCGCCAGATGGCTGGCCTGACGGGCGTTCTCGGCGTTCTGTTTCACGGTGGCCGTCAGTTCTTCCATGCTGGCTGCGGTCTCTTCCAGGGAGGCAGCCTGCTGTTCAGTACGGGAAGAAAGGTCGTTGTTGCCCATCGCAATTTCGCTGGCACCGCTGTAAATCGCGTTAGCGCCGTTGCGCACATCGCCGACGGTATGCACCAGCTCGCTCTGCATGTGCCGCAGGCTTTCTGCCAGTTGGCCCATTTCGTTAGAGCCTTCCACATCAATACGCTTCACCAGATCGCCACTGGCGATATGACGAATGCTCTCGATCAGGCGGTTCATCGGTTCGATTAAAGAGAACTTAATGCCGAACCAGACGGCGACGATCACCAGCAGCACCGCGATTAACACGCTGACCAGCACCCACATCGCCTGGCTGTAGGAGCTATTATTGTCTTCAACCGCAATGTCATACAGGTGATCGTTCTGCTGCATATAGGCCGTATACGGTTTTTCAAAACCGTCCTGATAGCCCTGCGTCGGTTGATCAAAGAACTCGTTGATCTTACCCGAGCCCAACAACTGGATCAGTTCCGCCAACGCATTGTGATAGATATCGTAGCTACGTTTGATCTCGACGGCCGCAGCCTCGCTCTGACGCGGATCGCGCGGCAGTGCTTCGTAATCGGCCCAGTGTTTTTCCGCCTGCTTCAGGGACGTGCTCGCAATCTGCATCAGATCGACAACGGTGGCGCCGCTGCCGATATTGTTCTGATCCATCATGTAGCGGATACCCGCCCGGTTGAGGGTATTACGTGTTTGTAGCAGCGCAACCCAGCTGGAATTCAGCGTGGACTGCTGCTGGCGAATGGTCTGTAGAACGGTGAAATTTTCTTTGTCATTTTTCAATGAGTTAAAGAACAAACCGCCCGAGGTCAGTTGTAAAAGGCCAAATATTGCCAACACCAGCAGTAAGCTGGTCACAATCTTAATTCGTTTTAACATGTTTTCTCATTCCGCTAGACAGATACTCTGGTTGTCGGCCTGGAATGAGAAAACTTTATACAATAGCGACGTCTGTCACAGGTATTTTGTGCAAAATGCTGGCAAAAAACACCATGACAGACTACCGCCTGATGACTCTACCTGAGCGCGCAGATGTCATCGTACAACGTACGGGTAATGACCACGCCTTCCTGCTCTGCCTTTTCCCGCGCCACAAAACGCCGCTCACCAGGCAAACGCGCCCCCTGACTCTGCATCGCATCAAACAGCGTTTCCGCCCGCGCAAGATGAACATGCGCCTCCTGACCCAGAAAACGGGTCGGATCGAACGCCAGGATCAGTTCGCCGCCATAAGGCAGCCCTCCGGCCCCGTCATCCCAGGCCAGCGACTCCGCGCTGGTCATGTCGCCAATCAACGGTCCGGCCAACAGTTCAACCATCGCCGCAAACGCCGAGCCTTTATGCCCGCCAAAGGTCAGCATCGCGCCATCCAGCACCGCCTGCGGATCGGTTGACGGCTGCCCATCGCTGTCTACCCCCCAGCCTTCGGGGATTGGTTTTCCGGCGCGTAAGTGAAGCTGGATCTCTCCCCGTGCCGCCGCGCTGGTTGCCATATCAAAGATAAACGGTGGTCTTTCGCCACGCGGCCAGCCAAACGCAATGGGGTTAGTACCAAACAGCGGTAGTGTGCCACCGGCAGGCGCGACCCAGGCGTGACTTGGCGTGCAGGCGTAGCCCACCAGTCCGGCGTCCGTGAGCGGTTCAATATCGGCAAACAGCGCCGAAAAATGAACGCAGCGATTGATAGCCAGCGCCGCGATACCGCAATGCCGTGTTTTCTCAATCAATAACGGTAACGCCTGTTCAAATGCCAGCAGCGAAAACGCGCCGCCGGCATCCGCCTTCACAATCGCCGGGGCGCTGTCGGTCACCACCGGCATGGCGTCTGGCGACACTTTACCTTTGCGTAAGGTGTCGACAATCCCCAACAAACGCCATAAACCGTGGGAAGCGCAGCCATCGCGCTCCCCGTTGGTCACATTGCGCGCCACAACAGCGGCATGTTCTTCACTGAATCCATTCCCGCGTAGCACCTGATGTGCCAGCGAGTAAGCCTCTGTTAACGAGAGGTTTACCATTGTCATTACCTTCTCCTTTACTCTTCTTCGTCTCCAGTAAAGTTAGCTTGTGGTAGACAAGTCCGCTCGCCCCAGTAGTAAATTCCCAGCGACATCACCGCGACAATCACTGTATCCCACGGATGGCCAATCACCCCTGTACCGCCAAAACTGCCTAACCAGGAGAACAGCATAATCAGCGCGTAAAACCCTACCAGCCACAGCGAAGACTTCACCTGCTGAGCCAGACTGACGGTATGCACCGGCACTTTGGATTTACACAGCACATACACCACGAACATGACGATCTGCAGCCCCAACAACCACGACAGCGTTCCCCAGCCGGACCAAAAGACAATCAGCGCGGAGATAACAAACGACAATGGACCGATAATATGAAATGCGCGAACGCGGAACGGACGCGGAAGATCCGGCGAATTCCGGCGCAGCCCTGCCGCCGTCACCGGCGCAATGGCGTAACTGAGCACCAGCGCGGCGGAGACGACGCTGATCAACTGCTCCCACGACGGGAACGGCAGCGTCCAGAAAATCGATAAACCAAACGTCAGCCACAACGCCGGACGAGGAATACCGGACTCTTTATCAATGTGGGTAAACGCTTTAAAGAAAGTGCCCGCTTTTGCCCAACCGTAAATCACGCGCGGCGTCGCGTTCATATAAATATTGCCGGTCCCGCTCGGGGAGACAATCGCGTCACTGACCACCATAAACGCCAGCCAGCCCATCCCCAGCGTAATAGCAATATCGCGATACGGCAAAGAGAACTGCTTACTGACTTCCGCCCAGCCGCCGTTCAGCATCTCAGTCGGGATACTGCCCAGAAACGCCACCTGCAGCAGCACATAGATAATGGTCGAGAGCACGACCGACAAAATCAGCGCCACCGGAATGGTTCGCTGTGGGTTTTGCACTTCACTGGCAACCGAGATAATCGGCGTTAGCCCCAGATAGGCAAAGATTATCCCGCCTGCGCTTATCGCCGCCTCTACCCCCGACATGCCAAACGGCGCAATCCCCTGCGCGTGCAGGTTTTCGGGTTTAAAGAAGGCAAACAGGGTGATCACTACCACCAGCGGCACGAGGAATTTCAGTACGCTGATGATGTTGTTCGAGCGGGCGAACGTTTTAACGCTGTAGTAGTTCAGCGCAAAGAAAAAGCAGAGCAACAAAAATTGCACCACCCAGCCGAGCAACGTCGGGTCACTGGAACCGGGCTGCGTCAATGCCGGGAACCAGGCTGCGGCATACTGACGCGCCGCGACGATTTCGATGGAGATCAGGCTGGAAAACGCAATAAGCGTAATAAAACCCAGCAGATACCCCATCAGCTCGCCGTGAGAAAACACCGGGTACCGAATAATGCCCCCGGCACGCGGCAACGCCGCGCCCAGCTCACAATAAACAATGCCCAGCAGCAACACGGCGATACCGCCGATCACCCACGAGGCGATACCGGCAGGTCCGGCAATCGAGGCGACATGGCTGGCGGCAAACAGCCAGCCAGAGCCAAAAATCGCCCCCAGTCCAATAAACGTCAGATCCGTTAACGTCAGCTGCTTTTTAAATTTCCCCGACTCAACAACCCGGGTCTGAGATTGAGGTGTAGAGTGAATCGTCATGATTGTGCCCTTCAGTTAACAGAGGGGGAAATCGCTTCCCGGGTCCACTGCCCGTTCACCAGGCGCAGCAGGTTTAATGGATTGGCATCCTGCACGGCAGGCGGCAACAGCGCGCCAGGGACGTTTTGCAAACACACCGGGCGCAGGAAACGCTCGATGGCTTTGCTGCCGACCGACGTGCCGCGCGCATCGGTGGTCGCTGGCCACGGACCGCCATGCACCATCGCGTCACACACTTCCACGCCGGTTGGGTAGCCGTTAAACAGTACGCGCCCGGCTTTCTCACCCAGCATCGGCAACAGTCGCGCCGCCAGCTGTCGGTCATCCGCTTCGGCATGCACCGTGGCGGTGAGCTGTCCCTGGATCACCCGCAGAATGGCGCACAGTTCGGCCTCATCCGCCACGCTCACCAGCACCGCCAGCGGCCCGAACACTTCTTCTTGCAACAACGGATCTTTCGCCAGCAACAGCGAAGCGGGCGCTTTGTATAAGCGTGCCTGCGCACGTCCGAAGACGTTCTCATTACGGCCCGCAATACGTTGAATATTCGGATGGGCGTCCAGCGCGCGAACGCCTTGCTGGTAATGCGTAAGCGTTGTGGCATTGAGCATCACCTGCGCCGGGGCGCGCTCCACCGCTTCGACTAACGCGTTGGAGAAACGGCTCTCCCCTTCCCCCTGCATCACCAGAATCAGCCCGGGCTTGGTACAAAACTGACCGCTGCCCAGCGTGAACGAGGCCACCAGATCGTTGGCAAGCGTTACGGCATTTTTCGCCAGCGCCTGAGGCAGAACAATCAGCGGATTTATGGCGGACATCTCCGCAAACACCGGAATCGGCTGCGGGCGCTGCTGCGCCAGTTGTTGCAACGCTTTCCCGCCGCGCAGAGAACCGGTAAAACCGACCGCCTGAATCGCCGGATGGCTCACCAGTTCTGCGCCGATATCGGTGCCAAAAATCATATTGAACACGCCTGCGGGCATGCCACATGCCTCTGCCGCGCGCAACACCGCCAGTGCGGTGTATTCCGCCGTCGCCATATGACCTGGATGCGCCTTCACCACCACCGGACAGCCTGCCGCCAGCGCCGCAGCGGTGTCGCCTCCGGCGGTCGAAAAGGCGAGCGGAAAATTACTGGCGCCAAAGACGGCAACCGGCCCGAGCGCCATCAGATACTGGCGCAAATCCGGACGCGGCAACGGCTGGCGGTCAGGTAATGCCGTATCAATGCGCACGCCATGCGTATCGCCGCGACGCAGAACCCCGGCGAACATCCGCAACTGGCCGCTGGTACGTGCCCGCTCGCCCTGCAAACGCGCCAGCGGTAAGGCCGTTTCCTGATGCGCGATGGCAAAGAACGCCTCGCCCAGCGCGTCCAGTTCAGCGGCGATAGCTTCCAGAAAACGCGCCCGTGCTTCAGGCGAGGTCTGTGAATACACCGCAAATGCCTGTTCTGCCGCCAGCGCCGCCTGTGTGGCCTCCTCGCGGGTGGCCGACAGGAAACGATAACCGGTGGCTTCGCCATCTTCAGCACGCAGGCTGAGCAGGGTGGCATCGCCACCCCCAACCCGCTGACCGGCAATAAACTGCAAGCCCTGTTCAGGCTGTCGTAATGTCATGTTCACTCCTGCGTTCAGAGACCGACATCCGGCAGTTGAGGACGGGTTGCCAGCGCCTGTTCAACCACCGCCACCACCTGCGCGCGGGTTTCACCTTCCAGCGCCAGGCGCGGCGGACGCGTCACGGCGCTACCGCGACCCAGCAGCTCTTCGCACAGCTTGATGCACTGCACCAGATCCGGACGCGCATCGAGGTGCAGCACCGGCATAAACCAACGGTACAGCGCCATCGCCTCTTCGTAGCGTTGCTGTTTTGCCAGACGGAACAGCGTCTCGCCTTCACGCGGGAAGGCGTTCGACATCCCGGAGATCCAGCCTTCAGCGCCCACCGCAATGCTCTCGACCACCACATCGTCCAGCCCGGCGAACAGCACAAAGCGGTCGCCCACGGCATTACGCAGATCGATAAAGCGGCGGGTATCGCCGGAAGAATCTTTAAAACAGACGATGTTGTCGCAGTCGGCGAGGGTCGCCAGGATATCTGGCGTGACATCGTTTTTGTAAATTGGCGGGTTGTTGTAGACCATAATCGGCAGGTCGGTGGCAGTCGCGACGCTACGGAAGTGGGCGGCAGTTTCATGCGGTTTTGAAGAGTAGACCAGCGCAGGCATCACCATAATGCCATCGACGCCCACCTTCTCAGCCTCTTTCGCCATCTTCTGGGCAAACGCGGTGGTGAACTCCGCCACCCCGGCAATCACCGGGATCTGGCCGCCAGCAGCGTCTTTCGCCACTTCGATAATTTGTAATTTTTCCTGGGTGGTCAGTGAGGTGTTCTCCCCGACGCTGCCGCAAACCACCAGACCTGAAACACCATCCTTGACCAGGTTTTTCATCACCGTGTGGGTGGCGTCCAAATCCAGTGAGTAATCGCTGCGAAACTGTGTGCTGACGGCCGGAAATACGCCGCTCCAGTGAATAGCTTTTTTGCTCATTTTCGATTCCTTGTCGTCAATTTGTTAAACATTGGTGAATGAATGGTGAATATTCACTGACAGATTGACGGCTAAGGCGTTCGGCGGCTTGTGGGTTTTCCTTTGCAAGGATGACGAAATTAGCACAGTGGCATTTTCCCCCTCTTCCCTGGGGGAGGTCGCAAATGGAAGATCAACCTGCCAGCGTCAGGCGAAAATCCCGTGGCGTAGAGCCGGTCATCGCTTTGAACTGGCGGCTAAAAGCACTGTGATCGGTATAGCCGCATTGCAATGCGATATCGGTGATGGGTGTCGTACCTGCCAGTAATTCGGTGGCTTTTTCGAGGCGGACTTTGTGGATCATCTGACGCGGCGTCAGGTGGAAAATGCGTTTGCAGTAGCGTTCGATCTGCGCCACCGACATCCCGCTCAGCACGGTCAACTCTTCCATTGCGATCGGGCGGTGGTAGTGTTTGCGGATATGATCGTCGACGATCGCCAGCCGTTGCCATGCGGGATGACGCGCCTGCGTCTCCAGCAGATCGTGGGAGATCCCGGCCATCCCGATCACACGCCCATGAACATCACGCAACGCCAGCTTCTGGGTCAGGCACCAGCCCCGTTCGCGACCGTTATACAGATGCATCTCCAACTGATCGCGCAGCGTCACACCGTCGCGCAGAACCCGCAGATCCTGCTCGGTATAACCCTGACCCAGCGCAGAAGGAAACACATCCGCCGAGGTTTTCCCCAGCAACGAAACCACATTCTTGAACCCACATCGACGGGCAAGCGTCATATTCACCAGCAGGTATCTTGCCTGCACATCTTTGATAAAAAAGACAACGTTAGGAATGGCGTTGAGTAATGGCGCAATCAGCGCCATCGCATTCAGCAAGGTCTGGATGTTTTCCGGGCGCTGGCGGGCCAGCCCCTCACATATCTGGCTGAGTTCACCCACCTCCATCCCCACCTCTTGCGCCGGGGCTTTCCCCGACACCTCTTCATAAGCACAGGACATAACGCTTCCTCACAATAAGTGACGAGGGATATTTATTAACTTTTTGTTAACTCAGCAAGCGCCAGTGATGCGTTTTGCGATCCTGCCTGTGGTTTACGATTTCCCCTGTTTCACGCACTGGCGCAGAGGCGTTCTTTGGTTTACCACGGCGGTAATAAAATGATTAATAAGAAATAAATATGAAGATCATGCAAAAACACGCGTATGCACTGTGCTGATTTCGTCATCTCAGGTGGTGAAAGCAGTCAAGCCGGAACGTCAGGGTTGCGCCAGCATTTAGAAACAAACATTTAACGTTTCGGAGATCTCATGACAACGACACAGCAGGAAAGCGAACTCAGAGTGATTGACTCACATACCGGCGGCGAACCGACGCGCCTGGTGGTTGCGGGTTTTCCGGATCTCGGTAACGGCACGATGGCGCAGCGTCGGGAACGCTTTGCCAAAGACTACGATGCGTGGCGCAAAGCCATCATCCTCGAGCCTCGCGGAAATGACGTACTGGTTGGCGCGCTGCTGTGCGAACCCGTCTCCCCCGAGGCCACCGCCGGGGTTATCTTTTTCAACAACGCCGGATTCCTGAATATGTGCGGTCACGGCACGATAGGGCTGATTGCTTCTCTGGCCTGGCTTGGGCGCATCAAACCCGGTCAGCACCGCATTGAAACGCCGGTGGGCGATGTCACCGCCACCCTCCACGACGACGGTAGCGTGTCGGTTGAAAACGTGCCGTCGTATCGCTGGCGTAAACAGGTCAGCGTGGTCACGCAACACGGCACCGTCACTGGCGATATCGCCTGGGGCGGCAACTGGTTTTTCCTCGTTAACGATCATCCCTTCGATATCACGCCAGAGCAGATCCCCGCCCTCACCGATTTTGCGTGGGCCATCCGTGAAGGACTGGAAGCCGCAGGGATCCGCGGCGAAAATGACGGCGTTATCGATCATATCGAGCTGTTTGCCAGTGACGATCGTGCCGACAGTCGCAGCTTTGTCCTCTGTCCAGGAAAAGCGTGGGACCGTTCGCCGTGCGGCACTGGCACCAGCGCCAAACTGGCCTGTCTGGCCGATGACGGCAAACTGCAGCCCGGAGAAATCTGGCGACAGGCGAGCATTATCGGCAGTCAGTTTACGGCCAGTTTTATCCGCAAAGGCGCTCAGGTCATTCCGACGATCCGCGGTGAAGCGTGGGTGTGCGGCGACAACCGTTTGATCCTCAATGCAGACGATCCTTTCCGCTGGGGGATCACCCTGTGACAGAAAGCGACGTCATTGTCATCGGTGCCGGGATTATTGGCGCAGCCTGTGCCTGGCAACTGGCGAAGCGCGGGCAACGCGTCACCCTTATCGACGACGGGCACGCTGGAGCAACCGCCGCCGGAATGGGGCATCTGGTCTGTATGGATGACGATCCCGCCGAACTGGCGCTGTCGGCCTGGTCGCTGGCACGCTGGCGGGAACTCACGCCACGGATGCCGCACACCTGCGCCTGGCACGGCTGCGGAACCTTATGGCTGGCGGAAAACGAACAGGAACTGGCCCTCGCCGAGGAAAAACAACAGCGCATGGCGACGCACCAGGTCGCCAGCGAGATGCAGACCCGCGCACAGGTTGCCGCGCGCGAACCGCTGCTGACGCCGGATCTGGCGGGAGGTTTGTGGGTGCCGGGCGACGGCATTGTTTACGCCCCCAACGTGGCGCGCTGGTTTATTGACGATGCGGCGCAGGCCATCACCTGTGTCAACGAAGGGGCCGTTTCAATCGATGCGCCCCAAGTGGTGCTGGAGAGCGGGAAACGTCTGCGGGCGCGCGCGATTGTGGTCGCCTGCGGCCTGGGCGCCAATACGCTGTTGCAGGAAAACTGGCTGCGCCCCAAAAAAGGCCAACTGGCGATTACCGACCGTTACGGCGCAACGCTGAACCACCAACTGGTGGAACTGGGCTACGGCGCCAGCGCCCACGCCGGGGGAACGTCGGTGGCGTTTAATGTACAACCGCGCCCCACCGGACAATGGCTGATTGGTTCCTCGCGCCAGTTTGACACCCTCGACCGTGAGCTGGATCTGCCGCTGCTGGCGATGATGCTCAAGCGCGCGCACCATTTTTTACCGGCCATCGCCAGTCTGAATATCATCCGTTGCTGGAGCGGTTTTCGCGCCGCCTCCGAAGACGGCAATCCGCTTATCGGTCCGCATCCTTCGCGCCCCGGCGTCTGGCTGGCGCTCGGTCATGAGGGGCTGGGCGTGACCACCGCACCGGCGACCGCCGAGCTGCTCTGCGCGCAGATCCTCGGCGAGCGACCCGCGTTCGCACCGGACGCCTGGCTGCCCGCACGCCTGATACGCCAGGAGGCCAGTGCATGAAAATCATTACCCTGTTTATCGACGGTCTGCCCTGCCAGATTCCGGTGGGCATCAGCGTCGCCGCTGCGCTGGCGATGAGCGGCAACCCCGTGACGCGCCGCTCGGTTCACGACCGCCCACGCGCCCCGTTTTGCGGAATGGGTGTCTGTCAGGAGTGTCGCGTGACGGTGAATGGACGCCGGGTGCTGGCCTGCCAGACGGAATGCCAGCCGGAGATGAAAATAGAAAGGAGCTGCCATGCGCACACTGCATTGTGACATTCTGATCCTGGGCGCCGGGCCTGCCGGGCTGGCGGCCGCGCTAGCGGCGGCGCAAAGCGGCAAGCAGGTGGTAATCCTGGATGATAACCCCCGACCCGGCGGGCAAATCTGGCGCGACGGGCCACAGGTCGCGCTCCCGCCGCTCGCCAGACGCTACCGTGACGCCGTGGAACGCGAATCGCGGATCACGCATTTGTCCGCTGCCCGTCTGATTGCCCGTCCCTCCTCACACAGCGTGCTGTTTGAAACCGCAGAAAGCGGCGGGATTGTCCACTGGCAGCGATTAATTTTATGCTGCGGCGCGCGCGAGCTATCGCTGCCCTTTCCCGGCTGGACGCTGCCTGGTGTCACCGGCGCTGGCGGTTTACAGGCGCAAATCAAACATGGGTTGCCGCTTAACGGCGAACGGGTGGTCATTGCCGGTAGCGGCCCGCTGTTGCTGGCGGTTGCCGATACGGTGCGCAAAGCGGGCGGCAATGTAGTCGCTATCGTGGAACAGGCGCCGCGTAGCGCGCTGGTTCGCTTTGCGATGGGGTTATGGCGCTGGCCAGACAAACTACGTCAACTTTTCACCGTCGCGCCAGCAGGTTACGCCACCGCAAGCCAGGTCACGCAGGCGCTGGGCGATGACAGACTACGGGCGGTCACAGTGCGTCAACACGGTAAAATTCGGGAAATCGCCTGCGACCGCCTGGCCATTGGCTATGGGCTGGTGCCCAACCTTGAACCGGCGCTGATTTTTGGTTGTGCGACAGCAAACAATGCCATCACCGTGGATGCGCAGCAGCGCACCAGCCAGCCCGATATTTTCGCCGCCGGGGAGTGTACGGGGTTTGGCGGCAGCGAACTGGCGCTGGCAGAAGGGGAAGTTGCCGGATATATCGCGGCACAGCGTCCGGACAGCGCGAGCGAAGCGCTCAAAAAACGCGATCGCTGGCAACGTTTTGCCAACGCGCTCAATGCCACGTTCGCCCTGCCCGACGCTCTTAAAGAGGTCGTCACGCCGGAAACATTGCTCTGTCGCTGTGAAGATGTGCGCTGCGGCGACGTTGCCGACGCGAAAAACTGGCAAACCGCAAAGCTGGCCTCACGTTGCGGCATGGGTGCCTGTCAGGGAAAAACCTGCGCCACCAGCGCCCGCTGGCTCTATCACTGGCCGCTTCCCCAGCCGCGTGAACCGCTTTCCCCTGCCAGAACCGAAACGCTGATTCATCTGGTGAACCCGGACGCGTAGTTACTCTTCTTCCCCGCGTTCGGCAATATGGCGGTTGCCGAGCGCAATAAACTCACCCAGCAGCGCCGTCAGTTGTTGCATCTTCTCTGGCGTGTATTCCGCTTCAATTTGTCGGTACGCCTCTTCCACCTGCGACTGCGCATGTTCATACAGCGCATTTCCGGCTTTCGTCAGCGACACATACAGTTTTCTCTGGTCATTCACCGGTTTTAATCGCAACACCAGTCCATCGCGTTCCATTCGCGTCAGAATACCGGTCAGGCTCGGGCGCAAAATGCAGGTACGAAACGCCAGATCGTGGAAGTCGATAGACGGATGTTCCGCCAGTACGCGCACGATGCGCCACTGCTGTTCCGTCAGATTATGCTGCTTCACGATGGGCCGAAAGTAAGACATTGCCGCTTCTCGTGCCTGCAACAGTGCAATGGTTAAAGAGTCATGCATGGTCTTCCCCTGGAAAAATCATTAACAGATAAACAATTCAATAATGATGATTTTATAAACAACCCGTTTTAGGCAAAAAAGTCTAACAGAAATCACACCATTTTGTTAATCACATGATAAATATAGACATTAATTTTAATATGTAAATTTATTGTTATTATCATCACAATTATTTCACTTCTATTTGCCAAACGCGCAGCAAAAGCATACAACCGAATCATTAACATATTAATGAAATCACAGTGTGGTATTTCACCCTGAGGAGTTTGTGTATGAAAGGTACTGTTTTTGCCGTCGCGTTAAACCATCGCAGCCAGCTTGATGCCTGGCGCGACGCGTTTACGCAAGCCCCGTATAACGCACCGCCGAAGACGGCTGTCTGGTTTATCAAACCGCACAACACCGTGATTCGTCACGGCGACGCCATCCCCCATCCACAGGGCGAGAAGGTGCAAAGCGGCGCGACGGTCGCGCTGGTGGTCGGCAAAACAGCCCGTAACGTCCCGGTTGAAGAGGCGGCAAACTATATCGCCGGTTACGCACTGGCCAACGAGGTTAGCCTGCCGGAAGAGAGTTTCTACCGCCCGGCCATCAAAGCAAAATGCCGCGACGGTTTCTGCCCGATGGGCGAAACGGTGGCGCTGAAAAACGTCGATAACCTGACGATCATCACCGAAATCAACGGTCGCGAAGCCGATCGCTGGAACACCGCCGACCTGCAACGCAGCGCTGCCGAACTGCTCAGCGCGCTCAGCGAATTCGCCACCCTAAACCCGGGCGACGCCATCCTGATCGGCACCCCGCAGGCACGCGTGGAAATTCGCCCCGGCGACCAGGTGCGTATTCTGGCAGACGGTTTCCCGCCGCTGGAAAACCCGGTAGTGGACGCGCGCGACATCACGGAAATCAGAACGCGGCCTGCGCTTTCGCACCCGCACGGCACCCTGTTCGCGCTGGGCCTGAACTATGCCGACCACGCCAGCGAACTGGAATTTACGCCGCCGGAAGAGCCACTGGTGTTTATCAAAGCGCCAAACTCGTTTACCGGCGACGGACAAACCTCCGTGCGCCCGAACAATGTCGAGTACATGCACTACGAGGCGGAACTGGTGGTGGTAATTGGCAAAACGGCGCGCAACGTCGTCGAAGCCGACGCGATGGACTATGTCGCGGGCTATACGATCTGTAATGACTACGCCATCCGCGACTACCTGGAAAACTACTACCGCCCCAACCTGCGGGTGAAAAGCCGCGACGGTCTGACCCCGATTGCCCCCTGGATCGTCGATAAAGCGGCGATCCCGGATCCGCACAACTTAACCCTGCGCACCTTCGTCAACGGCGAATTGCGCCAGCAGGGCACCACCGCCGATCTGATCTTCAACATCCCGTTTTTGATCGCTTACCTGAGCGAATTCATGACCCTGCAACCGGGCGACATGATCGCCACCGGCACGCCAAAAGGGCTGTCCGACGTGGTGCCGGGCGATGAAGTCGTCGTGGAAGTGGAAGGCGTGGGCCGCCTGGTCAACCGAATTGTGAGTGAGGAAACCGCAAAATGAAAAAAATAAACCATTGGATCAACGGCAAAAACGTGGCAGGCACCGACTATTTCCACACCACCAACCCGGCCAGCGGAGACGTGCTGGCGGAAGTGGCTTCCGGCGGTGAAGCGGAGATAAGCCAGGCGGTAGCGGCCGCGAAAGAGGCGTTCCCGAAATGGGCGAACCTGCCGATGAAAGAGCGCGCGCGCCTGATGCGTCGCCTCGGCGACCTGATCGATCAGAACGTGCCGGAGATCGCGGCGATGGAAACCGCCGACACCGGTCTGCCTATCCATCAGACCAAAAACGTGCTGATCCCGCGCGCCTCCCACAACTTTGAATTTTTCGCCGAAGTCTGCCAGCAGATGAACGGCAAGACCTATCCGGTCGACGACAAGATGCTCAACTACACGCTGGTGCAGCCGGTGGGCGTTTGCGCGCTGGTGTCGCCGTGGAACGTGCCGTTTATGACCGCCACCTGGAAAGTCGCGCCGTGTCTGGCGCTGGGTAACACGGCGGTACTGAAAATGTCTGAACTCTCGCCGCTGACCGCCGATCGCCTGGGCGAGCTGGCGCTGGAAGCCGGCATTCCAGCAGGCGTGCTAAACGTGGTGCAGGGCTACGGCGCCACCGCGGGCGACGCGCTGGTACGTCATCACGATGTGCGTGCGGTTTCCTTTACCGGCGGCACCGCCACCGGGCGCAACATCATGAAAAACGCCGGGCTGAAGAAATATTCAATGGAGCTGGGCGGCAAATCGCCGGTGCTGATTTTTGAAGACGCCGACATCGAGCGCGCACTGGACGCCGCGCTGTTCACCATCTTCTCGATCAACGGCGAGCGTTGCACCGCAGGCTCCCGCATCTTTATTCAGCAGAGCATCTACCCGGAATTCGTCAAACGCTTTGCCGAACGCGCAAATCGTCTGCGCGTGGGCGATCCGAACGATCCCAACACCCAGGTCGGCGCGCTGATTAGCCAGCAGCACTGGGAAAAAGTCTCCGGCTATATCCGTCTCGGCATTGAAGAAGGGGCAACTCTGCTGGCGGGCGGTCCGGACAAACCGACCGATCTGCCTGCTCATCTGAGAAACGGCAACTTCCTGCGCCCGACGGTGCTGGCGGACGTCGACAACCGGATGCGCGTAGCCCAGGAAGAGATCTTCGGGCCGGTCGCCTGCCTGATGCCGTTCAAAGACGAGGCGGAAGGTCTGCGTCTGGCCAACGACGTGGAGTACGGCCTTGCGTCTTACATCTGGACCCAGGACGTCAGCAAAGTGCTGCGTCTGGCGCGCAATATCGAAGCGGGCATGGTGTTTGTGAATACCCAAAACGTGCGCGACCTGCGCCAGCCGTTTGGCGGCGTAAAAGCCTCCGGCACCGGACGTGAAGGCGGGGAATACAGCTTTGAGGTGTTCGCCGAAATGAAGAACGTCTGCATTTCCATGGGCGACCATCCGATCCCGAAATGGGGAGTCTGATATGGGCACATTAGCGTTAGCCGCAAAAATCACCCACGTCCCGTCGATGTACCTGTCTGAGCTGCCGGGGAAAAACCACGGCTGCCGCCAGGCGGCGATTGACGGACACAAAGAGATCAGCCATCGCTGCCGCGAAATGGACGTCGACACCATTATCGTGTTCGACACCCACTGGCTGGTGAACAGCGCCTACCACATCAACTGTGCGGACCATTTTTCCGGCATTTATACCAGTAACGAACTGCCGCATTTTATCCGCGACATGACCTACGACTACGACGGCAACCCGGAACTGGGTCAGCTGATTGCCGACGAAGCGGTAAAGCTGGGCGTACGCGCCAAAGCGCACAACATTCCGAGCCTCAAACTGGAGTACGGCACGCTGGTGCCGATGCGCTACATGAACAGCGACAAGCATTTCAAAGTGGTGTCGATATCCGCCTTTTGTACCGTTCATGACTTTGCCGACAGCCGCAAGCTTGGCGAGGCGATCGTCAGCGCGATTGAGCAATACGACGGCACCGTGGCGGTGCTCGCCAGCGGCTCGTTGTCGCACCGTTTCATCGACGACCAGCGCGCGGAAGAAGGGATGAACAGCTACACCCGCGAGTTTGATCGTCAGATGGACGAACGGGTAGTCAAGCTGTGGCGCGAAGGGCAGTTCAAAGAATTTTGCTGCATGCTGCCGGAGTACGCCGACTACTGTTACGGCGAAGGCAACATGCACGACACGGTGATGCTGCTGGGGATGCTCGGCTGGGACAAATACGACGGCAAGGTGGAGTTCCTCACCGAGTTATTCGCCAGTTCTGGCACCGGCCAGGTGAACGCCGTTTTCCCGCTGCCCGCCTGAGGAGAGAAAATGCCGCACTTTATCGCTGAATGTACCGACAACATCCGTGAACAGGCCGACTTACCGGGGCTGTTCGCCAAAGTTAACGCCGCGCTCGCTGCCACGGGTATTTTCCCGCTCGGTGGTATCCGCAGCCGCGCGCACTGGCTGGAAACCTGGCAGATGGCCGACGGTCAACACGACTACGCGTTTGTCCATATGACGCTAAAAATCGGCGCGGGGCGCAGTCTGGAGAGCCGTCAGGAGGTGGGAGAGATGTTGTTTGCGCTGATTAAAACCCATTTCGCCGACCTGATGGCAAACCGCTATCTGGCGTTGTCGTTTGAAATCGACGAGCTGCACCCGACGCTGAATTACAAACAGAACAATGTGCACGCGTTATTTAAGTAGCGCGCTTTTTGCCCGGTGGCGCTGTGCTTACCGGGCCTACAACAGCACCAAACCGTAGGCTGGATAAGGCGCAACACCGAACCGTAGGCCGGATAAGGCTCAGCCGCCATCCGGCAAAAAAACAGCACCGAGCCGTAGGCCGGATAAGGCGAAACCGCCATCCGGCAAAAAAACAGCACCGAGCCGTAGGCCGGATAAGGCGAAGCCGCCATCCGGCAAAAAAACAGCACCGAGCCGTAGGCCGGATAAGGCGCAACCGCCATCCGGCAAAAAAACAGCACCGAGCCGTAGGCCGGATAAGGCTCAGCCGCCATCCGGCAACAGCAGCACAAAGGAAACTATCATGCTCGATAAACACACTCATACCCTGATTGCGCAGCGCCTGCATCAGGCGGAACAATCCCGCGAGCAGATCCGCCAGATCTCGCTGGATTATCCGGCGATCACCATCGACGACGCCTACGCCGTTCAGCGCGAATGGGTCAGCCTGAAAATCGCCGAAGGCCGCGTGCTGAAAGGCCACAAAATCGGCCTGACCTCGAAAGCAATGCAGGCCAGCTCGCAGATAAGCGAACCGGACTACGGCGCATTACTCGACGACATGTTTTTCCATGACGGCAGCGATATCCCGACCGATCGCTTTATCGTGCCGCGCATTGAAGTCGAACTGGCTTTCGTGCTGGCAAAACCGCTGCGCGGCCCGAACTGCACCTTATTCGACGTCTACAACGCGACAGATTACGTGATCCCGGCGCTGGAGCTGATCGACGCCCGCTGCCACAACATCGATCCGGAAACGCAGCGTCCGCGCAAAGTGTTCGACACCATCTCGGATAACGCCGCCAATGCGGGGGTGATCCTCGGTGGGCGTCCGATTAAACCCGATGCGCTGGATCTACGCTGGATCTCCGCCCTGCTCTATCGCAACGGCGTGATCGAAGAAACTGGCGTTGCGGCGGGCGTACTGAATCATCCGGCCAACGGCGTGGCATGGCTGGCGAACAAGCTGGCGCCATACGATGTGCAACTGGAGCCAGGGCAGATTATTCTCGGCGGCTCGTTCACCCGCCCGGTCACGGCCAGCAAGGGCGATACCTTCCATGTGGACTACGGCAACATGGGTTCGATCAGCTGCCGCTTTGTGTAAGGAGACGACCATGCAAAATGTATTCAAAGAGGCGCTGAAAGCGGGCCGTCCGCAAATCGGCCTGTGGCTGGGACTGTGCAGCAACTACAGCGCGGAACTGCTGGCGGGCGCGGGTTTCGACTGGCTGCTTATTGACGGTGAACATGCGCCGAATAACGTGCAAACGGTACTGACGCAACTGCAGGCGATTGCCCCCTACGCCAGCCAGCCGATCGTTCGCCCTTCGTGGAACGATCCGGTGCAGATCAAACAGTTGCTGGACGTGGGCGCGCAAACGCTGCTCGTTCCGATGGTACAAAACGCCGATGAAGCCCGTCTGGCGGTGAGCGCGACACGTTATCCCCCCGCCGGTATTCGCGGTGTCGGCAGCGCTCTGGCGCGCGCCTCGCGCTGGAATCGCATCCCGGATTATCTGCAAAAGGCGAACGATGAAATGTGCGTGTTGGTGCAGATAGAAACCCGCGAAGCGTTGAAGAATTTGCCACAGATTCTGGACGTTGAAGGGGTCGATGGGGTGTTTATCGGCCCGGCGGATCTGAGCGCCGATATGGGCTTTGCCGGTAATCCACAGCACCCGGACGTGCAGGCCGCCATTGAGCACGCCATTACGCAGATTCGGGCAGCGGGTAAAGCACCGGGCATTCTGATGGCTAATGAACAGCTGGCGAAACGCTATCTTGAACTGGGCGCGCTGTTTGTCGCCGTCGGCGTCGACACCACCCTGCTCGCCCGCGCCGCCGAAGCGTTAGCCGCACGGTTTGGCGCACACGCCAACACCAAACCGGCAGCGCCCGGCGTGTATTAACGCCGGATGGCGCTGCGCTTATCCGGCCTACAATGCATCCCGCTGGCCGGATAAGGCATCGCCGCCATCCGGCAGACAGCAGTACCAAACCGCAGGCCGGATAAGGCATCGCTGCCATCCGGCAAACAGCAGTAACGAACCGTAGGCCGGATAAGGCATCGCTGCCATCCGGCATAACCTATGTCGTACCCTACAAAATTCCCATTAGAGGAAAAACAATGAGCGACACCTCATCTGCAATCCCTGAGAAACAAAACCCTGCCAGTCAGCATAAACAACTGACGGCGCAGCAACAGTCGGTGATCAACAAACTGTTCCGCCGTCTGATCGTGTTTCTGTTCGTGCTGTTTATTTTTTCATTCCTCGATCGCATCAACATCGGCTTTGCCGGATTAACGATGGGCCGCGATCTGGGGCTAAACGCCACCATGTTCGGCCTGGCGACCACCCTGTTTTACGCCGCGTACGTTATTTTCGGTATTCCCAGCAACATCATGCTCAGTATTGTCGGCGCTCGCCGCTGGATTGCGACCATTATGGTGCTGTGGGGAATTGCCTCCACCGCGACCCTGTTTGCCACCGGGCCGAACAGCCTGTACATCCTGCGTATTCTGGTCGGCATCACCGAGGCCGGTTTTTTACCGGGCATTCTGCTCTATTTAACCTACTGGTTTCCGGCGTTTTTCCGCGCCCGCGCCAACGCCCTGTTTATGATCGCCATGCCCGTCACGACGGCGCTCGGCTCGATTGTCTCCGGCTATATTCTGGCTATGGACGGCCTGTTTGACCTTCGCGGCTGGCAGTGGTTATTCCTGCTGGAAGGGTTCCCGTCGGTTCTGCTGGGCGTCCTGGTCTGGTTCTGGCTGGACGACTCCCCGTCGAAGGCCAAATGGCTAACCGCAGAAGACAAAAAATGTCTGCAAGAGATGATGGACAACGACCGTCTGACGCTGGTGCAGCCGGAAGGCGCTGTCAGTCATCACGCCATGCAGCAGCGCAGCCTGTGGCGCGAAATCTTCACTCCGATTGTGATGATGTACACGCTGGCTTACTTCTGCCTGACCAATACCCTCAGCGCCATCGGCATCTGGACGCCGCAGATCCTGCAAAGTTTTAATCAGGGCAGCAGTAACATCACTATCGGGCTGCTGGCCGCCATTCCGCAGGTGTGTACTATTTTCGGGATGATCTTCTGGAGCCGCCATTCGGACAGCCGTCAGGAGCGTAAGCACCACACCGCCCTGCCGTATCTCTTCGCTGCCGCGGGCTGGCTACTGGCCTCCGCCACCGATAACAATCTGCTCCAGATGCTGGGGATCGTCATGGCCTCTACCGGATCGTTCTGCGCGATGGCCATTTTCTGGACCACGCCGGATCAGTCGATCAGCCTGCGGGCGAGAGCGATCGGGATTGCGGTGATCAACGCCACGGGCAATATTGGATCGGCGCTCAGCCCCTTTATGATCGGCTGGCTGAAAGATATCACCGGCAGTTTTAACAGCGGATTGTGGTTTGTGGCCTCGCTGCTGGTTGTCGGCGCCGTCATTGTCTGGTTAATTCCCATGCAGTCATCGCGCCCGCGCGCCACACCGTAAGGAGCGAGTATGTGCCAGAGTTCGATCACCAATATCGACATCAGCAAAGAGTATGACGAAAGCCTCGGCAGCGACGATGTGCATTACCAGTCATTCGCCCGCATGGCGGCGTTTTTTGGCCGGGATATGCAGGCGCATCGCCACGACCAGTTCTTTCAGATGCACTTTCTTGATACCGGGCAGATCGAACTCCAGCTCGACGATCACCGCTATTCGGTGCAGGCGCCGCTGTTTGTCCTGACGCCGCCCTCCGTACCGCATGCGTTTATTACCGAATCAGACAGCGACGGTCACGTGCTAACGGTGCGGGAAGCGCTGATCTGGCCGCTGTTAGAGGTGCTCTACCCTGGCACACGGGAGACGTTCGGCCTGCCGGGGATTTGCCTTTCGCTGGCGGATAAACCGGACGAACTCGCGGCGTTAGCCCATTACTGGCGGCTGATTGAGCGGGAATCGACTGAACAACTGCCCGGGTGCGAACACACGCTGGTACTTTTGGCGCAAGCGGTCTTCACCCTGCTGCTGCGTAACGCCAAACTCGACGACCATGCGGCAAGCGGGATGCGCGGTGAACTGAAGCTGTTCCAGCGTTTCACCCAGTTGATCGACACCCACTTCCACCAGCACTGGAGCGTGCCGGACTATGCCAGCGAGCTGCATCTGACGGAGTCCCGTCTGACCGATATCTGTCGCCGTTTCGCCAATCGGCCCCCTAAACGCCTGATCTTCGACCGGCAACTGCGCGAGGCCAAACGGCTGCTGCTCTTTTCTGACAGCGCGGTCAATGAGATCGCCTGGCAAC
Source organism: Citrobacter sp. GW821-FHT07H02 (assembly GCF_059418505.1). Lineage (NCBI taxonomy): Bacteria > Pseudomonadati > Pseudomonadota > Gammaproteobacteria > Enterobacterales > Enterobacteriaceae > Citrobacter > Citrobacter sp. GW821-FHT07H02. Next base: position 37,127 of record NZ_JBWKPZ010000024.1, on the reverse strand, counting down.
TGGGGTTTAAAGATCCCGCCTATTTCGCCCGCTTCTTTAATCGGCTGGTGGGATGTTCGCCGAGTGCGTACCGGGCAAGTAAAGTACCCGTATCATGAATTTCCGGCGGGTAAGCGCAGCGCTGCCCGCCAAAAAGCCGCCTGGATCACAAAACACAATCCCGTCCGAAAAGTACCTGCCGTTGTCGCAATCGTCCCTTCACGCCGTTGCCTTATCACGCTTCAATTAAACAACAAAAACAAAACATAAATTTAACATTAAAGCCTGAAACGCCCACTGGCGCAGGCTTTCCATCCGATGACGAAAAGAGAGTCTGACTATGAAACCTGAAGATTTCCGCGCTGACGCCAAACGCCCATTAACCGGTGAAGAGTACTTAAAAAGTCTGCAGGACGGGCGCGAGATCTACATCTACGGTGAACGCGTGAAAGACGTCACCACGCATCCGGCGTTTCGCAACGCGGCGGCTTCCGTTGCCCAACTCTACGACGCACTGCACAAACCAGAGATGCAGGACGCCCTCTGCTGGGGCACCGACACCGGCAGCGGCGGCTACACCCACAAATTCTTTCGCGTGGCGAAAAGCGCCAACGACCTGCGCCAGCAGCGTGACGCCATCGCTGAGTGGTCCCGTCTGAGCTACGGCTGGATGGGACGTACACCGGATTACAAAGCCGCTTTTGGCTGCGCGCTGGGGGCGAATCCGGCGTTTTACGGCCAGTTTGAGCAGAACGCCCGCAACTGGTACACCCGCATTCAGGAAACCGGACTTTACTTTAACCACGCCATCGTCAACCCGCCGATTGACCGCCACAAACCGGCCGACGAAGTGAAAGACGTCTACATCAAACTGGAAAAAGAGACCGACGCCGGGATAATCGTCAGCGGCGCGAAAGTGGTGGCAACCAACTCAGCGCTGACCCACTACAACATGATCGGCTTTGGCTCTGCGCAGGTAATGGGCGAAAACCCGGACTTCGCGCTGATGTTCGTCGCCCCAATGGACGCCGACGGGGTGAAACTGATTTCCCGCGCCTCTTATGAATTGGTGGCAGGCGCAACCGGTTCTCCGTATGACTACCCGCTCTCCAGCCGTTTTGACGAGAACGATGCCATTCTGGTGATGGATAAGGTGCTGATCCCGTGGGAAAACGTGCTGATCTACCGCGACTTTGATCGCTGCCGTCGCTGGACGATGGAAGGCGGTTTCGCCCGCATGTATCCGCTGCAGGCGTGCGTGCGCCTGGCGGTCAAACTCGACTTCATCACCGCGTTGCTGAAAAAATCGCTCGAATGTACCGGCACGGCGGAGTTCCGTGGCGTGCAGGCCGATCTGGGGGAAGTCGTGGCCTGGCGTAACATGTTCTGGGCGCTGAGCGACTCCATGTGTTCTGAAGCGACGCCGTGGGTCAATGGCGCCTGGCTGCCGGATCACGCGGCGCTGCAAACCTATCGAGTGATGGCGCCGATGGCCTATGCGAAGATCAAAAACATTATTGAGCGTAACGTCACCAGCGGTCTGATCTATCTGCCTTCCAGCGCGCGTGATCTGAATAATCCACAGATCGATCAGTATCTGGCAAAATACGTGCGCGGCTCCAACGGGATGGATCACGTTGAACGCATTAAGATTTTAAAACTGATGTGGGACGCCATCGGCAGCGAATTTGGTGGACGCCACGAGTTATATGAAATCAACTACTCCGGTAGCCAGGACGAGATCCGCCTGCAGTGTCTGCGCCAGGCGCAGACCTCCGGCAACATGGACAAAATGATGGCGATGGTTGACCGCTGCCTGTCTGAATACGACCAGAACGGCTGGACGGTGCCACACCTGCACAACAACAACGATATCAACCTGCTGGATAAGCTGCTGAAATAACGCAGTCGGAGGTCAAAATGCAATTAGATGAACAACGTCTGCGTTTTCGTGATGCGATGGCCAGCCTGTCAGCGGCGGTCAATATTGTGACCACCGAAGGCGACGGCGGACGCTGCGGGATCACCGCCACCGCCGTGTGCTCGGTGACCGATACGCCACCGTCAGTGATGGTCTGCATTAACGCCAACAGCGCCATGAATCCGGTGTTTCAGGACAACGGGAAGCTGTGCGTCAACGTGCTGAACCACGAGCAGGAACTGATGGCGCGCCACTTCGCCGGCATGACCGGGATGGCGATGGACGAACGTTTCAACCTCTCCTGCTGGCAAAAAGGGCCGCTGGCGCAACCGGTGCTGAAAGGCGCGCTGGCCAGCCTCGAAGGGGAGATCCGCGATGTGCAGGCGATTGGCACGCATCTGGTTTATCTGGTTGAGATCAAAAATATTATCCTGGGCGAGGACGGTCACGGTCTGATCTACTTCAAGCGTCGTTTCCATCCAGTGATGACGGAAATGGAAACCACCGTCTAATCCTGTGAAGCCCAACGGGCGGCAGCACTGCCGCCCGCTTTCATTGTGACCCAAATCACACAATTTCCACCGCTTACGCCCTCTCTTTACCGCTCGCTGACACTCCTGACCGCTTAAGCTGACATATAACCACTCGCCTATTTACCTTACTTTACGCGCGCGTTTCTCTGGCAAGATCGTCCCCAGCATAACAGTCATATACCTCCTCAAACACACACTTGAACCCAAACGGCTTCGGCCAATTATTAATCTAAAGAAACCAGGTTTTACTATGGATACCAAAAAGATATTCAAGCACATACCCTGGGTGATTCTCGGAATCATCGGGGCACTCTGCCTCTCGGTAGTGGCATTACGTCGGGGCGAGCACATCAGCGCCCTGTGGATTGTGGCCGCTTCCGTCTCTGTATATCTGGTAGCGTACCGCTACTACAGTCTGTACATCGCTCAAAAGGTGATGAAACTTGACCCGACGCGTTCCACGCCAGCGGTCATCAATAACGACGGCCTGAACTACGTGCCGACCAACCGCTACGTGCTGTTCGGTCACCACTTTGCCGCCATCGCCGGTGCGGGTCCGCTGGTGGGTCCGGTTCTGGCCGCCCAGATGGGTTATCTGCCGGGTACGCTGTGGCTGCTGGCGGGTGTGGTGCTGGCCGGTGCGGTGCAGGACTTCATGGTACTGTTCATCTCGACCCGCCGTAACGGCGCATCTCTTGGTGAGATGATCAAAGGTGAGATGGGCCGCGTGCCGGGCACCATTGCCCTGTTCGGTTGCTTCTTAATCATGATCATCATCCTCGCGGTACTGGCGTTGATCGTGGTAAAAGCGCTGGCGGAAAGCCCGTGGGGCGTCTTCACCGTGTGCTCTACTGTGCCTATCGCGCTGTTCATGGGGATCTACATGCGATTCCTGCGTCCGGGTCGTGTGGGTGAAGTGTCGGTGATTGGTATCGTTCTGCTGGTTGCTTCTATTTACTTCGGCGGCGTGATTGCCCACGACCCGTACTGGGGCCCGGCGCTGACCTTTAAAGACACCACCATTACCTTCGCACTGATCGGCTACGCGTTTATCTCCGCGCTGCTGCCGGTATGGCTGATTCTGGCCCCGCGTGACTACCTGGCAACGTTCCTGAAAATCGGTGTTATCGTCGGTCTGGCGATCGGTATCGTTATCATCAACCCGGAACTGAAAATGCCCGCCATAACCCAGTACATTGACGGTACCGGGCCACTGTGGAAAGGCGCGCTGTTCCCGTTCCTGTTTATCACCATCGCCTGTGGTGCCGTCTCTGGCTTCCACGCGCTGATCGCCTCCGGCACCACGCCGAAGCTGATGGCCAACGAAACCGACGCTCGCTTTATCGGTTACGGCGCGATGCTGATGGAATCCTTCGTTGCGATTATGGCGCTGGTTGCTGCGTCCATCATCGAACCGGGTCTCTACTTCGCGATGAACACCCCGCCAGCAGGCCTTGGCATCACCATGCCGAACCTGCATGAAATGGGTGGCGAGAACGCGCCGCTGATTATGGCACAGTTGAAAGACGTGACGGCACACGCCGCTGCGACCGTCAGCTCCTGGGGCTTCGTGATTTCGCCTGAGCAGATCCTGCAAACCGCGAAAGACATCGGCGAACCGTCCGTTCTGAACCGCGCAGGTGGCGCACCGACGCTGGCCGTTGGTATTGCACACGTATTCCACAAAGTGCTGCCGATGGCGGATATGGGCTTCTGGTACCACTTCGGGATCCTGTTCGAAGCGCTGTTCATCCTGACCGCGCTGGACGCCGGTACCCGTGCTGGCCGCTTTATGCTGCAAGATTTGCTCGGTAACTTCGTGCCGTTCCTGAAGAAAACCGACTCTCTGGTGGCGGGCGTTGTGGCAACCGCGGGCTGTGTTGGTCTGTGGGGCTACCTGCTGTATCAGGGCGTGGTTGATCCGCTGGGCGGCGTTAAGAGCCTGTGGCCGCTGTTCGGTATCTCTAACCAGATGTTGGCCGCTGTGGCGCTGGTTCTGGGTACCGTAGTGCTGATTAAAATGCAGCGCACCAAATACATCTGGGTGACTGTTGTTCCGGCATCATGGTTGCTTCTCTGCACCACCTGGGCGCTGGGTCTGAAACTGTTCAGCACCAACCCACAGATGGAAGGCTTCTTCTACATGGCCAGCCAGTACAAAGAGAAGATTGCGAATGGCGGTGAACTGACTGCACAGCAGATTGCCAACATGAACCATATCGTGGTGAACAACTACACCAACGCAGGTTTGAGTATTCTGTTCCTGATTGTGGTGTACAGCATCATCTTCTACGCCATCAAAACCTGGATGAACGTGCGTAACGTCAACGGTCGTACCGACAAAGAAACTCCGTACGTGCCGATTCCGGAAGGCGGCGTGAAGACCTCTTCACACCACTAAAAACCTGGCGGGTGGCGCTACGCTAACCCGCCCTACACAGATCCTGTAGGCCCGGTAAGCGTAGCGCCACCGGGCTTTTTCTATCTGGACGGTATAATGTTTGGTACTTTAGGTCAGGCAAAAAAATATCTCGGTCAGGCGGCAAAGATGTTGATTGGCATTCCGGACTACGACAACTACGTCGAGCACATGAAGACCAACCATCCCGACCAGCCCTATATGACTTACGAAGAATTCTTCCGCGAGCGCCAGGAAGCCCGCTACGGTAGCGGCGGAAGCAGTTGCTGTTAGAAGGAGAAATGAATGACCCCGATTGCAGTTACCCTACTCACCGGTTTTCTTGGCGCCGGTAAAACCACGCTGCTTCGCCATATTCTCAACGAACAGCACGGCTATAAAATTGCCGTTATCGAAAACGAATTCGGTGAAGTTTCCGTTGACGATCAGCTGATTGGCGATCGCGCCACCCAGATCAAAACCCTCACCAACGGCTGCATCTGCTGCACCCGCTCCAGCGAGCTGGAAGACGCGCTGTTAGACCTGCTCGACAACCTCGACAAGGGCAACATCCAGTTCGACCGTCTGGTGATTGAATGCACCGGCATGGCCGATCCCGGCCCGATTATTCAGACCTTTTTCTCGCATGAGGTGCTCTGCGAACGCTATCTACTGGACGGCGTGATTGCGCTGGTCGATGCGGTACATGCCGATGAGCAGATGAACCAGTTCACCATCGCCCAGTCGCAGATTGGCTACGCCGACCGCATCCTGCTGACCAAAACCGATGTGGCGGGGGAAAGCGAAAAACTGCGTGAACGCCTGGCGCGTATCAACGCCCGCGCACCGGTTTACACTGTCACCCATGGCGATATCGATCTCGCCCTGCTGTTCAACACCAACGGCTTTATGCTGGAAGAGAACGTGGTCAGCGCCACACCGCGTTTCCACTTTATCGCCGACAAGCAGAACGATATTTCATCGATCGTGGTGGAGCTGGATTACCCGGTCGACATCGGTGACGTTTCCCGCGTGATGGAAAACCTGCTGCTGGAATCCGCAGACAAACTCCTGCGCTACAAAGGAATGCTGTGGATCGACGGCGAGCCAAACCGCCTGCTATTCCAGGGTGTTCAACGCCTCTACAGCGCCGACTGGGACCGCCCGTGGGGCGACGAACAGCCGCACAGCACGCTGGTATTTATCGGGATTCAACTCCCCGAAGACGAGATCCGCGCCGCATTTGCGGGGTTGAAGAAGTAATCTATCCTGATGCCCGATGGCGCTGTGCTTATCGGGCCTATGCCGATTTACAGGCCGGATAAGGCGTAGCCGCCATCCGGCATCTACACGCGAGCAGATACTCGCTATTTCTTGTTTTGCTCTCGCAGCATGGCTTCGCGCAAAATAGCATTAAGCCGCGTCTGATACCCTTTCCCCGGACGTTTCAGCCACTCCATGACATCGGCATCAATGCGCACAGAGGCTTGCGTTTTCAATGGGCGAAAAAACTTACCCCGCGCCGCCTCAGACCACTGTTCATCCTCCGAAGAAGGAATGTCGCTGTAATCAATATCCGCATCGGATTTCTTCGCCAGCGCCTTAAGTTCAGCCTCATGCTGAGCACTCAGCGCGGTTACGCTGCCGCGTTTATGTTTAACCATGCTCATAACGATTCCTCTCTTTACTGTCTGCCTTGCGGGCGCTAATGATCCGAATGACTTCGCAGCCACTTTCAAAACGAACGGTGTGGGCAACAAGAATGACAATAATCCCATGCACAAGCCCGAGGGTTTGCCAGCGGTGCTCACCGTTCTCTATGCGATCCTGACGCGACAGATGTCGGGGATCGTCAAATACCAGAACAGCATCCTCAAACCGAACGCCATGCTTTATCTGGTTGCTTCTGGCCTTATTAGCATCCCATTCATACTCCATCGGCATCGTATCTATCCCTGATTGTATATACAAAAATGTATATACAATTATCTTACGAGTATAGCGATATTGCTGGAAATAGCATCACATTTTGCATAAATGGATATGAGTGACAAAAAGCCCCAGAGCGGTCAAAACGATACTCTACGCCCGCCAGCGAGAAATGCAGAATCTCACCCAGCAGCTGTGTAAGATGAAGATTAAGGTGCAATGGAATCCCTGTTTTGGGTAATACAGAAACTGCCAGTGGATCAACTGCGTGTAGCCGAGGATGACAGTGAAGGTGGCGATGGAATCTACTACAGAGATCCAGTAGCCAGACTGAGACTCCGGAGCCATTCCCAGCAGGGCTACAGGTTTACAGCCATAGATCGGGTGGTGAACTCACGCTTTCTTCTTCGGCAATACGAAATCGACGCGACGGTTTTTCGCCCTTCCGGCGTCGCTATCGTTACTCGCCACCGGCTGGCTTTCGCCTTTGCCCTTCTCGCTTAAACGTGATGAATCCACGCCGTGTGCCGTCAGCCATTTGGCGACCGAGCGGGCGCGACGCTGCGAAAGATCGAGATTGTACTTATCGCTACCCACCGAATCGGTATGCCCTTCAATCGTGACTACGCCGTCAGGATCGTCGACGATTAACTGCGCCACCTGTTTCAGCGTTGGCTCGGCTTTTTTGGCGATCGCATCGCTATCAAAAGCAAACAACACGTCGCTACGAATAGACAACGTCACCGCGTCTTTATCATCGCGAAAAGTGATATCCGCCGACTGCTTCGCCAGATCCGCCGCCTTGCTCTGTAAATCCAGCACCGCGCCGCCGGTATCCGACGGGAAGCCCACCAGATCCAGCGTTGTCGCTTTAAGGTCGAGGATCACTGGCGGCGCATGCGCTGGCGCATCTTCCGCACCAGCGGCAGAACACAGCGCCAGAGCGCTGGCGAACAGGAGTTTATGCAGGCCGCTCATCGCTTAACGATCCGTAATGGCGATGGGCCCGAGCGGCTCAACGTTTTCGATAGTCAAATACACTTCTTTGACGTCTTTCGGCGGTGCCGGGAAACTGCCGTACCACGAACCGACGTACGGAACACCGCGGCGCGAGCTAAACATCACGCTATTCGGCGCCAAAGGTACGCCATTCGAGTCGGTCAGCAGCAGATATTTCTTGTTACCCACTAACAAATAGAAGGAATTAGCGAGCGCCTCTTTATCTATTCCGGTATACAGAGATTGCGCAGTCAGGTTATCCGCAAGGCCCTTAAAGCGTACCTTGACGGTCAGGATGTCGCCGTGGCGCACTGCTTCCACCACCTGCGCTTCCGCCGTCCCCGCGCTCACCATACCGGTGGCCAGCGGTGCGGCTGGCGCTTCCTCTGCCAGCGCGACGCCCGGGAAAACCAGCGCGGTCAACAGACAGGAGGCAACGAAGTTTTTCATTCGCTTCATGTTGAGGTCCTTATTCTGTAGGGCGCTGTCTTTGTTATCTTATATTTTCAATAACATAGAAAAGTCGCCGGGAGAGTAATGCCCCCGAAGTATAGTAAAACACCCCGGTATCACCCCCATAGCGTGCAAAAACGTTAGCGTGATCACGTTTAATAGGGCGTGACGGCACGCCAGTCCGGACAGGTGTGCTGCGCCGACAAAGACCGTCAGTGAACCTCATCACACTTCAACCCTCCCATTTTCCCTGCTCAGTCGCGGGAGCTGCGCTTCCTTCTGTATAACTCCTTGAAATTCCGTCAGTAAAATAATTTCCCCACATCATCCATTCATAAAACCGAATCAATAAGCGCATTTATCCAATTGGATTAGCAATCGTCCGCTTCGCAGAATGTGCATAAACCTACGCATTCAGGAGTTTTTATGTCTCATTCCGTGATTAACGATACCCCGTTCGACGCCGTTAACATCCTCCGTAAAGCGAAGCCGGGCTTTACGCCGCGCATCGCCTTTATTCTCGGATCGGGCCTTGGGGCACTGGCCGATAAACTCGAAAACAAAACCGTTATCTCTTATGAAAAACTGCCGGGTTTCCCCGTCAGCTCCGTGATTGGTCATGCGGGCGAAGTGGTGATGGGTGCGCTGCACGGCGTGGACATTATCTGCATGAAAGGGCGCGGCCATTTTTACGAGGGCGTCGGGATGGGCATCATGACCCACGCGGTGCGCACCTTTAAACTGCTCGGCTGCGAATTTATGTTCTGCACCAACGCTGCGGGATCGCTCAATCCGGCTATTCCGGCGGGCAGCCTGGTGGCGCTTAACGATCACATCAACACCATGCCGTCGACGCCGCTGGTTGGGCCGAACGATGACCGCTTTGGTCCGCGCTTCTTTAGCCTTGCCAACGCCTACGACAAAGACCTGCGCGAAAAACTGCATCACACCGCCCGCGATCTGGGCCTGAAACTCCACGAAGGGGTGTTCGTCTCCTACCCTGGCCCGAACTTCGAAACGGCGGCGGAGATCCGCATGATGCAGAAAATCGGCGGCGACGTAGTGGGCATGTCGGTGGTGCCGGAAGTGATTGTCGCCCGCCACTGTGGCCTGAAAGTGCTGGCGGTGTCGGCCATCACCAATATGGCGGAAGGCTTAAGCGACGTGGAGCTCTCCCACGAGCAAACCCTGAAATGCGCGGCGATGGTGACCGACGATTTCATTCGCCTGATTAGCCAGTTCGTGAAGAACTACCGCTAATTTCCCGTCCAGCGGCGGGCGTATTGCCCGCCAGGAGAAATGCAGATGTCAGAACATTATTCTCGCGGCAGTCTGAATGCGATTTCGTATCTGAGCTATTACTTTGTCGGCGCGCTGGTGTCGACGCTGGGTATCGTTCTCGGGCCGCTGTGTGCGGCGTTCAACAAGGACCCGAGCTTTATCGGCCAGGTGTTTACGCTGATGAATATCGGCATGTTCGTACCGATCATGCTCGGCGGGATCCTGATGAAGAAATGGGGCTTGCAAAAGCCGCTGGTGATCGCCGCCGCGCTGACCATTCTCATCAGCGCCCTGCTGTTCGCCACCCCGACGCTGACCATGTTCAGCGTGGCCGTCGCCATTATCGGCGCCTGCGGCGGGATTTTTATGACCATCGGCAGCTATCTGGTGGTGCGCATTAACCCGGACGAAAAGAGCCGTTCTTCAAGCCTGATTTTCACCGACTTTTTCTTCAGCCTGGCGGGCGCGACGCTCTCGTTTCTGTTGGCGTGGCTGTTTAAGCTGGGCGCGAGCTGGATGGCGATGTACGCCATTATGGGTGCGCTGGGGGTGATTATGCTGATCCTCACCCTGCGCAGCCGCTACCCGACGACCGAATCACCGGAACCGACGCATCAGGAAACCGCCAACAAGGAGCCGTGGGGTCGCTCGGTGTGGCTGCTGTGCGGGGCGCTATTCCTGTTCCTGCTCGCCGAACCGATTTTCACTATGTGGACGCCGGGCTATCTGCAATGGCGCTTCCAGTTGCTGCCGGAGCAGGCGGCGCTGTACACCACCGTGTACTGGGTGACGAAGGCGACAGGGCTATTCCTCAACCAGTTCACCGTCAAGTGGATGAAGCTGCGCACCTTCCTGCTCATTTGTACCGCCGTCGGCCTGGTGTCGATTGCGCTTATCAGTAACAGCAGCAACACCACGCTGATTCTGATTGCCTGCGGCGCGTTTGGCTTCTTCAACTCCGGGCTGTTCTCCGGGTTGATGAGCTACGGTTCGTTGCAGGTCAGCCGCAGTTCGCCGACGCTGATTTCCGCGCTGCTCACCTGCGGCACTGTCGGCACGCTGCTGTTCGCGACGGTTTCTTCGCTGGTGAACAGTCACTTCGGCCTGCACGGTGCGGTGAATGCGTCTACCGTTGCCTACGCGCTGCTGATGGTAACCCTGCTTATGGCGGTCGCCTGTAGCAAAGCCGAACGCCTGCATCAGGGCGAGGCGGTCGCGGTTTGACAGCCTTTCAGGAGGGTTGCATGATACCGCCACCCTCCTCCTTCACGGTGCCCTGCATGCTCGATCCTCAGGCCAACAGCCGCATTCGCTTTCGGATGCTGCGCTATTTTCAAACCCTTGCCGACGAACTGCATTTTGGTCGCGCCGCGGCGCGGCTGAACATCTCTCAGCCTCCGCTCAGCGTACAAATCAAAGAGCTGGAAGAGATCCTCGGCGTAGAGTTGTTCGAACGATCCAGCCGCAAAGTCGCGTTGACCCACGCCGGAAAAGTACTGAAATCCGAAGTCGACCGCCTCCTCAACGCCACCGAACAGTCGCTGAACTATGTGCGTCAGATCGGTCGCAGCGAAAAGCAGCATATCAATATTGGGGTGATTGGCAGCGCGATGTGGGGTCCGTTGCTGGAAAGGATGAAAGCGTTTCGGGAAACCAACCCCGATGTGAACTGGACGCTGCATGAACTGGGGCAGCACGAGCAAACCGAAGCGCTGCGCGCCCGCACCATTGATATCGCCATCAACCGCAATGTGATCCCGCATCCGGGAGCGAAGATTCGCTGTCAGTTGATCGCCCGTGAAAGGGTGCATGTCGCCGTGCATGAAAGCGATCCGTTGTGCCGGCGCGGAAAAGTCTCGCTGGTCGATCTGGCGGATCGGGCGTTTATTTCACTCTCCTTCACCCGCAGCGATTTTGCCCATCAGGTGTACGAGCGCTGCCTCGAACTGGGTGTCTCGCCGCTGATCACCCATCAGGTTTTCGAGCCGCAAACCGCGCTGGCGCTGGTCAGCACCGGCAGCGGCGTGGCGCTGTTGCCGGAAACCTGCGGGCTGATCTACTGGCCCGGTGTGGCCTTTCTCCCGCTTGAAGAGACGATCCCGGCCGACCTGTATGCGTTGTGGTACGACGAGCCGTTACCTGAACTGTTCACGCGTTTCCTGGAGGCGCTGCGCCCACGGGCCAACGCCGATTTGTAGGCCGGATAAGGCAAAGCCGCCATCCGGCAGAGACACGGCACGCTACGCCTTACGTTCATTAATAAAGTAGTGCGCCAGCAACCCACCGCCCAGACCGGAACTGACCATCAGCATCACCTGGAAGAAAGTCTCAATGACCAGTTCCTCGCTGCTGACATCCCCACTCACGGAATACAGGGCAACACATTTTTTCCCGATAACCGCAACGGCGGCGCCTAAATAAATAATGCTGGCCCCTTTCACGTAGGTCTTCTCTTTATTCGCCTTTCGGGTAAACCAGTAAATGACAAAGACATACAATAAAAGCCACAGTACCGAAAGCGGGGTGACGTTAATCAGAAAAATAAGCGGGATAAAAAGCATGACACACAGAAAAAGAGCGGCGGGTTTATGCATAGTGCCTCCTGTTAGCGAAACTGAAATGTTAAGCATATGGGATGACAATGCAATATGACGCAATAAACTCAGTGAGTAATAAACAAATCTGACTAAAAATTCAGGATAAAACACGATAATTTATCGTGAGTTCGTTTCATCTTCCTTCGGTTGCTCACTTCAACATTCTCCCTTTACCCTTATGAATAAAATCGGTGAACTCAAACGCGCCAAACCACGTTTCCCGCGTGATGGAGAACCTGCTAGTGGAATCCCTGCACTGCCGTGATCGACAGTGAACAGCTTGTCAGCCTGGAACAATTTAAAAACAATGAGTTATCGCCCAGTCCATTTATGGACTGACTAGTGAAAGATGTATTCATTCATCAGTGTTATTATTCCTGGCGTCGTTAAAACTATAATTTAAAACCATCATGGTTGATGGGGTTCTTTTGCGCAAAATGTAAGGATGTGATCATATAAATTAATTTTTGAGTTATGCTTCGTTTAATTTTATTTATTGTTTTTGTACTTTCCTCTTCAACCACCTTTGCTTTCGAAAAAATCATTCCTGAAGAGTGGGGAGTCGAGACTGTTTTTGCTTTTAAATCATCGACTCTACCAATACACACTCTAAAAGAAGGGAATTTACAGCAACGTATTATGGATGAATATGCCCAATGGAAAGGAACCCGTTATCGCTGGGGCGGAAATAGCCATAATGGCATTGACTGTTCGGCGTTCACCCGAAGAGTGATACAGACCGTCGCTCATCTGAATTTACCGAGAACAGCAGCGGAGCAAAGTCATACTGGCTACCCCGTTCAACAGGAACAACTGAAACCCGGAGATCTGGTCTTTTTTATGACAAAACCCAATGTTCGCCATGTTGGTGTCTTTGTCGGTAACGATCAATTTATCCATGCGTCGAGTTCCCAGGGCGTGATGCTCTCTCATTTGTCAGGCAGTTACTGGCAAGAGCATTATCTGACCGCCAGGAGAATGGCCCCGGTACGGGGAATGTCGTAGCGTTCACGTTTGTCACTGTCTGGCCGGGAACACATCAATCGGACGGGTAAACATCTCTGGCGAAGCAACCGGACACCTGCTTTAGGTGGGTTCCGGTGACGACAGCCAGCTAACGTCGGAAAGTCCAAAAATAGGCTTAACGTACAGTGAGTTTCGATATCCAGACTGTCCACCTTTGCACGATCGTCCCGTCTGGCTCTATCCTTAACCTTATGAATAAAATCGCTGAACTCAAACGCGCCAAGCTGTTGGCGCTCTCTTTGCTGCTGATGGCTGCGGCAACGTTTGTCATTACGCTCTTTTTGCCGCCCAACTTTTGGGTGCTGGGCATTAAGGCGATTGCCGAAGCCGCGATGGTCGGCGCGCTGGCCGACTGGTTTGCAGTGGTGGCGCTGTTTCGTCGGGTGCCGATTCCGTTTATTTCTCGCCATACGGCGATTATCCCGCGCAATAAAGACCGGATAGGCGAAAATCTCGGCCAGTTCGTCCAGGAGAAGTTTCTCGATACCCAGTCACTGGTGGCGCTGATCCGCCGCCACGAACCGGCCAGCCTTCTCGGTAACTGGTTCAGCCAGCCGGAAAACGCCCAGCGGATAGGGCAACATCTGTTGCAAATCATGAGCGGCTTTCTGGAGCTGACCGACGACGCCCGTATTCAACGGCTGATCAAACGCGCGGTGCATAAAGCCATTGATAAGGTGGATCTTTCCGGCGCCAGTGCATTAATGCTGGAGAGTATGACCAAAAACGATCGCCATCAGGTGTTGCTCGACACGCTAATTGCCCAGCTCATTTCCCTGCTACAGCGCGACAGCTCGCGGGCGTTTATCGCCCACCAGATCGTGCGCTGGCTGGAGGCGGAGCACCCGCTTAAAGCAAAGATTTTGCCGACCGAATGGCTGGGGGAACACAGCGCCGAACTGGTTTCGGAGGCCGTCAACTCGCTACTTGATGATATCAGCCACGATCGCGCCCATCAGATCCGCCATGCCTTTGATCGCGCGACGTTTACGTTGATCAACAAGCTCAAACACGATCCGGAAATGGCGTTGCGGGCAGAGAACATCAAAGCGTATCTGAAAGAAGATGAGGCGTTTAACCGTTATCTCGGCGAACTGTGGGGGGATGTCCGTCAGTGGCTGAAAGCGGATATTAATGCCGCGGATTCCCGCGTGAAGCAGCGGATCGCACATGCCGGGCAGTGGTTTGGTGAAACGCTGGTCGCCGACGAAGCGCTGCGCGCATCGCTGAATGGTCATCTGGAACAGGCCGCGCGTAAGGTCGCGCCAGAGTTCGCCGCGTTCCTGACGCGCCACATTAGCGACACGGTCAAAAGCTGGGATGCGCGGGATATGTCGCAGCAAATTGAGCTGAATATCGGCAAAGATTTGCAGTTTATCCGCGTCAACGGCACGCTGGTCGGTGGCTCCATCGGACTGGTGCTGTATCTGCTCTCGCAAATTCCGTCTCTGCTGACGCTGCCGAACCTTTAACGCGGATGTGAAGCACAGGCACGCCGGATGGCGCTGCGCTTATCCGGCCTACAGACTGCCGAACCTTTAACGCAGATGTGAAGCACAAGCACGCCGGATGGCGGCTTCGCCTTATCCGGCCTACAGGCTGCGCCCTACCCTGCCAAACGGTGCAGGGTTTTGTATGCCGGATAAGGCATTCATGCCGTCATCCGGCAAAAACGCTATCGCGTTGCCTCGAGCCAGTTACCCTGGTCCATTTCCAGCAACAGCAGCATGGTGAGCGCCTGCGCATAAGGCACCGGGGCTATCGCGATGTCACAGTAATACTGGATATCCCAGCCGAGCATCGTCCCGCGTGAAGCTTCCAGCACCAGACCGCCGTCGTCGATCCGCGCCATCACGGCGTCGAACGCACGCAGCGCACTGGCGCTGACTGAATCATCCAGAATCCCCATCCGCACACCGCGCAGCATACCGTAGGCAATGCCTGCCGTTGCTGATGATTCCTGCGGTGACAGCGGATCATCGAGCACCGTATGCCACATGCCGTTGTCGGCCTGCAGTTCGCAGAGTGTACGTACCTGGCGCGCCACCACCTGCGACAGAAAACGCCGCACGCTGGTGTCGAGATGCTCGCCCATCAGCTCGATAAACTCCGGGATCGCCACGGTGATCCACGCATTGCCCCGCGCCCAGAACGCCCCGGCGTAATGGTGTTTATCCACAAACGTCCAGCCGTGATACCACAGCCCGCTCGCCGGATCGCTGAGATAGCGCGTGTGCAGCAGGAACTGATATCCCGCTTCATCAATCAGATCCTGGCGTTTCAGCGCAATGCCCGCGACACCCAGAAACAGACAGGTCATAAACAGCGTGTCATCCCACAGCTGGCCGGTATTGGCCTGCTCTTTCACCACATGCTGAAAACCGCCTTCTTCCGTTTTCGGCAAATCACGCAGGAGCGCATCCGCCCAGTCGTTGACGACGGCCAACAGGTCCTGACGCTGATGATGTTTCGCCACCAGCGCCAGCGCGATCATCGGCGCCGTGGTGTTGATCTGCATCTCCGGCAAACCTTTGCCGATCTGTGTTTCATACCAGGTGAGGATCGACTGTTGCAGCGCCGTGTCCTGCTGGAAATCCGCAAAACGCCAGAAACCGTACAGCCCCACGCCGATCTCCCACTCCCACTCTTCGAAGTGGATCGAAAATCCGTCGCTGGTGCCTACTTCATCAAGGTTTTTCAGACGGCAAAATCCGCGAACCACCTGATCCAACGTTCCCATCAGTGCATCACGATTCATGCCTGGACTCCTTTAATCAGTTTACCCGCACGATCGCGCAGACTCGCATCGTCAGCCATGAGGGCGAGAGCAGACAGCCCTCGATAATCAACGGGATAGCTTACGATTGCATTCAATTCAGCCAGCCCCTGCGCTTCAACCACGCTCAGCCAGTTTTCCAACCGCGCTTTGGCGATCGCCTGCTGCTCGCGCCCTTTGCGGCACGAAGCGATAAACAACTCGTCCGGGAAGCACTGCCCCGCCAGATACTGCGCCGCATGGAAAGCCAGCGCGTGATTCTCCGTGTCGAAACGCATGGCGTCGCATCCGCGCTCATCCCGCCAGTAGCGGTAACCCATCAGCGTGGATTTTATGCGGCGGAACAGCACCTCGGAAAAGTATTCTCCCTGGTGGCAACGCCAGATTTGCAGCAGCGGCAGCACGGAGAACACTGAAGCCTCTTCGCGCGCGCTGATGTGCTTGAGGGCGCTGTACAGCAGCGCTTCCGCCTGTGGTCCGTATTCGCGCTGTTGCATCAGCGCTAACAGGTGGCTGGCGCAGACGTTGGTATGGGAAACCACCGGATGCTGCGACGCGCATTGATGTTCAGCCAGCACCTGGGTGTGGGGAAACGCCGCGCTCAGCGCTTCCGCGCCCAGATAGACCATCTGCAGAGAGCAGTTCAATTCGCGCTCCGCCAGCTCATCCAGATGGATCAGCAGACTGTTTTTGCCTGCGCGTAACGGGATTTCAACGTCGGTATGCTGCATAAGATTGCGCGTAAACGGCGTGAAGCAAGCGACCTGAGCGCCCTCACACCAGACTCGCACCCCGCCGCAGGTGCCCAGACGAAACGCGAAGGTCCCGGTGGACGGCGCGTAAAGATCAATCGCCAGCCAGCGCTGAACGTGAAACGGCAGCGGGCGGAAGTCAGGGAAAGAGACCACGCCAAGTTCGTCGGCAATAACGGCTTCATTGCAGGTCAGGGCCACAGCGGGATCGACCGCGCGTTGGGCCAGGTTTTGGCGAAACACGTCGCGACAAAATGATTCACTGGTCGCCGGGTCTGCCCCTTCGCCCGTGTAAAACTCGGCAAAGCGTTCTGTTTTTGCCGCTGAAAACAGGAAACGCGTCAGTGCGTCTCCCTGTACCAATTTCCAGTCACCCTGTGACATATTTGCTCAACTCCAGCAGGATTCATGCGATGGGCGATATTTTCAGCGGGTTTGATTTTTGAGGCGAGCAACCATTTTTGGCAAATATCGGGATATGCCTGACAACTCACAATCCGGAGGATACCAGGGGATGTAGAGTGATTCAGATCACACTTTATTGAGGGTGATGGCAATGCAGCGTGATGTAGATCACGCTAAATTTGAGGTTCACCCCATTTGCGTGATCTGTATCACATAAAAATTACCCTTTCAGGATTTTAAGTTCTTCGCTCAGGCTGTCAGCCAGCGACCGCACCCGCGAAGCGTCAAACAAAACGTGTAGACCAGGCGACGCATCAGCATGTTTCGCACAGTAATCTTCCAGCTCAGCCGCGCTACGGTACAGCTCCTGAATGTTGATCTGGCAGATCTCGCGCATGCTCCAGCTGTTCTCCGCTTCGTGGGCAAAACGCAGGGTGAAAAAGGCTTTCTGAGCATGTAAAAACAGGTGGCAGTAGAGTGCAAACCCTTGCCATTCCTCCAGCCAGCGGCGTTTTAGCGCGTAAGGGAAGGCCGCCGTTTGCGCAAAACTCAGCGCCTGCTCGCGCAGAGCTGTCGCGGCCTCCCGGGCTTCGTCTTTTTCGCTGGCAATACGGGAGAGGCAGGCGGCTGATGTTTCTACATCGCTGCGATCGAAGGTGATGTCCCGCTCCGAGCCAGGTAACCAGTGGTTACGGTTAAGCTGCCCGTACAAACTCCAGACCGCCTGACCGTAGCTTTCCGGCACCTGGCTGTGGCGGTGAAAAACATGGTCACGCACGTAGGTGGCCTTGTACAGCACCTGCCCGGCCTGCTCCATCAGCGAACAGAACGTTTCAAACGTTTTCTCGTCGGGACGCCAGCCGTAGGTTTCATCCAGCCACCAGGTCATCAGTTGCGCTTCGCTATAGTGTGTTCCGCTACTGGCCAGCATCCGGCTACATGCCACCAGATTACAGGCGCTCAGGGTGCCCATAATCCAGTGGTTATCGACGCCTTCCCAGCTGGCTTTACATACCGCACCGCGAATAGCCGGGTTGCTGCGACACCACAACAATCTCCCCTGCAACTCATTGATACGCGGGAACGGGAAAACGCCCCAGCCGACTTCTTCGCCGACCAGATCGATGTCGGCCCACACTTCACGCTCGCGGACCTGCAACAGCGCCGGGTTGTTAGGAAAAGAGGGCCAGAACCGCTCTGGCGTGAGTTTGATGGAGACACTGACGCTTTCCGGCAACGGGCGGATCGCCGCCAGCACATTGCCGAGATCGTGGTTTCCGGCAGGGAATACGCGCAGCACCAGATGTTTGTTTTCTGCCTGCATCACGCGGGATAACGTATTGAAGCAGCGGCTATAAATGGCAAAACTGCGCTCGTCACGCTGGGGCTGCGTTGTGTCGTCTTCCGACGGTAGTTCCCAGTTAGGACGCGAAACCGGTAACAGGCCGTCGGTGTTGGAAATCGCCACCAGTAAGCCTGTGAGCGCCGGAATACGCTGGCAAATCAGCGAGACTTTGTCGGCGAGATACCCGCACCAGAAATCGACGTCAAACCGGACGCCACGGCCAGGTTCAAACAGTTGCGGGTGCGCCAGCAGCAGGTCGGTCGGAAAGTTAAACTCTTTGGCTTGCAGATAAAAGCGCAGCCCTTTTTGCTGACAGAGTTTTCCCAGCCGGTTGAGGTAGACGCAACGGGCGCGCTGCTGGCTGGAAAGGCGGTCGTTATACTGATGCGGCGTGTAGCCTTTCGGGGAAACCAGTTTGTCGAACAGATCGACCTGCCCAACAATAAGGGTATTAAAATCATGCGCTACGGCCCATTCGACCAGTTCGCAGGCTTTTTCCCAGTTCCAGTACGCCTGATTGTTAAGTTCCAGCGCTCGCGTTTGCCACATCTTTGTTTACCTCTACCACACGTTTTCGCCCGTATAGATAGCATAGAACAAAGCGTTTGTGCTCTGGCACCGCACGATATCACCCTTCATTCAGTAACGGCATTTATCGTGGGCGACCCAATCTGTTGTATCGCTTTACGAAAATGCCGCCACGCTGAGGTAGCACGCGTTAATTATTTTACTTTTTATTATCATTTACCTATGTATGATAACAAAACGGTCATGAGAGAAGGAAAGAGAAGACGGCATGATTCAGGGGAACACAGATTCGGATCGCTATTCCATCAGGACGTCGCTTTTTGGCCTGCTGGTGCTGGCGCTGGGCATGGGGATTGGCCGCTTTCTGTATACCCCGATGTTGGCACTGCTGCTGACGGAAGGTCATTTCTCTTTCAGCCAACTGTCGTGGATTGCCAGCGCTAACTATGCTGGCTATCTGGCGGGAAGCCTGCTGTTCTCCTTCGGCCTGTTCCATCTCCCCTCACGTTTACGCCCCATGCTATTGACCTCGGCCATTGCGACCGGAGGGCTGATCGTCGCCATGTCGGTATTCACGCAACCCGCCCTGGTGATGCTGATACGTTTTCTGGCAGGGGTCGCCAGTGCCGGAATGATGATTTTCGGCACCATGATCGTGCTGCACCATACGCGCCATCCGTTTGTTATTGCGTCTCTTTTTTCCGGCGTTGGCGCAGGCATTATTCTGGGTAATGAGTATGTCATCGCCGGGATCCAGATGTCGTTGGCCTCTCACGCACTCTGGCTTGGCGCGGGCGCGCTCTCCGGCCTGTTACTGCTGTTGCTGGCCTGGCTGATGCCCGGTCGCGCTCACGCCCTGCCCCCTGCGCCACTGGCGACCGCACGAAATCCCGTCATGCGTTGGTGGCAACTGGCGCTACTGTATGGCCTTGCCGGATTCGGCTATATCATTGTCGCCACCTATTTACCGCTGATGGCGCGTGACGCAGGCTCGCCGCAAATCGCCTTGCATCTCTGGTCACTGGTGGGTCTGGCGATTATTCCGGGCTGTTTCGGTTGGTTATGGGCGGCAAAACGATGGGGGGTGTTGCAATGCCTGACGGCGAATCTGATTATCCAGGGCGTCTGCGTTATGCTGACCCTCGCTAGCGACGCGCCGCTACTGCTCATTGTGAGCAGCATCGGCTTTGGCGCCACCTTTATGGGCACCACCTCTCTGGTGATGCCTCTGGCGCGCCAGTTGAGCGTTCCGGGCAACATCAATCTGTTAGGCGTCGTGACGCTGACCTACGGCATCGGCCAGATCGTCGGTCCGATGTTAACCAGCATGCTGGGCAGCGGTTCAGAGGCGCTGACTTACGCCACTCTGTGGGGCGCCGCTGCGTTGTTTCTCGCGGCCACCATCAGCGCAATACAGCTGTATAAACGTTAGCGCCCGCCACAGCGTAAACGGATCAATACCCTCCCCCTCTCCCTAAGCTATGCAAGAAACGCATAGCTCGAAACATACTTGCATTTTCCCCTTTTCCCTATGACTGATAAGGTCATTCAGTTTCAGGCCCGACGTGGCCTGTCGCAGCAAACACATATTATCAAAAAAATAAAACGGGGTTCACTATGGCGCAACAAGGGGAACAAGCGGCCATACCGCTTGCAACGGAACGGGTTGGAATTAAAGGCTATCTGGCATTTTTTCTGACCATCATTTTCTTTTCGGGTGTTTTTTCCGGGAGTGAGGGATGGTGGCGCGTTTTTGATTTTAG
The DNA here is from genome assembly GCF_059418505.1 of Citrobacter sp. GW821-FHT07H02. Taxonomy (NCBI): domain Bacteria; kingdom Pseudomonadati; phylum Pseudomonadota; class Gammaproteobacteria; order Enterobacterales; family Enterobacteriaceae; genus Citrobacter; species Citrobacter sp. GW821-FHT07H02. The sequence continues at coordinate 16,442 of NZ_JBWKPZ010000024.1, read as the reverse complement.
CGTGCTGAATGGCGCGTTTGGTCAACTTCCTGGCAGTGCCGGGCACGCCACCACGTCATTTCGCGGTGCGGGTGGCACCGGGGCAAAAGATGGCTTTCTGTTCGCACTGGAACTCGCCCCGTCGGTGATTCTCTCTCTGGGTATCATTGCCGTCACCGACGGTCTGGGCGGGCTGCGTGCGGCTCAACAGCTGATGACCCCGATTCTCAAACCGTTGCTGGGTATTCCCGGTATTTGCTCACTGGCGCTGATCGCTAACCTGCAAAACACCGATGCGGCAGCCGGTATGACTAAAGAGCTTGCCCAGGAAGGGGAAATTACCGAACGGGATAAAGTCATTTTTGCGGCGTACCAGACCAGCGGCAGCGCCATTATCACCAACTATTTTTCCTCCGGCGTCGCCGTATTCGCGTTTCTCGGCACCTCCGTTATCGTCCCGCTGGCGGTGATCCTGGTCTTTAAATTTGTCGGCGCTAACCTGCTGCGTCTCTGGATTAACTTCGAAGAACGTCGTCACCCTCTGCAAGGAGCGCAATCATGACCACTCAGGTACGCAAAAACGTCATGGATATGTTTATCGATGGCGCACGTCGCGGTTTTACCATCGCCACCACCAACCTGCTACCTAACGTCGTCATGGCGTTCGTGATCATTCAGGCCTTAAAAATTACGGGCCTACTCGACTGGGTGGGACACATCTGTCAGCCGATCATGGCGCTGTGGGGACTTCCCGGCGAAGCGGCAACCGTTCTGTTAGCCTCGCTGATGAGTATGGGCGGCGCCGTCGGCGTCTCTGCAAGCCTGCTCACGGCCGGAGCCTTAACCGGCCACGACGTCACAGTACTGCTCCCGGCCATCTATCTGATGGGTAACCCGGTACAGAACGTTGGTCGCTGTCTCGGGACTGCCGAAGTGAATGCCAAATACTATCCCCATATCATCGCGGTGTGCGCAATCAACGCATTACTTTCTATTTGGGTTATGCAGCTTATTGTTTAGTAAGGAGTCATCATGTCTGATTTATCCGCTGCAGATTTTACTCTGCTGCAGGGGGCGCATCTGTTTGCGCCAGAAGACCGGGGAATTTGCGACGTGCTGCTGGCCAACGGCAAGGTCATTGCCGTTGATAGCGCTATCCCGGCAGACATTGTGCCGGACTGTACGGTCATTGATTTACGCGGGCGCATTCTGTGCCCGGGTTTTATCGATCAGCACGTCCATTTGATTGGCGGCGGCGGTGAAGCCGGCCCTACCACACGGACGCCGGAAGTCACGCTGAGCCGCCTCACCGAAGCGGGGATCACCACGGTGATAGGCTTGCTGGGCACCGACTCCGTCACCCGTCATCCGGAATCCTTGCTGGCGAAAACCCGGGCGCTGAATGAAGAAGGGATCACCGCCTGGATGCTGACCGGCGCTTATCATGTTCCTTCGCCGACCATCACCGGTTCCGTAGAGAAAGATGTGGCGCTCATCGATCGCGTTATCGGCGTGAAATGCGCGGTCTCCGATCACCGTTCTGCCGCGCCAGGTGATTATCAACTGGCCAGTATGGCGGCGGAATCTCGTGTTGGCGGACTGCTCGGCGGGAAGCCCGGCGTCAGCGTGTTCCATATGGGCAGCAGCAAAAAAGGGCTGCAACCGCTGTATGACATTCTGGAAAACAGCGATGTGCCGATGGGCAAACTGCTCCCGACCCACGTAAACCGCAGCGAATTCCTGTTCGATCAGGCGCTGACCTTCGCGCTCAAAGGCGGCACTATCGATATCACCAGCGGCATTCCCGGCCCGGTGACGCCACCAGAGGGTATTGCGCGCGCGGTGAAAGCGGGCGTACCGCTTGCCCAGGTCACGCTCAGCTCTGATGGCAACGGCAGCCAACCGCTGTTTGACGCGGCGGGCAATCTGACGGGCATTGGCGTTGCCGGTTTCGACAGTTTGCTGCAAACCCTGCACGCACTGGTTAACGACTACGGTTTTACGCTGACGGATGCGCTGCGCCCTCTTACCACCAGTGTGGCGACGTTTCTGAGTCTTTCCGGTAAAGGTGAAATCCTCCCCGGTCACGATGCCGACCTGCTGGTGATGACGCCGGAACTGCGCATCGAGCAGGTTTACGCGCGTGGGAAACGGATGGTCGTGGACGGTAAGGCTTGCGTAAAAGGAACGTTTGAGTAGGTCGAAAGGTTGTCAGCCGTTCGAATGAACGTAGAATGCGCAAACGAGCGGCTGACAGGTAAACAGGAATGGACGAGAGTGGTGCAGGTTTGCATAACATTGAAACGAAATGGCTTTATGATTTTCTGACCCTGGAAAAGTGCCGAAACTTTTCTCAGGCAGCGATCATCCGTAATGTCTCACAGCCTGCGTTCAGTCGTCGGATTCGCGCGCTGGAAAGTGCCGTGGGCGTCGAACTGTTTAATCGCCAGATCTCTCCGCTACAGCTCTCTGAGCAGGGGAAAATCTTTCATTCTCAAATTCGTCATCTGCTACAACAACTGGAAAGTAACCTGACGGAACTGCGGGGCGGCAGCGATTTTACGCTGCGTAAAATCAAAGTTGCCGCGGCGCACTCGCTTTCCCTCGGCCTGTTGCCGGGCGTTGTCAGAGCGATGCCAACGCAGTTTACCTGGTCGGTTGAGGCGATCGATGTCGATCAGGCTGTCGATATGCTGCGGGAAGGCCAAAGCGATTTTATCTTTTCTTATCACGACGAAAATCTGTTGCAGGCGCCGTTTGCCAACATTCGTTTGTTTGAGTCGCAACTCTTTCCCGTCTGCGCCAGCAACGAACAGGGGCAACCACGCTATACCCTTGACCAGCCTCACTTCCCCTTGCTGAACTATAGCCGCAACTCCTATATGGGCAGGCTGATAAACCGCACGCTGACCCGTCACGCCGAGCTCAGTTTCAGCACGTTTTTTGTCTCTTCAATGAGTGAGTTGTTAAAGCAGGTTGCACTGGACGGCTGCGGGATCGCCTGGCTGCCGGAGTATGCCATTCGCCAGGAGCTCAGCAGCGGACAGTTGATCGTGCTGGACAATGACGCGCTGGTGATTCCAATCCAGGCATACGCGTACCGCATGGACACGCGCATGAATCCCTTAGCGGAACGTTTCTGGCGGGAACTGCACAACCTTCACGCCGCCCCCTGAACGCCATTCAGGCATGCGCAAACTGTTCCGGCACCCGCGCTGTCTGCGTATCCGGCCAGGACTCATACCAACGAATGGCAGCACGCACCAGTGACGCAGTGGAGTCGATAAAGCGGCAACCAGACGCGTCCTCGTGCCCGGACACGATAAGTGGAATTTCGGTACACCCCATGATTATCCTCTGCGCACCACGGGAAATCAGCCGTTCGATTTGTGGCAACAGCAGCTTTTCCGCCGCCGGTTTATCGCCGCTTTTCAGGGCATAAATAGCCTGCATCACCTGCTCCTGCCCCGCATCTTCCGGCGGGATCAGGGTGAGTCCCTGCGCTGTTGCTTTCTTTTGATACAGCCCTGTCGCCAGCGTGGCGTTCGTCGCCAACAGACCCACGCGTTTGACCGACGGAGGAATTTCGCCAAGAGTCGCATCCAGAATGCTAATCATCTCAACCTTTGCCACGGCCCGCAGATCCTCAAACCAGTAATGTGCGGTATTACAGGGGATCACAATACATTCCGCCCCCGCCTCTTCCAGCATATGCAGATAACGCTCAAGATAGTGATAGGGTGAAGGACCGCCGGATAATAAACAGGCCGTGCGATCGGGGATATCCGGGATAGAGCTCACAATCAGCGGGATATGCTGCTGATCGCAGCTGGCGTCGCGTAAGTAAACAAACTTTTCCAGCATATCCGCCGTCGCTGCTGGCCCCATTCCACCTAAGATCCCAATCGTATGTTTCATCACTTTCTCACTGCTTAGCTTGAGTTCAGAAACACACTATCAGCATGATGTTTAGGTAAAAAATGCCGTTTTATTAGCGGCTATGCGTAAAAATCATAGCCCCCTCTTCCCGGCGGCGACCGGTTGCCACTGTGAACAAAAAGCTTTACACCCTCACAAAAGAGAGAACGCTTAGGCTATCTTTTAAGCACCTCCAGAGCAGCATAAAATAGCGCCGATGTTTCAAGTAGAGGATTGTTGTTATGTTGTTCTGGAAAAAGATGGTGAGAAAAATCGACGCGTTCGCAATATTGCTCCCACCAGGCTACTTCCGGGTGTAAAACCAGGCAGGCCTGTCACCGACAGGCCTGATTCCCTTTCCCTTCTTTGCTTTTACGCAATCCGGATGTTCTTAACACCACCACCCACATCCGTAGCCAGGTATATCGATACACCAGCGGATGCTGCCACCTGAGTAATGTCAGAAACATAGCGACTCCTTTCTTGCCTCAAGACCTAACGGAATGTCGGCAGCAAGCCAAACACATCCAGAACGACAGTCAGATAGACAATCCCCCCTCCCACAATCACCAGGTTCAGCACCGTGTTGTTACAAGGAGAGGTGTAATGCGCCGTCGCAAAACGTTTACGCGCGGCTTTGACCAGAATAGGCGGTAAGATCACGCTCCAGATGGTAAACGCCAGACCCGCGTAACCAATCGCGTGCACGAAGCCATTCGGGAAGAAGAAACACACGGCCGCAGGTGGGAAATAGGTCACCAGCGCGGTTTTCAAACGCCCCATATTGTCATCCGAGAAGTGAAACAGATCGGCAATATAATCAAACAGACCCAACGTGGCCGCCAACAATGAACTGGCTACCGCGAAATTACCGAAGAATGTCAGGATCAAGTCCATATACCGACTGGTAAATAACCCGCTAATGGCTTCCACAAACACATCGATGTTCCCCCCTTTGGCAATGATCGGAGGAAAGTCCGCACGACTGATATTCCCCATCGTGACCGCCAGCCAAAAGACATACAGCAGCACAGCAAAGAGCGTACCGATGATAATGGAGCGCGTAATGTGCGGGATACCTCGCGTTCCGTAGAGTTTAACCAGGCTCGGAACGTTGCCATGAAAACCAAAAGAGATAATGCAAAATGGCAGCGTCATCAGAATGTACGGAAGGTATTGTGCATTCGGTAGCGCGATCTCAGCACTATCGGCCAGTTTAGCCACTTCAATATGACCGACCAGCCCGGAGAAGGTGGCAAAAAACGCCAAAAATTTGCCGATGATAAGAACGGTCGTAATTCTCCCGACCAGCAACGAACTGTACCAGGCAATCACGCCGACCAGCATGCTGACAAGAACCACTGAAATATTTGCAGGGAAACGAATACCGCTATATTTGAACACGGTCTGCGCCATCACCGCCGAGGAGCCGGAGATATAAGCGTAGGTTAAGATATACAGCACAAAGCCAAAGGCAATCCCAACGACTATATTCCACTTTTGCCCCAGCAAATCCTGAGTAAACGTATTAAAACTGGCTCCAGCACCATAGTGAAGGTTAACCTCAACCAACATCAGACCGGTTAACAACATCATGATGGCAATAACAATCAGAATGACAGAAGCGCCGGGAAACCATACGCCAGCCATCGCAATAGGAAGAGAAAACATCCCCCCTCCCACAACGGTCGCAATGACAAGCATTGTCCCGCTAATTAATCCGGGGGTACTCTGTCGTTCAATGGCATTAATATCCATAGTAAATGTTCCTGTTGACTATTATTTATAATTACGGCTGTCATTTGTACATCTTCGGATAATGAACGTGTTGAAGTCAGGTTTGCATTTTTATTAGTCAGCAAAGAATCGCCGATACAGTAAAGGCTTCCTGTTCTGTGAAAATAAAAACAAAAAGGCCCCAGTTACCTGGGGCCACGAAAAAATTAAATATAGTCAAAACGCGCGGTGAAGAAGCGTAACTGCTTAGGCTCATAAATGAACTTAAGCCCACGAATATCTTCTTTATGCTGATACAGTTTGATAATACCGTCTGCCACCACATCCATATGTGCATAGGTGTATACGCGGCGTGGGATCGTCAGACGCACCGTTTCCAGTTTTGGACGGTGGTTCTCACCGGTCTCTTTGCTGCGACCGGCAGAGATAATACCGCGCTCCATACTGCGAACGCCGGTTTCCACGAAAATGCTGGCTGCCAAACTTTGCGCCGGGAACTCATCCTGCGTCAGATGCTCACAGAAACGACGCGCGTCCAGGAACACCGCATGACCGCCGATCGGCTCAACAATGGGTACACCCGCCGCCTTCAGCTTATCGCCCAGGTAGCGAACCTGCTTAACACGGTGCTCAATGTATTCGAACTGCATGGATTCACGCAGACCAATGGCCATGGCCTCCATATCACGGCCCGCAAGGCCGCCGTAGGATGGCATCCCTTCGTAAACCACCACCAGTTCTTTGGCCTCAGAGAACATTTCATCGTCGTTCATGCACAGGAAACCGCCGATATTCACCAGACAGTCTTTTTTGCCGCTCATGGTACAACCATCAGCATAACTGAACATTTCATGCACGATATCTTTGATGCTGGTATTCTCGAACCCTTGCTCCTGCTCTTTAATGAAATAGGCGTTCTCTACGCAACGGGTCGCATCGTAGAACACTTTAATACCATGAGCCTGAGTTAATTCTCTGACGGCGCGCATATTCGCCATAGAAACAGGTTGACCGCCCGCGAGGTTAACCGTGACCGCAAGACAAATATAGGCAATATTTTCTGCGCCTTTTTCATCAATCAGTTTTTGCAGTTTATTAAGATCAATATCACCTTTAAATGCGATATTCAGACCTGCATCGTGCGCTTCGTCACGTACGATATCGACAAAGATCGCACCATTTTTTTCCTGGTGATAACGCGTCGTGGTGAAATACATGTTCCCGGCGACATACTGTCCCGGTTTAATTGCCAGTATTGACAGCAGGTTTTCTGCGCCACGCCCCTGGTGAGTAGGCACAATATGTTTAAAACCAAACAGTTCCCGAACTGTTCTTTCCAGGTGATAGAAGTTTTCGCTCCCCGCATAAGCTTCATCACCGATCATCATACCGGCCCACTGTTTATCGCTCATCGCGTTGGTGCCACTGTCTGTCAGCAGGTCGATATAGATATCTTTCGAGTTTAACAGGAAAGTATTGTAACCCGCTTCCTGCATTTTCTGAATGCGCTCATCACGCGAGATCATAGATACAGTTTCAACGCTTTTAATACGGAAGGGTTCTGCCGGATAATTCATTTTGTTTCTCCAGTAAACAGTGATCATGTTCGTATTAATGTGAAGTAAAGCACCCTTATCTCATCAATAGGCCCTGAGGAGATATAACTATTCACCACCTGAACCAGGGGGTGGAAATAATGTGATGGCACTATGCAAGATTTAATTACTGAAGAAAATAGTCCTCGCACCATTAATCATTTCAAATGATAAAGAAAAGTGTAAATGCACGTGATATAAATCACACGTTCTTTTCTTAGCTTTTCATATTCAACAAGTTATTTACCACGCAGTGAATTGCAACGTCCCTTCAGACACTGTAAAAGCAAGAACGAACTGAAAACATAACTTTCCAGCCCCTTTTCAGCTCACAATCTCTATTTTTGAGAGTGGATATTGTGGGATTACGATCACCCTCCACCGTTAATTTCGTGATTAACATCACTAAAAGCGTAAAGTAATTTGTACAAAACAACGTACTTTCAGAAAACATGATTTACTTCAGAGATCTACTTCACGTTTTTCTGCAATGGTTTTGCAATACCAGATCTGACGCGTGAGACAATTAGCGGGAATGGGTTTTAATGACGTGCAATGTCTATTTTCCGACAATCTTATTTTCTGGAAATATATTTAAAGGTGCCGATTATATTTTATATCCGTCCTGACTTTATTGCTTTTTCCTGATGATGCATACAGTTACTTATCATTGTACGAGCGTGTCGTGACTCTTCCACTCCACAAATCTCTGTACGCTAAATAATCCCACTCTCCGAATAATTTACTATTTCATAACAATCCCTCTTTATCCGACCACCTGACTTTAGAAAAACAAAATAATTAACAAAATAACAACAACCAAAATCCACCTGCGTGAAACCAAAGATCGTCGTTTTATTTTGAATGCCACCGATATCACCAATAAGACGTATTTCAAATGAATGCGCATCGCATTATTTGCGATAAAGGACACAAAATTTAACCACCATTGGCGAAAAAACTTGCTGTTTAACCTAAAACCCTTAACGTAGCGAAAAATTGGTTTATACCAGATTGGTGAGAATGAAAGACAAAAGCTATGTAGATATCATCCGGGAGCGCCTGGAAAGGTGGTTGTCTGAGACAAATCTGGCTGCGGGTTCACGACTTCCTTCAGAGCGGGAACTCTGTGAATTGCTCGATACCCGCAGGATGACGCTGAGACAAGTGTTACTGGAGCTGGAGGTGGCATCCATCATCTTCAGGAAAAATCGTAGCGGCTGGTTTATTGCGCCCAAGCGTTTCATCTATAACCCAAAAGCGCAGTCCAGCTTTAATGCCGAAGCCCGCGCCCAGGGGCGACTTCCGTTTTGGGGGTATCTGGAAGAAGAATTGTGCGAAGCGCCGCCTTCCAGTGTGGTGAAGGCGTTCTCTGAAAATACCAGCAGTTATCTCATCACTGGCTGGTGTGGTCTTGACGGGCATAAGGTTTTTTATCATGAGTCCTACATTGACGCCGACTTCGCCCCTGATTTTGTTAATAAAATCAACAACCAGTCATTTGCCGAAGTCTGGGAAAGAGAATTCAGTCAGTTCCTGAGTATAAAGAGCATGGTATTTAAACCCGTAAAAATACCTGATCAGGCATGCAAAGAGTTGGGTGTTGCACCAAATTCTTTCGTCATTCTGGTCGAAAAACATCGGGCAACACGAGAGAAAAGAGTGGTTCAGGTTGACTTTGAGTACTGGAGACTGGAGTCCGTTGAACTCTATATCAAAGATGAATGAGGGTGAAAATGAAAACAACAGACAGGGTGTGCCTCGCTGAGCGAGCCAGCAATATCCCCCTATATTTGCATGCCTATGCATTTCATTTAAATATGCGGTACGAACGGATTCTGCCAGGTGATCTACTGGATATTGCACATCAGCATCAATTACAGGGTGTGAAGATTCATGTTGAGGATGGTGAAACTCAGGCCTTACAAATGTTGAGTGACCATCAGTTATTTGATTTCAGGAAAAAAGCAGAAGACTACGGTCTGGATGTTAACATTGAAACCAGCGCATCAGATAAAAAAACGCTGGACGATGCGATCAGGATTGCCCGTGCGACAGGCGCTTCATCCGTCCGTTTTTACCCTCGCTATGAGGGGCATCTGCAAGACGTCATGGAAAAGATAGCGTTAGATATACAATATTTATCTCAGTTTGATGATTGCGGCTTAACATTCACAATAGAGCAGCATGAAGATCTGAAAGGAGAAGAACTGGTCAGCTTAGTAAAACAGAGCGGGATGAAGAACCTTTCAATACTTTTTGACTTCGGCAATATGATTAATGCCAATGAAAAGCCGCTCGACGCCCTGAAAGTCATGGCACCGTACATAACGCAAGTGCATGTAAAAGATGCCAAAATCATCCAGGATGGTTCCGGCTGGGCACATGAAGCGTGCCGCTCCGGGCATGGGGATTTACCCATGGAGGCGATGCTGAGAGAATTATTGCTGCTGGGAGAAGACAAGCCGCAGGTAATATCTTTCGGCCTTGAGGAAGAAGTCGATTACTTTGCTCCCGCTTTCCGCTTCGACGATGAGGGAGATAACCCGTGGATCCCCTGGAGAACCGCGAGTTATACACCATTACCTGATGCTGATAAGGTTGATGCGCGCCTTGCTCAGGAATCAGAGCACGCAATAGAACAAATTCACTATGTCAGAAACATATGCAATAAGTTTATTAACGAGAATTAATTTAAATATTATAAATTAATCTAACACAACGATAATTACATCAACTTTCTTATCGCTTTGATATTTATCAATAGCAGATATGGAAGGTTATTCCCTCTATGCTTTTGAGTAAGTGAAGGTATAACTATGTTCATGAACAAGTGGGCACGACTGTGCTTTTTAGTCCTCGGTGGTGGAACAATATTTAAGCTTTCCAGCATGAAGGACGTATTTTACGTCCCGATGCAAAATGACTGGGGTTTAACCAATACACAAATTGGTCTCGGCTTCACTGTATATACTATTATCCAGACAACAGGGCTGTTTCTTTCCCTTTATATTGCTGACCGTTATTCCAAGAAAATACTCTTACCCTTTGGGTTGATTGGCGTTGGACTCTGTGGATTGTATTTATCCACACTGCCTTCATTCACCGGTTATCTGCTCTGTTTTGCGGCAATGGCCTTCTTTGGCGATGTCATTTTCTGGCCCGTATTGTTGAAAGCCGTACGCCTGCTGGGGAAACAGGAAGAACAGGGACGCATGTTTGGTTTCCTGGAAGCCGGCCGTGGTGTTGTCGATGTGATTGTCGCCTCCGGTGCCTTGTTTATTTTTGTGCAGTTCGGCGAAGGTAAAGCAGGTATGCAGGCGGGTCTGCTTTTCTACACGTTAATCACGCTCACCGTCGGTGTTATTACCTATTTCATTGTGGGGGATGATGACAAAGTCACCGCTCGCGATAATAGCAGTGCAAATCTGGAAGTTCTCAAGGGCATCAAACATGTTCTGACCTGCGCTAACGTGTGGCTGGCCGCATTTGGTATCTTCTTTGTGTACGCCGCTTACTGTGGATTAACCTACTTCATCCCTTTCTTAAAGGATATCTATATGTTACCGGTAGCCCTTGTTGGGGCGTACGGTATCATCAACCAGTATGCGTTAAAAATGGTCGGCGGCCCGATTGGCGGATTCCTTGCCGATAAAGTCACTAAATCGCCAACGGTCTACCTGAAATGGACGTTCCTGATCGCGGCGATTGCCATGATCCTCTTCATTCAGTTGCCTCACGAGTCTATGAATGTGTATGTCGGGATGGCGGTGACGTTAGGCTTTGGCGCCATTATCTTCTCCCAGCGCGCGATTTTCTTTGCGCCGATGGATGAGATCGGTATCTCACGCCAGTACAGTGGTTCTGCGATGGCATTTGGTTGCATCATCGGCTACATGCCAGCCATGTTTGCCTACACCCTGTATGGCTCGCTTCTGGATAACTTCAAAGGCATTACCGGCTATAACTATGTCTTCAGCGTGATGGTGGTATTCAGCCTGCTGGGCTTCGTGTGCTCCACTCTTCTGGCCAGAAGGATTAAGCAACAAAAAATGGCGTTAGAAGCAACGTCAGCATAATGGAATGATCGATGCGTTATCTTCCCCGACCGTCAATACACCGACAACGGGGAAAAGAAAATAAGCGTCGTCAGTTTTAACCATTAAAAATGGCAGCCGGGTCATCCTGCTGCCATTTTTCCTCTCAGAAATACGGCGTCGTTTTAGGATTTCAGCTCGGTATTACTGTTCTGATTGCGCCAGACGGGTGTCGCTTTTGTCAGCCAATAGTCCACACTGACATATTTTCCGCCACCGTAGATCAGCAGAACTAACAGCATGATGAAATAAGTGGCAGAGAATTCAATACCGTTATTCAGGATAATCGGATCGCCCAGTTGCGTAATATAGTTATACCGACCGGGGAAGTTTTCCATCAACCACTGGAGAAACGCTGTCATTCGCTGACTGGATTCCATGCTGTTACTGGCGATAGCCAGCCAACCGTGCGACCAGTGAACCATCAGGCTGGCGACGCTCATCACGACGATCATTGGGATGGCGATGATCCGCGTGAAAAGCCCAAGCGTAATACAAATCAACCCCAGCACTTCAGTAGACGTTGCCAGAAATGCCAGCAGCCAGGGAAACGGTAGTCCCAGTCCGCCTTCTGCTGTCGGTTGTGCAAACCAGGCCACCGTGCCGCTAAATCCCATGACCTTGGAGTGTGCGCCAGCAAAAATCACCGGAATTAAAAAAAGGCGGATAAGCAGCAGCGCAATAAAGTCTGCTTTCTTTATTTTTGATATAACGAGCTTGTACCACGAAATTACGTTTATCCACATAGCATCACCCTTTGTATTTTAAAGACAAAAGTTCGTCGTTATTGTTGGTTTCCAGCCACGAGCGCAAAGAAAAATCAGCTAAAAAAAGTGAGGCACTATTTAGCAAGCGTTCGGCTGAAATGATCTGATGATTAATCGCTGACAATAGCTGCACATCAACCTGGCTGAGTCTCTTCTGGTACAGCGCATTATTATGCTTTCGATAGAGCGCAAAATAATTCAGGCGCCCTTCATCCTCATAACAGGGTTCTCCCTCGTGGATCTGAAACGGTAAAGCCACCATCTTCAGCGTGGGATTTCGCACCACGTCCACATCGCCTGTCTGTACCAACCGTAACGACGTTTTCTGAGGAGGTGGAACGTGACTGTCATCGATCTCCACGGCGTACATCAGCCATTCATATTCGATCAGCGCCAAATCATGAGGCGACAACTGACGTTGCTGACGCATAAAAAGCAGCAACTCTGTCGCCACCTGATGAAATTCCGGTTGGCTGGCCTGATGCTGATGGAGAAAAGCATCCGTCAGATCCTGAATATCTGCGTCTTTGACACGCTGGCAAAATAAAGGAAAAACACGTTGCAACACGCCGCCAATATTTTCTCTGACGATTTTCCGGTACAGCGACATACCGCGAGAACAGGTTTCGCCCGACGTTGTTCTGGCCCGAAGTTGAGCAGAAAACATTGCCTCCATCTCGACTAATAATGCAGGTACTAAATCATGTGTCGTCACAGGCACTCGCTTTTATAAAAGATATTCCCTGATTTGCGTTAATTCATCACATAACACCGCCAGGGGCGGAATGTTGTTATCACGTTCCAGTAGCAAAGGTTTCGCGCCATGAAACTGCACGGTCTGTTTTGCCAGTGTTAATACATCCTCCGGTACTGGCATTCCATGGGTGTCGAGGCGAAACTCTTCATACTCCAGATGACCTGCGATGTGGTAATAGATAATCGACGACGACGGAATGCTGCGAATATACTCAAAGGCATCAAACCCATGATTACAGGCATTCACAAAGACGTTATTAATATCTAGCAGCATTCCACAACCGCTAAGGTTGAGCAATTCGCCCCAAAATTCCACCTCCGGCATTTCACCTGCGTAGCGGTGATAGGTGGAGATATTTTCAAGAACCAACTGCCGTCCCATCATATTTTGAACCTGGTCAATACGTGCGGCTAAATAAGGCAACACATCGGTAAAACCGGGTACGGGCAGCAAGTCGTAGAGATACCCCTGGCGATCGCGAGAAAAGCATAAATGATCGCTGTAAATATCAATATGGTATTCGTCGAGAAAACGGCGAACATCATTAATATATTCTTCATTTAATGGGCAACTATCGCCAATGGATAAACTCAGTCCGTGCGCAATTAACGGATATTTTTTACTGATGTCTGCTAACTGTTCTTTCCTCGCACCGCCGATATTCATCCAGTTATCTGGGGCCAGTTCGAGAAAGTCGATATCCTGACGGCGGGGTTGTTGCAGCAGTGCCGTAATATGCTCGCCGCGCAGCCCGATTCCTGCCCCCTCTGAGGTTATTTCCCGCATACGCCACTAACACATTTTTCGGCACTCGCCAGCTGGGAGGATTCGGATTCAGGCTTATTTATGCCTTCCCCCGTCAGGCCACATTTACCGTCTCTGGCGCGCACCAGTTGATCCTGAGGGTCATGCTTTAGCGCGGCCTGACTATAGATTTTCTCCGTACCGCATTTACCACTGGCACATTTACCGCTACTGGTCGGCGCTTTATTCTGCACCTGACTGGCGCTGCCGCTCGCCTCTGTTGCACTGGCGGGGTTAACCATTCCAGCGGTCATCAGGGAACCCACGACGATTGAAAGGACAATATCTTTTTTCATCGGTTATTCCTTCGCATTGGTTAATGAAATCGGGAAACAGGAGAGATCGCGACTGCTATAGACCGGACCGTGGTAATACTGTTTCACAATGTCGATGGACTGATCTTTGAGACGCAACCCTTTGCCCATAAAGTGATTTAGCACCAGCACTTTGGGATTGATTTCAGCTGCCACCTTGCCCACCACATCCGGGGCGGCATGAATAAATTTCGATGTTTCGTCAGTATCTTCATCAATGGCTAACGGCATCACCAGCATGTCTGCGCCTTTGGCAAAGCGGGCAAACGCTTTATTACTGCCATTCTGATCGGCTGACACAACAATAGTGCCTTTCGCCGTTTCAATACGGAACGCCAGGCAAGGAACATCGCCGTGAGGAATACCCAGCGCGGTCACTTTCATTTCATCGTCCTGATACACCAATTGTGGGTCAGTGGCGGTGTAATTAATATCTTTAATGTGACTCGCAAGTTGTAAACCATCTGTCGCGTTATACAACCCATTCAGATAGGAATAAGCGCCATTTTCTTTTTTAAAGAGCGCATTAAAATATTGCGTCATTGACGGGAATACGCCGCCACTTTCTGGCCCCGCAAGGTTAATGGTCTCCTTCTCCTTCAGGAAATAGCCGCCTTTTAAAATCGGTGCCAGATCCGAGACATGGTCAGTGTGGAAATGGCTGATGGCAATGAGTTTTAAATCCTCCAGACGGGCGCCCGATTGGCCAAAACGTAAAAAAATACCGCCACCAGCATCAATAAGAATGGCCGACTTCCCATTTAGCCAAATAACCTCTCCCGATGAAGCACGCTGATCGTCTGTAATCGGTCCGCCAGTACCCAGCGTTTGCAGAGTGAAATCCTTATTTTCGCACTGCAACCCGGCAGCCAACACATTGACAGAAAAAAACAGCGAAAGTGTCAGCAATGACGCTTTTCTTAAATACATTAATTTTTTATTTCCTTCCATATATATTGAACCCTGTGTATTAGGTGCTGAAATTTCTATTCCTGCCAGACAGTTAAAAATGTAAAGGAAATGTAATTCAAGTTTTAAATATGATGAAATCCATAATTTAACTTATCGATATCTGTTTTCTTGATAAGCAATGCCGTATGCAATGACTTCGGGAATAACTTGTATTAATTCACATTGTTACCCCAAATAACATTTAAAAAAGTAAGGGTTAATTTCGTAAATCATGAGCACGATAAAAAAGAAAATAAGCAAGAATAGCTAAAAATCAATTTAACGATAAAAGTGTTTTACTAAACCTGGCTACCCGATAAGCAATAATATTTACCTCGATAAAACACATTTTTACTCTGGGTTATATGCTTAACGAAGCGACACTATTGTACGCCTGGAGAAAAAATGAACGTCATACCCAGATTAGGATTATCCATAAAGCAATTACTATTACCCTTCGCCGCAATAACCACTGCCAGTATGCTCAGTCCTTCCGTAAGTGCGGAGTCGCTACAGGAACAACAGCGGCGTTACCAGCAGGCGTGGCAGCACGCTAACGGTCCTCTGGTACAAACACCACCCGACCGGCTTGCCGCATTTCTGGATAAACAGGCCAGCAATCCTCCCGGAGCTTACGATACGTTAAGCGCAAGAGAGGGACTGGCGGCGCTGACCAAAGCGAACGTCACCACGTCCGACCCGATGGCAGCGGTGCTCAATGCTGAAGTGGATACCGGCGAACGGCGCATTCCGGTTCGTATTTACCGCCCCACTTTGCAGGGAAAACAGGATGTTGTGCTCTTTATTCATGGTGGCGGGCATCTGAGTGGCTCGGTGGAGGTGTACGATCCCATTGCCCGCCATCTGGCGACAGCAACCGGAAACACGGTCATCTCTGTTGACTACCGCCGGGCACCGGAAAGTCCCTATCCGCAAGGGCTTTCTGATGTTTGGGCGGTAACAGAACAGGTCTGGACGCTGCTGGATCGTCTGCATATCCCATATCAGCGTCAGCTAACGGTGGCCGGAGACAGCGGTGGCGGTGCCTTCAGCGCCACGCTTGCGCAAGCATTCTCACGCACTCATCCGGGGTTGATAAATCGACTGGTGCTTATCTATCCGAGCCTGGATTACACCCTGACCTGGCCGTCAGTAAAAGAAAATGGCACGGGAAAGCTGTTAGATGAAAGTAAGATCCGCTGGTATTTTCACCAGTACTTCCAGCATGATGAAGATCGTCAATTGGCGTCACCACTCTACCTACCTGTGAGCAACGATTTCCCGGAAACACTGGTGTTTAGCGCGGGACTTGACCCTCTACGTGATGAAGGATTCGCTTTTGTTGCCCGGCTGAAAGCCGCGGGAGTACCGGTAATGCACCGCCATTTCCCCGGCATGGTCCACGCCTGGCTCATGCTCGAAGACAAAGTACCGGAAGAAGCCAGGACTGATCTTACCCGCGAATAGTGGACACGCGACTAAGTGAGTAAACTCTCAATCAGAGGTGACTCATGACAAAACCA
>NZ_JBWKPZ010000023.1:0-80837 GCF_059418505.1 Citrobacter sp. GW821-FHT07H02 | reverse complement strand
CTGGTTTTGTCATGAGTCACCTCTGATTGAGAGTTTACTCACTTAGTCGCGTGTCCACTATTCGCGGGTAAGATCATACCACTGTCATGGGTTTTTGCCTCCAGAATATGGCGGACAATGGCAACATCCCCGTCAACCTGGACAGTCTGGTCGTTAAGGTTCAGCGTCTCAAATTTAGATTTGCCTGTCACAATCGCATCAACAAACTCGGCGTTATTTTCAATTCTTCCGCTTGAGTGACCATAGCTCAGAGAAGGCAGGCCCACTTTTTCCAGACTGGTTTTTTCAGCGCTGAGCATGGCAAGACGCATATTTTCCACCGCGTCAGTCACCGCTTTAACATCAGTACTTTGTGCAAAGCAGGAGCTGCTCAACAGCAATAATGCCGTACAAAATAATTTTTTCACGTTTGTCTCCAGTTATACGTTTTCCGGTCAGAGTTGATCATCTGTCGGGATCCATGTCCCAGGTCCCGTAAGCCGTGGCAACAACAGAATCCCAGAGGCGGAGTGTTACTGCCTGAAACAAATAAAACACATAACCAAATAAAATAAAACATCGGTTTATATACGTACGTCACATATTTATAAAACACCGGAGTCCACAGGTGATAAGCACTCAGCCAGGCAGTCTGTGGTTACAACTGACGGGTTTTGATCTGGCAGTATTCCCCCTCCAGAGCATCTCCACCTTCACATTCCCCCAGTGCCCTGCCGACTCTATGCCTGTGTCATCGTAGCCGGCTGTAAACCCGAGTCCGGCACCACTTATTCCAGAAAAACCAGCCTACGACTGGTTTTTTGCTTTTGGGGTTCTGGTAGATTTCTGGTCAACCGTGCTCATTAAGCCCGTTCACTACCACCGACATCCGGTCCTACATAATCCCTCAGCCATAGACATTACTCTCTGGAAACTATGCCCTAGTCCGTAAATCTGCCTATAGCCGGATTGGCATAATCGTAATATCAGTCAACCATGATGCTTTTATAGAGTCCTCCGGACTCAGATAAAGATAATATTTTATTTATAAACGCACCTTTTTTCTGAGCTGCTCGCCAAATATCTTTATTCTTCAAGAACAGCATGTTATATCATGGAGCGTTACTGCAGAACTGATACGACAGATGTATATTAAGGTGGAAATTATGGGACATGAACCAAAATACATTAAAGAAGAAAAGATACGCAGAGGATGTGTCATTCGCTCAGAGTTATCTAAATTAGGGTTTAAGTTTTATCATTTTGGTATTTACGCAGGGAATGAGAAAGTCATACATTTTTCAGATGGTGCGGTAAAGAGAGAACCTTTAGATCATTTTGTAGAAAAATTTGAACGTTACTTTGACATTATGGCGTTTGATGAAAAACACACCACTGAGTTTTCCCTTGAGCAGTCGTATCAAAGGGCTCGGCAATGCTTAGGTATGTCAGAGTACAACCTGCTTAAAAATAACTGTGAGCATTTTGCTCTTTGGTGTCGAACGGGAAAGGCGTTATCCAGCCAATCATTTGGCTGTGAATCACAAAAAATATCATCAATGAATCATTTCAGCTGCATCAAAATTGATATAAATATCCCTGGTGTTATGAGTTACTTTAATAACAAATTGGGGATGAAAACAAGCAGAAGAATTACACTTGATAAAAACAATATCATGCCCATACTTCGGCGTTTTTTAATGTAGTTTTATTCCATAAGGTATCCCCCCTGATTGCGTTCAAGAGACCCGCTCACTTCCTGAAGTCAACATCCATCCACGGTGAATGACAGAGCGATGAATTGACCGTCGATGCCTAATGGTGAAATCAACATTGGCTGGACTGAATGATATGTTCCTGTTTTCGATTTATCCGAGAAACAGATTGTGTAGTCGATAACGCCGTCTCTGTTCTTGTCTTTTTTCTCTATGACGCTAAATGTATAGATCCAGTCTTTATTCTCTATCGAAAATCCATTACTAAAATAATCAGGAGCAGGAAGCCCTGTTTGACTTAAATAGACCATATCTTTCGTTCTCTTTGGCATTAAAGAACTTCGAAAAGTCGAGATGTTTAATTTATCGTATAGAGTTTGCAATTCCGAAAGTGTAACTATTTGATCCTTAGCCATAGCAGGAAATGAAAGCAGCAAAAAAACGATAGTTATAATTCTCATAGTCACCCTTTTAAATATTCTTCTTCTTTACGCTGACCTGAGCGTAAGTGAAAAAGAAAAATGGGGCAAGCAGGATCAACCAACTCATACCCAACCCGTGTGCAAAACGTCAGATTGTTATGATGTAGGCGCAACAACGTCTGGAGAAGGGAAGCATTACCACTTCCCTTCTGAACAGGTAGCACTTTAGTGCAGCAAGATTGTATCCCACTTTTTATAAATGGTCAGAGTCACTTCATACAGGGCAGAAAAAATACGCTGATCAGCGTTGCACAATACTGACACTATTTTGTGAACCGCTTTGGCTAACATATGCTGAAGCCGCAGCATTTTGAGTAATATTCACTGAACTCCCTGTCGCGCCGAGTTGCTGAACGTGAACCGTTCTTGCATCACGAGAATCCGTACCTAAATCCATAGTCCCCTGGTTAATGGTAATATCGCTGTTAGAGGTCGCGATATCCTGTTGCACATCAGCCATATCATATCCACCATTTTGGGAGATCGACAGGCTATTATTATGACCATTTTGCTTTATATCTGCCGTATTCCCTGCATTCGCCTGAGTAATCGAGGCCCGATTATTTACACCACCCTGCTCGACAGTCGCCATATGATGAGAAGCGCTTTGCATATGGGTAGCGGCACTGCTCTGATAAATTTTAGTCGTTTTAATCACTGCTGGAGTCACTGTAAGATCTGCTGCCAATACACTGCCAGAAATAACAAATAAAAAAGCCGCAACCAGTTTAATGAAATGCATTGCTAATACCTGTCTGTTGACTGTTAATAAATAGAGAGTGATGTTGTTTTGTATGTGACATTGTTTATATCTGATGAACAATATCACTTAACAAAATTAAATTTATTTGACTAATCCAGAATTAAAAACAAACCCAGTACTGCCAGGCGTTATTTTATTTAATAGGAATATTTATTGATATGGGGGCATAACAGTATGAGAACGTCTTGTTAACTCATGTCGGTGTATATTGGATTCTGTGGCTGAGCATCTTTGTCAGTCACTTTTCATGGTGGGAATAATATCACACTTTTAATTTTCTGCTCAGAAATAATACAGCATGTGATGCGAAAACAATCTGAAAGTAGTATTGCTCTAAATAAAACAACAGAAAAATTGAAACAATTTGCGCCCCATCGCACAGAAGTCAGTGAACCAATGAAAGTCGGCGTATAATTTCAGTTAAATATATCGCCATTCAACACTAAATTCAGATATTTCAAGGGAGATGCAACGCCGAAACCGGGATTGCCGCACCAACATGCCTGCCAGGAAGTCGTTTTTAGCGTTTTGAGAATGAAACTACCTTTATGAATCAGCGGCGGCAGACAACCACCGCTGATTTCTCTTCAAAACGAGAGGCTACGCCTTCACAACTATCAAAGGTTCTATATCACTCTCTTTCTTAATCACCAGTGATTCGTCACCACGCAGGCAAGTGCCGCCGTAGTTACCGCCAACGGTGAACGTACAGACCTGAATGTACTTACCCGCCACGTTTGGTAGACACCAAAGCTGCTGATAAATGTTCTTCTGCTCTGCAAATTTACCGCTGGTTTTATCCAGTAGCTCTTCCTGATGACTGACCAAATCAATGTTGCTGCCACAGCGGCCCGCGATCGGCTTCACCGCATATCCTGTCTGCACCAGTTCATCGTTAACGGTGAAATCCGTATCAAGAAGATAGCGATGATGGGGGAACAGCTGCCACAGAATCGGCAGGATAGCTTTGTTGCCGGGGATCATTGTCCACAAGGGCTCAAAGACTAAAACTTCCGGGCGGAGCAGCACATCGATCAGACGGACTTCCTGGTGGGTATGCCCGGTACGAATCGGTACCGCCGCGTATTCAGTTTCACTGACCTCACGCACCTGTTCAATGGCCGTTTCCCACGCCCAGGTTTTCCAGACGCAGTTCACCAGCCGACCCTCGCCATCAATCAACTGACCGGCATCATCCCAACGCAGTTCATCCAGACCGCGCAGGATCTTGCTTTCAAAGCCCGCCTGATGCAGCGCCTGCTGCATAAACTGCGCATGATAGTTCTCCTCAATATCCTTATCCTGCATGATATGCACGAAAGGACGCGCATGGCTGTGTTTCCAGGCGCCCGCCAGTTCGTTGATCAACCCCTCCGCCGGATTATGCCCCGTCCCTTTATAGCCCTGCTCCGCCCATCTTTCGAGGATCAAGCCTGCCTCGGTATGACACGACGCGGAATCGGCGTTGTATTCATATACCTTCAGCCCGCGTTCATCCATACAAAAATCCATACGACCGGTGATCATATGGTGGCGACGGCGTTGCCAGGAGAGCCGCAAGCGCGGCCAGAGGATTTTCGGGATATCAAACAGCGCCAGCAGGCTGTCATCTTTCAGCACTTTGTCGGTCGCATGCAGGTACATCAGATGTAATTCATTGGTCGCTTTGATCAGCTCCTGCTCTGCACTTTCGGTTATGGTGAAATACTGATGCGGATCCTGATTGATCACATGACCATTCGCCTGCACATACGCTTTCTGCAGCGGATCCTGTTCATTGAGCCATTTACCGTCAAACTGCCCTGTGTCTTCCAGCCGCGCACCACGGATCTTCAACGCGTCGTTGGCGATCTCAGGTTGCGGCAGGCTGTGGCGCGTATCATCCGTCTGGATCATCCAGCCCAGAATAGTGGTGTCATCAAAGGTATCGCGAAGGGTATAACAGCCGTTCTCTACTACCATCTCCAGTTCACGGGTCCACTGCTGACCCGGGGGAAGCGGCGTGTGGATCACGTTCTGTTCCGCAATGCGGACTTTGGTGCCCAGTAGCTGGGTGATGATCGCCACATGGCCAGTGTCGTTGAACTCACCGCCTTTTTGCCAGATCAGCAGCGCGCCCGCGACGGGTGCCCGGGGAGAACCATTAGGAAAAGCTTGTAACGGCAGGATGTTGTCATTCACCACTTCACGCAGGAAGCGCAGCGAGAAGATTTCCCACGCCATTCCAACATCAGTGAACACAACACCATAATTAAGAAAGAGAAAACGGCGGGCGAACTCGACGCACTGCCATTTGTGGCCCATATATTCGTCGTCAATGTAGCTACGAAAAGCAGCATCATCGTCGTAGTCCCGTGGGTCGAGGGAGCTGTAATCTGAAGAGTAGATCGCCACACCACCGGGGGCGTAGCCCAATAATGTCCCGAAAGGGGCATCCTGACTAGTCGTTCCTTTGCTCATGCACCTTACCTCAAAACAATACAGCCTGAGCAGCCTGGCGTTAATTTTTCGCTCTGATTGCCTGCTCTGCGACACTAACCGGACAGAGGTCGACTTATCATACACCTCAACGAAGCGGATGGCGTTCAGAGGCAAAAAATTCACAATGGGTGGCTATCTTAATGTCCCAATCTGTTAAATGCGGACGTACTGAACTGCTACACTGCTTCAACACAACCCCTCAGAAGGCAGGTCTACATGTCCGATAACACTTATCAGCCCGCGAAAGTCTGGACGTGGGAAAAATCCAACGGCGGCGCGTTCGCCAATATCAATCGCCCGGTTTCTGGCCCAACCCATGAAAAAACGCTGCCTGTCGGCAAGCATCCTCTACAGCTCTACTCTCAGGGAACGCCTAACGGTCAGAAAGTGACAATCCTGCTGGAGGAGTTGCTGGCGCAGGGCGTAACCGGAGCGGAATATGACGCCTGGCTCATCCGCATTGGCGAAGGCGATCAGTTTTCCAGCGGCTTTGTTGAGGTCAATCCAAACTCGAAGATCCCGGCGTTGCGCGATCATTCGCTGACCCCGCCGTGTCGTGTGTTCGAATCAGGTTCTATCCTGCTTTATCTGGCGGAAAAGTTTGGCTATTTTCTGCCGCAGGACCTGGCAAAACGCACTGAAACCCTGAACTGGCTGTTCTGGCTCCAGGGAGCTGCACCGTTCCTCGGCGGTGGTTTCGGCCATTTTTACCACTATGCGCCAGTGAAAATTGAGTACGCCATCAATCGCTTCACGATGGAAGCTAAACGTCTGCTGGATGTGCTGGATAAGCAGTTAGCTCATAACCAGTATGTCGCGGGAGATGAGTACACCATTGCCGATATGGCAATCTGGCCGTGGTTCGGTAACGTCGTGTTAGGGAACGTTTACGACGCGGCAGAGTTCCTCGATGCGGGCAGTTATCAAAACGTCCAGCGCTGGGCGAAAGAGATAGCAGAGCGTCCGGCTGTTAAGCGCGGGCGGATTGTAAACCGCACTCACGGACCGCTGGACGAGCAACTGCATGAACGTCATGACGCCAGCGACTTCGACACCCAGACCGAAGATAAGCGCCAGAGCTAAACCTGGATGCCGGACAAGACGTTTACGTCACCGTCCGGCATGAGATTGCCTGATGGCGCTTTGCTTATCAGGCCTACACGTTTGTCTCTGTTTACCTAAACCCATGTTGCCTGAGGATCGCCCCCGCTTGTGGTGAAAGCAGAAAGTCTGAAAACGGCTTACCCCGTTCACTTAAGCAAGCAAAAGCGTACTGAACAACCGGATTATACGGCTCAGGTATTGCCAGAATTTTTAGCGTAGCAACCTCACGCAATCTGGGCGCATAGCTGGCGTAGCCGATGAAGGCATCGGTGTAGTCGTTGTTGATTAACCACTCCGCAGCCAGCCTGCCCGCCGGAATGGCTAATGTTTCCCTGCCGCCGACCAACGCCACTGCGCGCTCTCGCACACGTTCTCCTGCTTCCCCCATTCGTGAGAAAAGCTGCTGGGTATAATCACCGGACGGATCGCAACCCGCCGTTGATGTCCCAATCCGCAGCGTCGGACGGGTTAACAGCGCCAGCCAGTCATCACCGGCACGCACGAGATCTTCCCGTACGCAAAGACACAGGCGATTGGTGGTGAATGGCGCGACAAACAGCGCGCGCCCGGCGTCCAACAGCGCTTGCGGATGCGCCAGGTTTGCCGAGGCAAAAAAGTCGCACGGCTCCCCTGCTTCAATCCGTTCGCGCAGCAACCCCGCTGGACCATAATCACAGGAAATATCCTGTCTTTCTTGCGCCTGAAAACACGCAATTAGAGGTCGCCAGACCGCGCGTAAACTCCCGGCAGCCAGTATGTGCATCAGTCAACACCCTGATAATCGGTACGATAAAATCGCTGATACCAGTCATTGGCGACATTACGCATATCAATATCCTGAAACATCTGTGGATAGAGCTTTTTCGCCATCCACAATTCACCGATGCCCATCGCTTCCGGCATCGGGTAGCCCCAGGCTTTGGCATAGTCTGGCATTAGGTATACGCGGTGATTTTTCACCGCATCAATCACCTGCCACTGCGGGCTTTGCAGGATCTCGTCGACCACTTTCGGATAGCGATCCTGCACGAAGATCACCTGCGGGTTCCAGGCAATCACCTGTTCCATGGCTACCGGTTTGAAGCCTTTAATCGTGGCAGCCGCTACATTCAGCGCCCCCGCATGCGCCATCATCACCCCGGTATATTTACCGGAACCGTAGGTGGTCAGATCCGGGTTCGCCATATAAGCGCGAACACGCTGATTTTCAGGAATAGCCTGCAAACGATCGCTGACCCTCTTGCGCCCGTTATCCGTTGCTGCAATCAGCGCTTTTGCCTCTTCCGGCTTGTTGACGATATCGCCGATAAGCGTAATACCTTCACGCAGACCCCGATCGTAAGCCTGTTCTTCATCCGCCATCGTCGGATTTATTTTGGATTGTTCACCGGCGGTATCAACACGCAGAGAAATAGCCACCACCGGAATGCCGAGGTGGCTTATCTTGTCGATCATCTCCTGTGGCGCGTAGTTCGTGACGAACACGACCTGGGGGTGCAGAGCCACCAACGCTTCAGCATCCACATGGGTTAAATCACCCAGGGTGGCTTTCTTTGTCAGTTCCGGAGCCAGGCGCGCGTAACCGTCGCCAAGTTGCTGTTTCCAGTTCGCCATCACGCCAACAATTTTGTCGGTGGCATTCATCTGCACCAACAGGTTTAGCGTCTGATGCTGAAGCACGACCACGCGATCCACGGAGTCCGGAACAGTCACCTGGCGGCCAAGTTGATCGGTAAATGTTCGGTCGGCCTGAGCCAGTAATGGCAGGGAAAAAAGCAACGCCAGCAAGGAAAGCTGGCGTAAGGATTTAAGCATGCGGGTGTCCTCACTATCGATGTATAATTAATTATACATCGATGTAAGGGCACTTAACAGATTGTCATCAGGGGTTATCAGGCGCTGGTGACGTCATACTCCATACGGCGCAGTGCATCTAATGTGGCTTTGGCTTCCTCTTCGTCGATGATACTCATCGCAAATCCCACATGCACCAGTACCCACTGCCCGACCAGCTCAGCAGTATCGCCTTCACATATCAGCGCAATGTTGACATCACGCTTGATGCCGCACACTTCAACCTGCGCAAGCTGGTGAATATCTTCACCGACGGCCAGCACCTGACCCGGAACTCCAATACACATAGTTAACCACCTGGAATGTACAACGGGTTATTCAACTTCAATACTTTTTACTTTCAACGTATCGCCAGTTTCAACACGCAGACGATCGCCATGACAAAGCGGACACTGAGCATCATGCTGTGAGATTTCAACCGCCTGGCTACAATCCCAACACCAGGCCTGAGCCGGTTTGTAGTCGATGTGAAGCTCACATCCCTGCGCAACCGTACCCTGGCAAACGATATCGAAACTGAAACGCACAGCGCTCTCTTCAACGCAAGAGAGCGCCCCGATCTCCAGCCACACGCCGGTGACCCGCTTTACATCATGTTGTTCTGCCTGCTGCACGATGATCTCAACGGCGCTCTGGCACAGAGACAACTCATGCATTTTCGCAGTTCCTACGGCCCAGCAGCAGCGCACGACGATTTAGCTGTGGCGCGTCAGGATTGCTAACCGGCAGCGACAGCAGCATCCGCGCACAGTCATCCGCCAGGCGGACCCCTTCTTCAGCCGACATGCTGTGATTAAGCGGCGACATCAGCGAACAGGAGAGATACTGTGAAACGCCATCCAGTTCGCCAACGGTAAAGGTCATTGTGCCGTAGGGCAGACGAAGCCCCAGTTTTTCACTGACTTTACGCTGCGGCCAGAGTTGTTCCGGCCCAGGGAAAATCAGCGCACTCAACATCCACGGGGTGATAACACACCCCGTCCATTGACCTTCAAATAGCGTAAAATCAGAGACGTACACCGGCATATTCGGATGCAGAAAAGCGAGATCGTGCATCGAACGCTGCGCAATCTCTTCAAACGCGGTCTGAATCTGCGCCTTCGGGGGAGTCTGGAACCCTAAAAACTCCTCAGACATGCGCCGCCTCCCGTGGGATAGCTTCAACACCTGATTCGCGCAGCGCGGCAAGAACCTGCTCTAAAGCAGGTTCAATCATCGCTTCCACTGTCGGCGTTAAGCCAATATGCGGTTCCAGCGATTCCGGGATAACCCCCACCAGGGTCAGTTTCTTCGGAAATTCGTCGGTGAAGCGAAGGGCCGACAAAACGTCGGCCAGCCCAAGCTGATGCGGGGAGATCTTGTTGGTAAACAGTGCCGGAATCTCTTCATCCCGCAGGATCATCATGGTTCCCGGTGTGTTTTTTCTCGACACAATGGCGTCAGCAATGATCAGGTGATCTCTGTTCGCCATATCGCCGAGAAGCTCCATTCCCGCCGTGCCGCCATCGAGGATCTCAACGAAATCCGGCAGCACATATCGCTGTTCTAACGCTTCAACGATACGTACTCCGATGGCTTCATCGGTCAGCAAAATATTGCCGACCCCTAAGACTAATATCCGCATTACAGAACCTTAACTGAGACGACTTCGTTCCCGTCAACGTCCACCACATGCACAGCACATGACATACAAGGGTCGAAGGAGTGAATGGTACGCACCACTTCCAGCGGTTTGTTCGGATCGGCGATCGGCGTCCCTACCAGAGAGCGCTCATACGGTCCCACTTCGTCATTAAAGTTACGTGGGCCAGAGTTCCAGGTTGACGGTACAACCGCCTGGTAGTTGCTGATAATGCCGTCTTTAATCACCATCCAGTGAGAAAGCATACCGCGTGGCGCTTCCAGGAAGCCGACACCTTTGAATTCGCCAGTTGCCGGAATATTCGGTTTCACGAAGGTCGTGTGGTCGCCTTTGCCGATGTTCACGATCAGCGCGTTATACTGATCCTGCAGGACATGCTGCAGTTCACAGCAGTGAACAGTACGACCAATAATGCGGCCCAGCGTCGAATGCAGCTGCGCCACTTCGATCGTTTTACCGGTCAGCTTGGTGTAAATCGCAATGATTTCATTCAGCTTGGCATGAGTAGACTCACGTTTCGCCGCCAGTTTACACAGCATGTTGGCCAGCGGGCCCACTTCGACAGTTTTACCGTAGAAGGTTGGCGCTTTAACCCAGGAGTATTTGCCGTCATCTGACCAACCGGTGTAATCCGGAACCGTTGTGCCTTCCCACGGTGCCTGCGGCGATTCGTCTTTGTACCACGCGTGCTTCGCACTTTCCTGAATCCCTTTGATCAGGTATTCGTCGGAGTGAGAGGTGATCGGACGATAGGTAGACAGGTTCGCATCCGTGATGTAACCACCAGGGAACAGGAAGCTTCCGTTTTTACCGTCAGTCGGGAATTCCGGCGCGCTCAGGTAGTTCACCGCACCCTGGCCGCGTTCCAGCCACTCAGGATAGAACGCCGCAATAACCGCGGTATCCACCTTGTAAACCTGCTCAACAAAGTCGCTCAGTTTATCGATGAAGGACTTAATGTACATCAGGCGTTCAAGGTTCAGCACGCCCAGACCGTCCAGATTGATAGGGTTCGCTACCCCACCGACCGCCAGGTTCTGAATGTGCGGTGTTTTACCGCCCAGCAGTGCCACGACGCGGTTTGCATCACGCTGGCATTCCAGCGCCTGCAGGTAGTGCGCCACCGCAATCAGGTTCACTTCCGGCGGCAGTTGCATCGCCGGGTGACCCCAGCAACCGTTAGCAAAAATGCCTAACTGGCCGCTGGCAACCAGATCTTTAATCTTGTTCTGAACCTTGGTGAACTCTTCCGCGCTGTTCAGGTGCCAGGTCGACACGCCGTTCAGCATCGCCGAGGCTTTCGCCGGATCGGCTTTCAGTGCGGAGGTGATGTCCACCCAGTCCAGCGCAGACAGCTGATAGAAGTGCACGATATGGTCATGCGTGGTGTGCGCTGCCAGAATGATGTTACGGATGTACTGTGCGTTCACGGGAACATCAATATTCAACGCGCTTTCTGCTGCACGCACGGAAGAGATAGCGTGAGTCGTGGTACAAACACCACAAATACGCTGCACAATCATCCACGCATCGCGCGGATCGCGGTTTTTCACGATCTCTTCCATGCCGCGCCACATGGTGCCGGATGCCCATGCTTTTGATACCACGCCATTTTCGATTTCGCAGTCGATGCGTAAATGCCCCTCAATACGGGTTACCGGATCAATAGTAATTCTCTGGCTCATGCTTTGCTCGCCTCATGACGATTTTGATCGTTTTGCTTTAAAGGAGGAAGTATCGGCAGTAGACGAATGAGTACGATATATGCGCAAATCTCAATAGCCACAAAACCAATAGAAATCAACAGTTCTTCCCAGGTCGGGAAGTAGTGGTAGCCGCCGCCTGGATTGAATGCCACCAGCGAGTAGGACAGACGCCATGTTGCACAACCTAACAACGCGCTCAGCGCGGACAGGTACAACATACGTGAGTCGTTACGCAGTTTCGCGATGCGCAGTACCACCAGCGGGAAGACCATCAGAACAACCTCAAGCCAGAACATGGCTGAGTAGAAGTCGCCTGCAAACGCATACGACAGTTTGTCCCGATAGATAAGTTCACCAAAGCGCAGAACCACGAAGATCGCCAGCAGGACGCTGATCGTGTTCGTTAGCTTAATGAACAAACTTTTCTCGTCCGGACCGTTCCCTTTCAGACCGCTTTGTACCAGCGAACCTTCAAAAATCACGATCGAGAAGCCCATGATAAAGGCGGTCAATACCGAGAACAGCGGCAACATTTCATAGGCTTGCCATAGCGGATGGACCTTATTACCCGCAGAAATCATCAATGAACCCATTGAAGACTGGTGCATGGTCGGCAGCAGCGCGCCGAGGGCAATGATAAAGAACATCACTTTGTTCAGACGCTTGAGGGACACTTTCCACCCCAGACGTTCAAACAAGGCTGGGGCAAATTCCAGCGCCATGATGCCGATATAGATGGTCATACAGACCGCCGTTTCGAACAGTACCGAGTTCACATTAAAGTGGCCCGGAATGTAGAAGTACGGCAGGTTCCAGTAGCGGCCTACGTCGATAGTGATCGACAGACCACCGAGGGAATAACCGAACAGGCTCGCCAGCAATGCAGGACGTACCAGCGGGTGATATTCCCCTTTATTAAAGACATACACCGCCCACGCCAGCGCCCAGCCGCCACAGGCGAAACCGGTGCCGATCAACAGGTCAAACGCGATCCACACGCCCCACGGGAAACCGCCGTTCAGATCGGAGACAGACCCCAATCCGAATACCAGACGTTTCACGATGAGGATCATGCAGAGGATGATAAGCGGCCCAAAAATAATGACCGGTTTACTGACTATTTTTCCGCCCAGCGGTTTAGGATCATGACTCATGATCGTCTCCTCCGTCGTGATGGTCGTTTTTGGTGTTACGACGAACCAGCACGGTTAAGCCCGCCAGCACGGCCAGTGGTAGCATCATGCCTTTATACAGGGTGTGTTGAACATGTTCGGAACGTGCGCCTGTTGAAAGATCGGCCAGCTGCGGAAGGTCCAGATTCTCATAAGGAACCCCCGTCAACACCAGCACCTGTGTACCACCGCCCTCTTTTTCACCGTACAGATGCGGGTAGTACTTCGGTACCGTCTGCAGATAGGTATCGTCCGATTTCAACGTTTGGCGCGGATAGTGGTAGTCGCTGCCTGGTTTCAGTGCCAGACGTTTTTTCGCTTCCGCCATCAGCTCTTCACGTGTACCAAAAATGACTGCCCCGGCCGGACAAACTTCGACGCAGCCTGGCAAACCGCCTTTATCAAGACGCTCAACACCTTTCTGGTTACACAGTTCACATTTATGCAGTGCACCAAACGGGTTGTTGTAGTCGTATTTCGGCACGTTGTAAGGACAGGCAACCATGCAGTAACGACAACCGGTACACACATCTTTGTCGTAATGGACGATGCCGGTTTTGGGATCTTTTTTGAGTGCAGATACCGGACAAACAGAGACGCAGTTGGGATCGACGCAGTGCATACATTGTTTTTTAATGTACGCGTAGCCGTTCTCTTCCTGGTCCTTGTTGACGCCATCACCACTACGCCACACCTGAATAACGTTATTGGTGTATGGAGACAGTTTGTCGTTATTGGACCAGGTCTGTTCCCCTTCAGGGTTACGCGCCGGGAAGTTGATATCCTGACACTTGGTTACGCAGGCCTGACAGCCTACGCACAGCGTCGAGTCATACAACATCCCCAGCGATCCTGGGATCGGCGGGCGATTTTCGGCAGCTGCATAGCTGACAGACGGCGCGGCGCCTAACAGCAATGCCCCGCTGGAGGCTGCTTTAATAAAGTTACGTCTGTTCACGGTTATTCTCCCCGTGAGTCAGCGTCATCTTTCTTTTGCTGACGCCCCAGTTCACGTACCGCCATCACGCTGACACCGGCAACCAGCCCAGCAACACCGCCAAGCAACCCGATAGCGCCAGCAGAAACGTTGCCGCCCTCTTTCATGTTCACGTCAGGTTTTTCTGAGCGCGGAGTTTGATTTTCCACATGAGCGAGCTGGTGGATACCTTTGTTGAAACCAATGCCTTCTTCGTTACAGCCGTAGCAAGGGTGTCCAATCGCGACCGGCCACACACCGCCGACATCACAGAACTGCAGTGTGGAGCAGTTACCGTAGGTTTCTGGCCCTTTACAGCCCAGATGGTAGAGGCACCAGCCTTCACGGTGGCCTTCATCACCAAACTCTTTCGCAAAACGACCGGCATCAAAGTGCGGGCGGCGTTCGCAATGTTCGTGAATCAAGCGACCATAGGCAAAGGTAGGACGATTTTTCGCATCCAGTTTCGGTGGTTTGCCATACGTAATGATGTGCGCAACTGTCGCAAGGAAGTTGTGCGGGTTAGGCGGACAGCCTGGGATATTGATGATGGTTTTGCCTGGCAGTACTTCCTGCAAACCGACGGCACCCGTTGGGTTCACGCCCGCAGCAGCCACGCCGCCCCATGCAGCACAGGAGCCGATAGCGATAATCGCCGCCGCGCCTTCAGCCGCTCTGCGGATATGATCCACAATAGGCTCACCGGCAACCATGCAGTAAATACCGTTATCTTTTAATGGGATAGAACCATCGACAACCAACACATACTGCCCTTTGTATTTCTCCAGAGCATTGTGTTTGTTCTCCTCGACCTGATGGCCGAAGGCGGCGGAAAGAACCTCATGATATTCAAGAGAGATGGTCTCCAGAACAAGGTTTTCTACCGTTGGGTGAGTTGCTCGCAGCAGGGATTCAGTACAACCCGTACATTCCTGAGCGCCAATCCAGATAACCGGTGGACGCTGAGGACGGGTAACCGACTCGGCCATTTCTGCGGCGGCTTTGCTACTGAGCCCCATCGTAGCGGCTAGTGCTGCACAAAGCTTCATGAAATCACGACGGTTAACGCCGTGAGAATTGGTGAGAGTATTATCTCCAGTCATTATATTGTTATTCCGTTGCAAAGACCTGGCTCTATTTTGCACCCATCGCAAAAACCATACTGCGATCGGTGCGCCATTTACCACACTTTCTTTATGGTTATGTATATTATGATACTGCGACGGGACAATAAAACGAAGGTGTAAGACAATAGTGTAATTAATTAAACCAAGAGAATACCCCTTTTGGATCAAGCTTCGAGTCGATAACCGGCCATGAAAAATCGAATTGTAGTATTCGACTGATTCTCTCTAAAGAAGTCCATCACCATCTCTTTATCCAGTCCATAACGGCGAGTAAGAATTCCCGCCTCCCAGGCGCTAAGTTGGCGATCGCCTGTTTTTTCAAACATTCGATGCGAAAAACCTAATACGAAACCACGTTTATAATCGGCACAAAAATTCGCCACATTACATGCGCTGTCAGCGTGTGATGCGTTTAACCCAGCCATCAAACCTTTGCCAAAATGATTTTTCATACCGCCTCCAATCGCTATATAATAAATTATATAGCGATTTTTTAAACAAAGGCCAGCGGTATTACGTACTTTTTACCCTGATTAAAAGGCAACCCACTCATCGGTTAAACCAGAAGCAGAAGCCCCGGTTTGGGCTGGGCCGGAGGTGTTTTTTCCCGGCTGAGTCTGCGGTTCGCTATGAGAGAGGCGGAACCGCTGTACTGAGTGCTGCAACTCCTCAGTTTGACGTTCCAGCGCTGACGCGGCCGCTGAGATCTGCTCCACGAGCGCGGCGTTTTGTTGGGTCACGCTGTCCATCTGGGTGATCGCCACCCCCACCTGAGAGATGCCTTTGCTCTGCTCCTCGGAGGCCGATGCAATTTGCTTCATGATGGTAGTAACTTCCGTGACGCCCCGCAGAATGGCCTCCATGGTCGAGCCGGTATCTTTCACCAGCTGCGCTCCCTGCCCGACACGATGCGCTGATTCAGCAATCAACGTTTCGATCTCTTTCGCGGCGCCCGCACTGCGGCTGGCCAGATTGCGCACTTCGCCTGCGACAACCGCAAATCCGCGACCTTGCTCGCCCGCTCTGGCGGCTTCAACGGCGGCATTCAGCGCCAGGATATTGGTCTGGAAGGCGATGCTGTTGATAACGGTAGTGATTTCGGCAATCTGCTTTGAACTTGCAGAAATACCGTCCATGGTATCAACCACTTCCGACACCAGCGCGCCGCCTTTTTCGGCGGTGGCTGATGCAATATCTGCAAGTTGGCTGGCCTGGCGCGCGTTATCTGCATTCAGTTTTACCGTTGCGGTAAGTTGTTCCATGCTGGCAGCCGTCTCTTCCAGTGCGGCAGCCTGTTCCTCTGTGCGGGAAGAGAGATCGTTGTTTCCGCTTGAGATCTCCGTCGCGCCGCGCCAGATATTGTCACTGCCTGAGCGAATCGTGCTCACCGCTTCACGCAGACTGTCCTGCATTGCACGGAGCAAAGGCATCAGTTGCCCCACACAGTTACGCCCCAGATCTTCAATCGGCTGGCTGAGATCGCCCTGCGCAATCTGGCGAAACTGCTGACGGATACGCGCCAGCGGCTTCATCAGCAGCACCACAAGATAACGGTCAGTAAAGAGGAGGATTGCGATACCCAGAATCGCGGCGGTGATGATCATCGTGCGGATAACCGATGTTTGACCATCCACCATGACACGGGTGTGATCCAGTTGGGTCCCGGCTTCGTGGTTAAAACGCTCTACACTGGCACCAAACGCACGACTTAAGGCGGGCGTCACGGTCGTTGCCTGCTCGCGCCATGCCGCCTGAGAACCCTGCGTTGCCAGTTGCATTTGCGGCATAATCCCCTTGTCCAGCAAGGCTTGCCAACTCGCCAGCACCGCTGCAGCCACCTCCGGGTTCATTGGACCCGGCGACAACGTTTTCATCTCCTGGAGTTTTTTACGCATATTATCAAGCGATTGCTGTGCAGGCGCGAAGTCCGGGATGCCGCCGCCGATTTTCACGTCCATTGCGCGACTCAGACGGGTAACGAAGCGAAAATACTGATCGTTGCCCTGGCTGAGTACCGTCATCTGACGTACCAGATGTCGGTCAACTTCGTTCCCTTGCGTGACGTTAGATAAGGCATGGATACTAAATACACCGACGCCCGACCAGAGCAGACAAAAAAGGCCCAATATTGTCAGCATGACAACACGAATAGAGAGATTTCGCAGTAAGTACATAAGTATTCCCTTGCCGTAAATGAGGATTCGCCATTAGGCGTGACTTATCTTCGTTATCGGCAAAATGTGAAGAAGATATACTTACTTTTCATTTTTTATGCGATAAGACCCCCCTCAATCACAATATTGAATAAATGCTAACGGAATGGGAAACTATTATTATTCAATGTCCGGTCTTAATACTTATAAGCAGCCTCATACCTTTCAGCGTAAATACTTTTCGAACCAGGCCAATGTACGCTGCCAGGCAAGATCGGCGGCGGATTTGTCATAGCGCGGTGTCGAATCATTGTGAAAACCGTGATTTACCCCAGGGTAAATATACGCTTCGAAGACGTTATTATTTGCTTTAAGCGCCGTTTCATAGGCGGGCCAACCCTCGTTAATCCGCGTATCCAGAGCGGCATAGTGTAATAACAAAGGCGCGTTGATTTTGGGGACATCTGACGCCGGAACCTGGCGGCCATAAAAAGGAACCGCGCAGGCCAACTCCGGATACGCTACCGCCGCCGCATTAGATACCCCGCCGCCATAGCAAAAGCCGGTGATACCGACCTTACCCGTCGCCGCCGGATGGCGCTGCATAAACTCAATGGCGGCAAAAAAATCATTCATTAATTTTGTGGGGTCAACCTGTTGCTGCAGTTCCCGGCCTTTATCATCGTTACCAGGGTAACCGCCCACAGAACTCAGGCCATCTGGCGCCAGTGCAATGTAACCGGCCTTCGCCACTCGCCGCGCCACATCTTCAATATAAGGATTCAGCCCTCGATTCTCATGAACCACCACCACAGCGGGCGTTTTACCTTCAGCCTTTGCGGGCCTGACCAGATACCCGCGAACGTCGCCATGCCCGTTCGGTGACGGATAGGTAATGTATTCCGGCACAATATCCGGGTCGGTAAATTCCACCTGCATTGCCAGTGCATAATTCGGTTTCAGCAGGTTAAACAGCGCAAGCGCCGTCACGCCACCCACAGCGTACTTCGCGGCGAGGTTGAGAAACTCACGTTTGGATATCTTTCCATGCGCATAGTAGTCGTAGTAATCGAGCAGTTCTTGCGGAAAATCTTTGGCAGTTAGTCTCGGCATACCCTCACTCCGGCACAGATGTTTTTTTAAGCAAAGCATAGCAGCGTATTTTTGCCCAATATTTCATCTCAATGTGACCTGGCGAACGGGACAGATCTGACGCAGTCGCTAGAATAGAAACGTTGTTTTGAAATCCAACAGCTCTAAGGAGATTGCATGACCTGGTTAGCTAACCCTGAACGTTATAAGCAAATGCTTTATCGCTATTGCGGGAGAAGTGGTTTGCGTTTGCCTGCGCTGTCACTGGGCTTGTGGCACAGTTTCGGTCACGTTCACGCGCTGGATTCACAGCAAGCCCTGCTGCGGAAAGCATTTGATTTAGGTATCACCCATTTTGATCTGGCCAATAACTATGGACCGCCTCCGGGCAGTGCAGAGGAGAATTTTGGCCGCCTGTTACGCCGCGATTTTGCGAACCATCGCGATGAACTGCTAATCTCCACCAAAGCCGGATACGATATGTGGCCGGGTCCTTATGGCGCTGGCGGTTCACGTAAATACCTGCTGGCGAGCCTCGATCAGAGCCTGCAACGTATGGGGCTGGATTACGTCGATATCTTCTATTCGCACCGGGTCGATGAAAATACGCCGATGGAAGAGACGGCTTCTGCGCTGGCTCAGGCGGTACAAAGCGGGAAAGCGCTTTATGTCGGCATCTCCTCATACTCCCCCGAACGTACTCAGCAGATGGCCGATCTGCTGCGCGAATGGAAGATCCCGCTGCTGATCCATCAACCCTCCTACAACCTGTTAAACCGTTGGGTTGATAAAAGTGGTCTGCTGAATACGCTGGAGGCTAACGGGACAGGTTGCATCGCCTTTACCCCGCTCGCCCAGGGATTGCTCACGGGAAAATACCTGAACGGAATCCCGGAAGGTTCCCGCATGCAGCGTGAAGGGAAAAAGGCCCGTGGCCTGACGGAGAACATGCTCACCGAAGAGAATATTGCCAGCCTGCGTTTGCTCAACGAGATGGCGCAACAGCGCGGACAGTCGATGGCGCAAATGGCATTAAGCTGGCTGCTGAAGGATCCCCGGGTCACATCCGTACTGATTGGAGCCAGTCGCCCTGAACAACTGGAAGAGAACGTTCAGGCGCTGAATAACCTGACGTTCACCCCTGAAGAACTCACGCAGATTGATAAGCATGTCGCGGATGGCAAACTGAATCTGTGGCAAGCATCATCAGATAAGTAAAGACATTGCGCCGGGCGGCCCTTTTGCCTTACCCGGCCAGTGAGTAAAAAACCGCTTCCGACCATTCTTACAGCAGCAGATTCACAGCGCTCAAACGTCATCTGGTTTTACGAGCGGGCGCTGATATTCTGGCCACACCAGCGCGACCAGGGAAGGATAAGCCTCCAGGCTGAACTCCCGAAAACATTGTCGCAAATTGAGTACATCAAGATCAGAATGCGATACCTTTTCTCCATTCAGACAACGTTTTTTAATATTGTCATAGTATTTGTACACCGCAGAATTAAGATCGCTACAACGTCTTTGCGCATCAAACAAACCTGGCGTTCCATTCAATTCAGCCACCGTCATCCGTTTTATCGTGGCGTGAAGAAAATCGATATATTCATGATTAACTCGCCAGTACCATACCGGCGTAATAGTGTTCATGAGCGATGAAAAATGATCTTCACCTTCTTCTTTCGTCATCGGTTCCTGCTGATGGGTTGCGCTTGCTCCCGCTTCAGAATAATTTTTATTAAGTCCTCGCATCAGGACAAGAACACCAAAGGTAAGCAATAGCAGGGTAATAACAGAATAAAAAATACTGTTCATTTTTTGGCTCCATTTTTTTTGATTTTAAAATTACACCATGCTATTGTCAACGAAACCCGCCTTATAAACACACTCGTTATACTATTGACAGGAAAGGATATTACAGCATGCTTCCCGAGCATCTTGTTCCGTCTCGTTTTCATTTATCACCTTCCCCCACTGAACCCGGCACCGCAGAAAAGAGTGAAAATTTAGCTCAGGGAAAGAAATCACTCAGCGATTATGAATCAGATATTTTAATTAGCGCCACCGCAACTGGCCAAGCCAGGAATATGCTACTTGAAGAACGCGACCGCCATTTAAAAGATCGATTATATCGAGTTGCCAAAATTGAAACGTTTGCCCGCCTTATAAATGCACTGCAGGCCGAAGGTGATATTGATGCGCAAACCGTCAGCAAAATACTGGCAGAAACAACCGCACGGATAAACGACGATGGTAATAAAATTTGGCTTAATTTAATTACCGGGGAGAAAAACACCCCTATCTTTTATTCTCTGGAAGATGCGTAAAATGAAAGACGTTGAGGATAATAATGTTTATTTAGCTTTAGATAGCGATAAAAGTGATGAATTTATCTTAAAGCAAAATCTTGACGCGTTAATTGCCAATAAAAATGCCATCCTTGAAAACGTCGCGCAAGAGATGGTGTCAATTCCCGCCGCGCTGGTGCGGTTAAAATGGCAAAACCGCCGTGAAATCTATGCCCTTCAGGTAAAGGAAGAGATCTACGGCGCGATCATTAACACCCTCACGCAGCAACGCCCGGAGCTACATGACAAAATCATGGCTCGCCTGGAAAGCAGCTGGCAGCACTTGCTGACGCGGGAAACAGCCACATTACGTCTGACCCGTAAACTTTCCGATGGCAATTACCGGACAGCCAATATCACGACGGTAGCACTGGATGAGAATCGACAATAAACGCGAAGAGTGAAAGTGTGGAAGAGGTTTTCAAGGACAACGGTGAGTAGGGTTGTGCCGGGCGACGATGCCTGCCCGGCCAATGAGCCGCAGAAAGCAGGCCGGACAGGCCCAGGCACCGTCCGGCAAAACGATTACTTCGCTTTTGCGACCTCTTCGCCAACCAAACCAATTTTCAGGTAACCCGCCTGATGCAGCGAGTCCATTACCTTCATCATGGTTTCGTAATCAACCGTTTTGTCCGCGCGGAAGAAGATCGTGGTGTCTTTCTTTCCTTCGGTCAACGTATTAAGCGCGTTGATCATGGTTTCATCCGTGACCTGATCGTTGCCGATGAACATGGAGTTATCGGCCTTCACAGACAGGTAAATCGGTTTTTCCGGACGAGGTTGCGGCACACTGGAGGAGGCAGGCAAATTCACCTTCACATCCACCGTCGCCAGGGGCGCAGCCACCATAAAGATGATCAGCAGAACCAGCATAACGTCGATAAACGGCGTCACGTTGATTTCATGCATTTCACCGTTATCGTCCAGGTTTTCGTTAAGACGCATTGCCATGAAACATTATCCTACACGTAATTTCTGCGCGGCACGTACCGGCTGAGCGGAGACACTCGCGTTCAAATCCAGATCACGGCTTTGCAGCAACAACACCTGTGCCGCCACGTCGCCCAGCATCGCTTTATAGCTACCAATCTGGCGAGCAAAGACGTTGTAGATAACCACCGCAGGAATAGCCGCAACCAAGCCAATCGCCGTCGCCAATAGCGCTTCTGCGATACCCGGCGCCACGACGGCAAGGTTAGTGGTTTGCGTTTGCGCGATACCGATGAAGCTGTTCATGATGCCCCATACCGTACCGAACAGACCCACAAAAGGAGAGATCGCACCGATAGTCGCCAGATAGCCGTTACCCCGTCCCATATGACGACCCACGGCTGCGACGCGGCGTTCCAGACGGAACCCTGTACGCTCTTTAATACCTTCGTTATCTTCACTGCCTTCTGACAGTTCCAGTTCGTTTTGCGCTTCGTTAATCAACATAGCGCTATAACTTTTTTCGTCAAATTCAGAAGCGATATCGCTTGCCTGATCCAAAGAACGGGCTTCAGCCAGCTGCTCCTGCTCACGCTTGAGTCGGCGCTTCTGCGTGAAATGCTCAACGCTTTTGCTGAAGAAGATAGCCCAGGTGACCACTGACGCCAGAATCAGACCAATCATCACGCACTTAACCACAATGTCGGCGTGCTGATACATACCCCAGACGGAAAGATCCGTCTGCATCAAATTATTACCCACTCTGTATCTCCAGGACGCAAATCACAAAATCTGAGCGCAATAATATCAAAACGACGTCGAATTGATAGTCGTTCTCATTACTATTTACATATTGCCGCACCTTTGGTTTCTTTTCCTTGCGCTTACGCAGTAAAAAAGTCACGAGAGGTTATTTTGATAAAATTTTCTGCTTTATCGAGATTCCTCTGGATGCGTGGTGCAGCATTCATGTTAGTTTAGACATCCAGACGTATAAAAAAACAGGTCGTGCGACATGGCAAAAAAACACCTTGATACCCAATTTGTGAATGCAGGGCGCAGTAAAAAGTACACCCTGGGATCGGTAAACAGCGTGATTCAACGCGCTTCTTCACTGGTGTTCGAAACCGTTGAAGCGAAAAAACACGCCACCCACAACCGCGCCAACGGCGAGCTTTTCTATGGCCGTCGCGGAACGTTGACCCATTTCTCTCTCCAGGAAGCAATGTGCGAACTGGAGGGCGGCGTCGGATGCGCCTTGTTCCCCTGTGGCGCGGCGGCCGTCGCCAACACCATTTTGGCTTTCGTCGAACAGGGCGATCACGTGCTGATGACCAACACAGCCTACGAGCCAAGCCAGGATTTCTGCACCAAAATTCTCGCCAAACTCGGCGTGACCACCGGCTGGTTCGACCCCATGATCGGCGCCGATATCATAAAACACATTCAGCCCAACACCCGAATCGTTTTCCTGGAATCCCCGGGCTCCATCACAATGGAAGTCCATGACATCCCAGCGATTGTTGAAGCCGTCAGACGAGTTGCGCCTGATGCGATTATCATGATTGATAACACCTGGGCCGCCGGGGTGCTATTTAAAGCGCTGGATTTTGGAATCGATATCTCTATTCAGGCAGGGACAAAATATCTGATTGGACACTCTGACGCGATGGTCGGCACGGCGGTTTCCAACGCCCGCTGCTGGGAGCAACTGCGTGAGAATGCCTATCTGATGGGACAAATGCTGGATGCCGACACGGCGTACATGACCAGCCGTGGTTTACGTACATTGGGCGTGCGCCTGCGTCAGCATCATGAAAGCAGCCTGAAAGTGGCTGAATGGCTGGCAAACCACCCGCAAGTCACGCGCGTCAACCATCCTGCGCTCCCCGGCAGTAAAGGCCATGAATTCTGGAAGCGCGATTTTACCGGCAGCAGCGGTTTGTTTTCATTTGTTCTGAATAAAAAGCTTAATAATGACGAGATGTCAGCCTACCTCGACAACTTCAGCCTGTTCAGCATGGCCTACTCATGGGGTGGTTTTGAATCCTTGATTCTGGCGAATCAACCTGAGCACATTGCCGCTATTCGCCCGGAAGGCGTGGTGGATTTCAGCGGAACACTTATTCGCTTACATATTGGTTTAGAAAATGTTGACGATCTTATTGAGGATTTAGCCGCAGGATTTGCCCGGATCGTGTAAAGTTGCCGCCAATGGACATAATTGCAGACACTTCCAGCAGAAAAGTCTGTGTTTGTTGCGTCCGGGATCAAAGCGTCCCGGGCAATTCGAGAGTACAATAGGCACTTAAACGCGGTTCCACAGGAAAGTCCATGGCTGTCATTCAAGATATAATCGCTGCGCTCTGGCAACACGATTTTGCTGCGCTGGCGGATCCACATGTTGTTAGCGTTGTCTACTTTGTGATGTTTACCACGCTGTTTTTAGAAAACGGCCTGCTGCCTGCATCCTTTTTACCCGGAGACAGCCTGCTGATACTGGCAGGAGCGCTGATTGCACAAGGAGTGATGGACTTTGTACCCACCGTGGCTATTTTAACCGCGGCGGCCAGTCTGGGCTGTTGGCTCAGCTATATTCAGGGTCGCTGGCTGGGAAATACCCAAACGGTGAAAGGCTGGCTGGCACAGTTACCGTCCAAATACCATCAACGCGCAACCTGTATGTTTGACCGACACGGCCTTCTGGCCCTGCTGGTTGGGCGTTTTTTGGCGTTTGTCCGCACGCTGTTGCCCACAATGGCGGGAATTTCCGGACTCTCTAACCGCAGATTCCAGTTTTTTAACTGGTTGAGCGGTCTTCTGTGGGTTGGCGTGGTGACCAGCTTCGGCTATGCGCTCAGCATGATCCCGTTCGTCAAACGTCATGAAGATCAGGTGATGACGTTTTTAATGATCCTGCCGATTGCCTTGCTGACCGCAGGTCTGCTCGGCACGGTGATCGTTGTCATCAAGAAAAAGTACTGCAGCGCCTGAGTCCCTCCTCTTTCCCGGCCTTACCAGCCGGGAATCGGTTAACTCCCCTGGAGAGTCCGAATTCGCGCCGCATCCTCACCCGGCGTAACGCCAAAATAACGTTTAAATTCCCGACTGAACTGCGACGCGCTCTCATAGCCTACCCGCATTGCAGCAGCGCTCGCTTTCATCCCATCATGAACGATCATCATACGCGCCTTGTGCAGTCGGTAGCTTTTCAGGTATTGCAGCGGCGACGTGCTGGTGACCGATTTAAAATTATGATGGAACGCGGAGACGCTCATATTGGCCTCTGCCGCCAGTTGCTCAACGTTAAGGTTTTCAGTGTACTTATTTTCAATGCGCTTAAGCACACGGCTAATCAGGCTAAAGTGTGTCTGGCGACTCACCAGCGCCAGCAGCGCTCCGCCGCGCGGTCCGGTCAACACGTGGTAAAGCATTTCACGGATAATCTGTTTACCCAGAATACGCGCATCCAGTGGCCGTTCCATCACATCTAACAGTCTCTCGGCGGCGCAGAGGATCTCATCTGACAGCGTGGCGGAGTTAATCCCGCTCGCCGCCATCGACGGCTGGAAGCGATCGTCCTCACCAATATCCATCAGCAACTCCTGCAGTTGCAGGATATCCACATTCAGACGAATACCGGCCAGCGGGCGTTCTGGCGTCGCATAAGTTTCACATTCAAAGGGTAAAGGTACTGTTAGCAGCAGATATTCATTGGCGTCGTAGCGAAATACGCGCTCATTGATATAACCGATTTTATGTCCGGAGAAGAGGAATATGATGCCAGGCTCATACATCACAGGCGTACGCAGGCCAGGTTCAGAGCCATACAGCAAGCGAATATCAGGAAGCAATTCACTAAGCTTCTTCTCATTGTTTTTCAGCTGCTTAATTTTATCTGTCAGCAGAAGACAGGTCTCTTCTCGGTTCATAGCGCGCCACTTTGCCATTGGTTTACAACCTCTACATAGTGCGCACTTTTATCCGTTTTCTCCAGCCTTCTGGAGAAATGGGCAAGACATTGGCAGAAATGAGCATTGAGAGGAACGCCGCCGAAGACCACAATGTTCACCATCAGGCA
Source organism: Citrobacter sp. GW821-FHT07H02 (assembly GCF_059418505.1). NCBI lineage: Bacteria > Pseudomonadati > Pseudomonadota > Gammaproteobacteria > Enterobacterales > Enterobacteriaceae > Citrobacter > Citrobacter sp. GW821-FHT07H02. The sequence continues at coordinate 55,235 of NZ_JBWKPZ010000023.1, read as the reverse complement.
GCCATCCACCTGCCCTCTTTTCTACCCACATAAGGGAACGAACAATGAACAATTTTAATCTGCATACCCCAACCCGTATTCTGTTCGGTAAAGGCGCTATCACCGATCTGCGCCAGCAAATTCCGCAGGGCGCCCGCGTGTTAGTCACCTACGGTGGGGGTAGCGTGAAAAAGACCGGCGTTCTGGCTCAGGTGCATGATGCCCTCAGCGGTCTTGATGTGCTGGAGTTTGGCGGGATTGAGCCAAACCCGTCTTATGAAACGCTGATGAATGCCGTCAAAATGGTGCGTGATGAGAAGGTGACTTTCCTGCTGGCTGTAGGGGGAGGCTCCGTCCTGGACGGTACCAAATTTATCGCTGCCGCCGCTCACTACACCGATGGCGTCGATCCGTGGAAAATTCTGGAAACCCGCGGCAACGACGTGAAAAGCGCAGTCCCGATGGGTTCCGTTCTGACGCTGCCCGCGACCGGTTCTGAATCTAACTCTGGTGCGGTTATCTCGCGCAAAACCACCGGCGATAAGCTGGCGTTTATGACACCGTTTGTACAGCCGGTCTTCGCCGTACTGGATCCGGTTTACACCTACACGCTGCCGCCGCGTCAGGTTGCCAACGGCGTCGTCGATGCGTTTGTACACACGGTAGAACAGTATGTTACCTACCCGGTCGACGGAAAAATCCAGGATCGTTTCGCTGAAGGCATTCTGCTGACACTGGTTGAAGATGGCCCGAAAGCGCTGCAGGAGCCTGAAAACTATGATGTCCGCGCCAACGTGATGTGGGCGGCGACGCAGGCGTTGAACGGTCTGATTGGCGCAGGTGTTCCCCAGGACTGGGCAACCCATATGCTGGGTCATGAACTCACCGCCATGCACGGCCTCGATCATGCCCAAACGCTGGCTATTGTTCTGCCAGCGCTGTGGAATGAAAAACGCGACACCAAACGAGCCAAACTGCTGCAATACGCCGAGCGCGTCTGGAACATTACGGAAGGTTCTGATGACCAGCGTATTGATGCCGCTATCGCCGCCACCCGCAGTTTCTTTGAGCAATTAGGGGTGCCTACCCGTCTCTCGGATTATGGTCTGGACGGCAGCTCTATCCCGGCGTTGCTGGCAAAACTCGAAGCGCACGGTGGCACAAATCTCGGTGAACATCAGGATATTACGCTGGACGTCAGCCGCCGTATTTATGAGGCGGCGCGCTAAGGTTTTTTCGCTTCAGACTTTCGTTTTTGGGCATTTCGTCCAGACTTAAGTCACACAACCTCACCGGGGCGATGCTCCGGTGAGCTCATATGAAGGAGGAACGCATGGCTACACCAACCATTATCAAGCTTCAGGATGGCAATGTAATGCCGCAACTGGGCCTGGGTGTCTGGAAGGCGAGCAATGAGGAAGTGATCTCCGCCATTCATAAAGCGCTGGAAGTGGGGTACCGCTCAATTGACACTGCTGCCGCGTATCAGAATGAAGAAGGGGTCGGCAAGGCGTTAAAAAATGCGGGCATTGCCCGGGAAGAGCTGTTCATCACCACCAAGTTGTGGAATGACGATCAAAAACGTCCTTATGAAGCACTGCAGGAAAGCCTGGACAAGCTACAGCTCGACTACGTGGATCTCTACCTGATGCATTGGCCTGTCCCTGCTATTAACCATTATGTTGAAGCATGGAAAGGGATGATCGACCTGCAAAAGCAGGGGTTGGTGAAAAGCATTGGCGTATGTAACTTTCAGGTCAATCACCTCCAGCGTTTGATCGACGAAACGGGTCTGGCGCCGGTTATCAACCAGATCGAACTACACCCTTTGATGCAGCAGCGCCAACTGCATTCCTGGAATGCCACCCACAAGATCCAGACAGAATCCTGGAGTCCGCTGGCGCAGGGCGGCGAGGGGGTATTTGATCGCCCCATTATTCGCGACCTGGCAGACAAATATGGCAAATCTCCGGCGCAAATTGTGATTCGCTGGCATCTGGACAGCGGTCTGGTGGTGATCCCGAAATCCGTCACGCCTTCACGTATTGCGGAAAACTTCAACGTCTGGGACTTCCGTCTCGATAAAGATGAATTGAGCGAAATTGCCAAACTCGATCAAGGAAAACGTCTGGGGCCAGACCCGGATCAGTTCGGCGGTTAACGCGTTCACGTTACTTTTTTAAGCCCGATTTCCTGTCGGGCTTTTTTCATTTTGACATACACCGAAACAATATCCGCCTGATTCTCTGTATATTTCCTGCCAACTCAGGTGCAGCATTATATTAGTTAACCATTTGGTTACTCATGGAAATTATATTCACCCATAACTGATAACAATATTTTATAGGTGGCTTATTGTGAAGGAAAACAAAACCCAGGGCGTCAAATGGCTCCCACTCATTATCATTATGTTGATCACCGTCGGACTGTGGCAACTCCCTCCTCCCACCGGATTAACAGCACCTGCATGGCACTCGGCCATTATCTTTGTAGCCACTATCGCCTCTATTGTTGCAAAAGTACTGCCCATTGGCGCAGTGGGCCTCATTGGCATTACCGTTTTTGCGCTCGTCTATGCTGCCGGGGATAAAACCGCCAGTGGCGCAATCACCACGGCACTGAGTGAACTGAACAGTTCACTGATCTGGCTGATTGTCGTGGCGTTTATGATCGCCCGGGGATTTATCAAAACCGGCCTGGGTCGGCGTATTGCCTTGCAGATGATCCGCCTACTGGGCAAACGTACGCTGGGGCTCGCCTACGGCCTGGCCTGCGCCGATCTGATCCTCTCTCCGGCGATGCCAAGTAACACCGCTCGCTGCGGCGGCGTGATTTACCCTATTGCCGACTCACTGGCGCGCAGCTTTGATTCACGACCCGATGATGAGTCTCGCAGTAAAATCGGCACCTTTCTGATCACCTGTATCGGGAACGTGAATGACGTTACCGCCGCGCTCTTCATGACGGGCTACACCGGTAACCTGTTAGCGGTGAAACTGGCGGCAAACGCAGGCGTCACCTTAACATGGGGAAGCTGGTTTATGGCGGCGCTGCTGCCCTGCCTGGTCTCACTGCTGATCGTCCCCCTCCTCGTCTACTGGTTGACCCGACCGGAAATCAAACATACTCCCGATGCTCCCAATATCGCACGCAAAGAGCTGGCGGAAATGGGAAGCATGACGCGAGGTGAATGGTTGATGCTGGCAACCGTCGGCGTCCTGCTGGTGCTGTGGATTTTTGGTGATGCGCTGGGGGTGGATGCGACAACAGCCTCGTTTGTCGGTCTCTCTATTCTGCTACTGAGCGGCGTACTCAGTTGGGAAGACGTCAAAAGCGAGAAAGGCGCATGGGATACGCTGATCTGGTTTGCGGCATTGTTAATGATGGCAAACCAGTTGAAGAAATTAGGTTTCACCACCTGGTTTGGCAATCTGATTGGCGACAGTATCGGCAGCACGATGCAGGGTACCAGTTGGGTGATCGTTCTGCTTATCCTGAATGCCGCCTATTTCTATACCCATTACTTCTTCGCCAGCGGTAACGCTCAGATCGCCGCACTCTATGCCGTATTCCTGGGGGTTGGCCTGCACCTGAATATCCCGGCAGCGCCGATGGCGTTGATGCTGGCGTTTACCAGCAGCCTGTATTGTTCACTCACCCAGTACACCCACGCACGCGGTCCGATCCTGTTTGGCGCAGGATATGTTCCAACAGGTGTGTGGTGGCGAACGGGATTTGTCATCAGCTTGTTTAATCAGGCGGTCTTTTTGACCGTGGGTCTGGCATGGTGGAAAGTGCTGGGTCTGTACTAAGACTATGATGCTGGCCGGAGGGTGGTGCAAGCCCCTTTCCGGCCGACTGTTCGTAGCGTTAAACGAAAGCCCGGTCAGCGTTAGCGCTGCCGGGCAATAAGGTTTAGCGCCCTGCCGTAGGTTTAGCGCGTTTTTTCGCCCCTTCAGACGGTTTGCGCGACGGCGTTGACGGCGCTTTCTTCGCGCTCGCCGGTGTCTGACGCTGATGCGCCACTGGCGTGTGCTTGGTCAATGCCGGACGCGTATTACGGTTCTGACGACGCGCTTCGCGCATCTCTTCCAGCGTCGGTGACGGAACCAGGCACTCACGGCGACCGCCGATCAGATGCTTTTTACCCATCTCTTCCAGCGCCTGACGGATTAATGGCCAGTTAGCCGGATCGTGGTAACGCAGCAGCGCTTTATGCAGACGACGCTGTTTGTCCCCTTTCGGCACCACCACATCTTCACTCTTATAACCAATTTTACCCAGCGGGTTTTTCCCGGTGTAATACATGGTGGTCGAGTTCGCCAGCGGCGACGGATAGAAGTTCTGCACCTGATCAAGACGGAAACGACGCTGTTTCAGCCACAGTGCCAGATTCACCATATCCTCGTCTCGCGTACCGGGGTGCGCAGAGATGAAGTAAGGGATCAGATACTGCTCTTTACCCGCCTGTTTCGAATAGGTATCAAACAGCTCTTTGAAACGGTCATAGCTGCCCATACCCGGCTTCATCATCTTCGACAATGGGCCTTCTTCGGTATGTTCCGGCGCAATCTTCAGGTAGCCGCCGACGTGATGGGTCGCCAGCTCTTTGATGTAACGCGGGTCTTCAACGGCGATGTCATAACGTACCCCGGAGGCGATCAGGATCTTCTTGATGCCCTTCAGATCGCGGGCGCGGCGATAAAGATTAATCGTCGGCTCATGATTGGTGTCCATATGCGGGCAAATATCCGGATAAACGCACGACAGGCGGCGACAGGTTTGCTCCGCGCGCGGTGACTTACAGCGCAACATATACATGTTCGCCGTGGGGCCGCCGAGGTCAGAAATGATGCCCGTAAAGCCAGGAACGGTGTCGCGAATCGCTTCGATCTCATTGATGATCGAATCTTCCGAGCGGCTCTGAATAATGCGCCCTTCGTGTTCCGTGATCGAACAGAAGGAGCAGCCGCCAAAGCAGCCGCGCATGATGTTGATCGAAAAACGGATCATCTCATAAGCCGGAATACGGCTGTCGCCATACGCCGGGTGCGGCACGCGCTTATACGGCAGAGCAAAAACGCTGTCCATCTCTTCAGTCGAGAGCGGAATGGCCGGCGGGTTGATCCAGATGTAGCGATCGCCATGTTTTTGCATCAGCGCACGCGCGCAGCCAGGGTTGGTTTCATGGTGCAAAATACGCGAAGCATGCGCATACAAAACTTTGTCGCCCTTCACCTTCTCAAAGGATGGCAGCAGCACGTAGGTTTTCTCCCACGGCTTCGGACGCGGCGGCTGAACAGTGACTGCTTTTGCTTCCTGCTTTTTCGGCGCTACCGGCTTGTTATCGGCGCACGGCAAGTCTTCGCCATACGGATGCGGGATGGGATCGATTTTCCCCGGTGTGTCCAGACGTGTGGAATCCACGCCGCTCCAGCCCGGCAGAGCTTCTTTCACCATAATCGCGGTGTTACGCACATCGCGGATCTGGTCGATGGTTTCTCCCATCGCCAGACGGTGCGCAACTTCCACCAGCGGGCGTTCGCCGTTGCCGAACATCAGCATGTCGGCTTTAGAATCCACCAGCACCGAGCGGCGCACGGTATCCGACCAGTAGTCGTAGTGCGCGGTGCGACGCAGACTGGCTTCAATGCCGCCGAGGATCACGGGCACATCTTTCCAGGCTTCTCTACAGCGCTGGGTGTAGACCAGCGTGGCGCGATCCGGGCGTTTGCCCGACACGTTATCCGGGGTATAGGCATCATCATGACGCAGTCGGCGATCGGCGGTGTAGCGGTTGATCATCGAGTCCATGTTGCCAGCGGTAACGCCGAAAAACAGGTTCGGTTTGCCCAAACGCATAAAGTCGTCTTTGCTGTTCCAGTCCGGCTGAGCAATGATGCCGACACGAAATCCTTGCGATTCCAGCATACGGCCACAAATCGCCATACCAAAACTCGGATGATCGACATACGCATCACCGGTAACCAAAATAATGTCGCAGCTATCCCAGCCAAGTTGGTCCATTTCGTCGCGCGACATCGGCAAAAAAGGTGCGGGACCAAAACAGGCTGCCCAGTACTGAGGCCAGGAGAAAAGGTCTCTGTCTGGCTGGATCAGGGATATTGCGCTCATAACACTTCCAAAAATGGTAAAAAAATAATCAAAGGCCGGCGATTATAAGCCGGAACGAATGAGAAATCGAAAGGTATTCTTATCTCGCCCTCGCGGGCGAGAAGAGGATTACGGCGCCGGGTTCACCAGTAACTGCCCGATAGAGCCACGGTCCGCCATTTCCAGAGTCTGGCTGTTAAAGTAGAACGGGAAATGCGCCCAGGACGGTTGTCCATAATAGACCAACAGTTCCACCTGACCATCCACCCAAACGGTGTCTTTCCAGCCCCGGTCTTCCGGGAAAGGCATTGCACCGTTCACATTGCGAATCAGGAAGGTCACACCCTCAATGTGGAACGACTGTGGCAGATCGGCGCGTACAATCCAGCGCTCCCAGGAGCCCTGCTGAGCGGTGATATCAATGCGGTTTACATCCCACAACTGCCCATTAATACCCGGATCTTCGCCAAGGCTGATATCCCGACTGCGAATCGGCGCGCCGCTCATGATTTCCGTTGGCAACAGGCGCATCGGCAGATTGTCTGTCACCAGCGGCAGAAGCCCCGTTGGGCGCAACGTCAGCACCAGCGTCGACACCAGAATACTGGAAGGCTCAAAGAACCCGCGGATCCTGTCGACAATGCTTGCCGCTTCACCACAGGTGATCGACACCTCATCACCGTTGGTCATATCGACCAGGATCTCACGACGCTCGCCCGGCGCCAGCGACAACTGTTTAACTGACACGGGGGCAGGCAAAAAGCCCTGGTCACCCGAAATCACATGCAGTGCGCGACCGTCGCTCATCTGCAAAAGATAGCGACGTGAGTTGGAAGCATTCAGCAAACGCAATCGCACCCAGCCGCGAGACACTTCCACATACGGGCTTTGTACGCCGTTAACCAGCAAGGTATCGCCGACAAAACCGCCGCTTCCCGGTTCGCTGTACTCTGGCGCGCCAAAATTATCCAGCCGTTTGTCCTGGATGATGACAGGGAAATCATCCACACCATAGTGGTTAGGGATCGGCAGCGACTTGCTAACTTCATCTTCTACCAGCCAGATCCCGGCCAGGCCGTTGTAAACCTGCTGCGCGGTTCGGTTCGGCGTATTAGCGTGATACCACAAGGTGGCGGCGCTCTGGCGAATCGGCAACACCGGCGCCCAGTCAGCATTCGGCGACATCATGCGCGCCGGGCCGCCCATCAGCGGCCCAGGCACCTGAAGACCCGCGATGGTCATCGAGACGTTTTCCGCCAGGCGGTTACTGTAGATAAGCTTGACGTCATCCCCTTTCCAGACGCGGATCGTCGGTCCCAAATAGCGGCCATTAACGCCCCAGACCGGTGCGCGAGTCCCTTGCGTAAAGGACCAGTGCGCGCGCTGCAATGTCATAAATAATGGCTGTCCACGACGGGACTCTAACAGTGGCGGAACAGGTAACGGTTGCTGCTGTCCGGCAGCATGTGCTCGCAGCGGAACAGCACCAGCACACAGTGCGATCCCTGAGGCCTGAATGAACTGACGCCGACTGAGTGACATATAAGCTCCATGTAAAACTGGCTAAAATAATGCGCAGGAAATCGTATTCCGCAAATCTCTCACTAACCGACTTAAACCTTGCCGGCCGCTTCCCGTTCTGCGACTTCTTTGTCGAGTTCTGCGATTTTTTGTTCCATCAGTGTACGGCAATGTGCCGCGAGTTCCCGAACCTGATCTTTACCAAAGGCGCTGATATCAATCGGCGGCAACATCTCAACAATCACCAGACCGTTATTCAGTCGGTTAAGGTTAATCTTATTTGAGGTATTGGATACGCACACGGGAATAACGGGTACGCCTGCGGCAATCGCGGCATGAAACGCCCCCGTCTTAAACGGTAGCAGACCACGCCCACGGCTGCGCGTGCCTTCCGGGAACATCCAGACGGAAATATGGCGTTTCTTAATATGGCGTACCACCTGCGCAATAGTACTGTGCGCTTTGGCCCGGTTATCTCTGTCGATCAATAAGTTGCCGGTCAACCAATATAACAGCCCGAAAAACGGTATCCACAACAGGCTTTTTTTACCCACGGTAACGGTAGGCGGTTGAACAATATTCGCAGCCGTCACCATGTCGTAATTATTCTGATGGTTAGCGATATAAATAGCATTGCCGTGGTTTTCAACACCGGCAGGCAAACGACATTCCACCTTCAAGCCATACAAAGGGGCCAGGCGACCAAACATACGACCAAAGGTCGAGACGTGCTTAGGATTTCGTGGACTGAAGAGACAGTAGATACACCCAAAAATACAGACCAGAATGCAGTAAATAACAGTAATAAAGAGACGAAAAATATATAGCATAACAACCTCTGAAGCCCCAAGAGCCTACCTATTGTACGTCACCTGCTATCAGGTTAGAGCTTTGTTAAGAGCGGCTCTCTGGAAAAGCGTATTGTTAATCGCAACGCACGAATAAACAACGGTTTCACGGGAATTTTTAACGTTTATTCTCCCTCCATGAAAGGAGGGAGAATAAGACGAGACAATTACTCTTCGCTATCGCCACTGCTTGCGCGACGAGGAGAGTCGATCTCGATACGATCGATACGTTGCAGACCACGCATCAGCGTGCCGCGGCGGCCACGTTCGCCAGTCACTTTTTGCAGCTCTTCAGGACGCAGTTTAATTTTGCGTTTGCCGACGTGAATCGTCAGCGTGCTTTGTGGCGGCAGAACGTAAAGCTGCGCCAGGCCATCTTCGCCTTTCGCGGCTTCTGCAGAAGGAATATTGATGATCTTATTCCCTTTGCCTTTCGACAATTGCGGCAGATCGCTGACCGGGAACATCAACATGCGGCCCGCTTGTGTTATTGCCAGCAGCATATCGGTGTCATCTTCAATCACCACCGGCGGCATCACATGCGCATTTTCCGGTAACGTAATCAGTGCTTTGCCCGCACGATTGCGCGCGACCAGATCGTTGAAGGTACACACAAAGCCATAACCCGCATCAGACGCCATCAACAGTTTCTGCTCATCGCCTTCCATCAGCATATGATCCACCGTCGCCCCTGGCGGCAGCGTAAGCTTACCGGTCAGCGGTTCGCCCTGACCACGTGCCGACGGCAGCGTAATCGGGTCGATGGCATAACTGCGCCCGGTCGTGTCAATGAACACCACGGGCTGGTTACTCTTGCCTTTCACGGCGGCTTTAAAGCTGTCACCCGATTTATAGTTCAGCCCTTGCGCGTCAATATCGTGACCTTTGGCGCTACGCACCCAGCCCATTTGGGAAAGCACGATGGTCACTGGCTCAGACGGCAGCATGTCGTGCTCGCTCATCGCCTTAGCTTCTTCGCGTTCCTGCAACGGAGAACGACGATCGTCGCCATAGGCATCAGAGTCAGCCTGCAGCTCTTTCTTCAGCAGGTTATTCATTTTGCGCTCGGAAGCCAGAATGCTCTGCAACTGATCACGCTCTTTCGCCAGCTCATCCTGCTCACCGCGGATTTTCATCTCTTCCAGTTTGGCAAGATGACGCAGTTTCAGTTCGAGGATGGCTTCAGCCTGCGTTTCAGTGATGCCAAAGCGCGACATCAACGCAGGTTTTGGTTCATCTTCGTGACGGATGATCTCAATGACTTCGTCGATATTGAGAAACGCCACCAGCAAACCTTCAAGGATGTGCAGGCGCTTGAGGACTTTCTCCAGACGATAGTTCAGGCGGCGGCGCACGGTGTCACGACGGAACGCCAGCCATTCGGTCAGGATCTCCAGCAGATTTTTCACTGCCGGACGACCATCCAGACCGATCATATTCAGGTTGATGCGATAGCTTTTTTCCAGATCCGTGGTGGCGAACAGGTGGTTCATCACCTGATCCATGTCCACACGATTGGATCGCGGTACGACCACCAGACGCGTCGGGTTTTCGTGATCCGACTCGTCACGCAGATCGTCCACCATCGGCAGCTTTTTATTGCGCATCTGGGCCGCGATTTGCTCAAGGACACGCGCGCCGGAAACCTGGTGCGGCAGCGCGGTAATTACCACTGCGCCATCTTCTTTATTCCATACCGCACGCATGCGCACGGAGCCGCGCCCGTTCTCGTAAATCTTACGGATCTCAGCACGGGAGGTAATGATCTCGGCTTCCGTCGGGTAGTCCGGCCCCTGCACGATATCCAGCAGTTGATCCAGCGTCGTTTTCGGCTGTTCAATCAGGGTGATGGCCGCTTTCGCCACTTCGCGCAGGTTATGTGGAGGAATGTCTGTTGCCATCCCGACCGCAATACCGGTAGTCCCGTTGAGCAGAATGTTCGGCAGACGCGCAGGCAGCATTTTCGGCTCCTGCATCGTACCGTCAAAGTTCGGCACCCAGTCTGACGTCCCCTGCCCCAGTTCGCCCAGCAGAATCTCCGCGTACTTCGACAGGCGAGATTCGGTATAACGCATCGCTGCGAAGGATTTCGGGTCGTCCGGCGCCCCCCAGTTCCCCTGGCCGTCAACTAACGGATAACGGTAAGAGAATGGCTGCGCCATCAGCACCATGGCTTCGTAGCAGGCGCTGTCACCATGAGGATGATACTTACCCAGTACGTCACCGACGGTACGGGCGGATTTTTTAAATTTGGCGCTGGCATTCAGTCCCAGTTCCGACATCGCATACACGATGCGACGCTGAACCGGCTTCAGCCCGTCACCAATAAACGGCAACGCCCTGTCCATGATGACGTACATGGAGTAGTTCAGATAGGCGTTTTCCGTGAATTCATGCAGCGCAAGGCGCTCTGCCATATCGCTCATTAATCGTGGTTCCTCAACTGTTAGCCTGAACAATACCCGCTATCTGCCAGGCAATATTGCCGCAGATATTACCCTATCTGGCGCGTTGAGTCACAAAGTCTGCCAGCTTTCCCCCGTCCCATTGGCAAGGACGGGGGCAACGCCACTAGTGTGCAGTGATGTACAACTCTTTGCTGTAGATATAATCCTGCGGATTGTGAACTGGAAAGCCGCCCACATACGGTTTAAGCAATTTAATCAGCGGTTGATAATAGAGCGGGATCAGCGGCGCTTGCTGATAAATGATCAGCTCCGCCTGCTGATAAAGTGCGTTTCTCTGCTTTGCATCGGTTGTCTGAGCCGCCTGCGCCAGCAAGGCATCATAGTGCGCATTTTGCCAGTGCCCGACATTCTCGGTATTCTCCGACTGCAATGTATTCAGGAACGTTGAGGCTTCATTGTAAGTGGCGTCCCACGACTGGCGAGAGAGCATAAAATCCCCATCCCGACGCGCATCCAGATACGTTTTCCACTCCATCGTCCGCAATTTCACGTCCGCGCCCAGCCACTTTCGCCACTCAGAAGAGAGCGCGATCGCCGTTTTTTCGTGAAGATCGTACTTGTTGTAAAACAGCTCAAACGCTAACGGATGTTGGGCGTCATAGCCCGCTTGCTTCAGCAGCGCTTTTGCCATTTCGACCCGCTGACTCATCGGCAACTGCAATTCATCCAGCGCGGGCGAGGCAAAACCAGAGACCTGTGGCGGGGTTAACGTTGTCGCCGGTGTCCGCAGCCCCAGAACCTTCTGCGCAATAAGCTGCCGGTCTACCGTGAGATATAGTGCACGTCGCACGCGCACGTCATTGAAGGGGGCTTTGCGGGTATTGAAGTTATAATACTCGCTGTTCAGGCGGGGAATGACCCGCAACTCGCCAGGCAGGTTCTTTTCGATTGTCGGGACCTGCTGAGCGGGCACCCAGGTCAGATCGACCTCGCCTGCACGATAGCGATTGTATCCCGTCACCGCATTATCCAGCGCCAGATACTCCACCTGTTGCAATACCGTCTGCTTCGCGTCACGGTAACGTGGATTTTTACGCGCCACGATCTTCTCGTTAACCACCCATTTATCCAGCACAAATGCGCCGTTGAAGACCATATGCTCAGGCTTACTCCACGCATCGCCATATTGCGCAATCACATGATGCGGGACAGGAAACATCGTAGGCCAGGCCAGCATAGCGGTAAACCATGGGACGGGTTGCTCAAGGGAAACCTCCAGCGTCTGGTCGTCCACGGCCTTGACCCCAAGTGAGGCCACCGGCGATTTTCCTTCAACGATAGCCTGCGCATTGCGAATGTGCGCTGCGCCGAGATACCCCGCAAAAGGGCTGAGCGTGTGCGGATCCACCGCGCGTTGCCAGCCGACGACAAAATCCTGAGCCGTCAGTGGCGTTCCATCTGACCATTGCAGCCCTTTTCGCAGATGAAAAACATACCGTTTGCCGCCGTCCAGCACCTCCCAGCGCTCTGCTTGCGCGGGTTGCACATTGCCTTCGCCATCCATCCAGACCAGACCTTCAAATAGATCAAGAACGACCTGTGCGGCGGTATTTTCCTCCACCTTTTGCGGGTCCAGTGTGCCTGGGTCGCTGTGGTTGTTATAGCGGAAAATTTGTTGCGGTGAGAGTACGGTTCCTTCAGGAACTGTCGCGGCAAAAAGAGAGGGAGTGCATATCAGGCTGACCAGCCATAATAGAGGACGCATTTTCATGATATCTCTGTCAGAAAAAGTAGAGCGTATCACTTTACGCCTGAATGTTGTCAGAAGGCTGATTTACATCATCTTTCTGATATAAAGAAACGGGCCGCAAGCGCGGCCCTGATAAGGATTATTTGGCAACTTTGGTGACCTGTTTTACATCGATCTCCACAGAGTTCCAGTCTTTATCGACCTCTCCCTGAATTTCCACAACGTCCTGCGGCGTCACAGTCACCCCGTTCCAGCGTTTGTGGTCGATATCCACATTCACGGTGCCGGTGGCATCTTTAAACAGATATAAATCGTCGGAAATACGCTCAACGATATTCCCGCGCAGCGTTACCCAGGTATCATCACGCAGCGATTTCGCGCTTTCGACCGTCGTGCTACTCCCGTTCGGGCCAACAAACCCACCGCTTTGACTTTGCGTCGCCGTCGGACCAGAAAATCCGCCCTGTTGAGCCGCCAGGACCGGTGCAGAACTCAATGCCATCACGGCAATCATTGCAGCCAATTTCTTCATAATACTTTCTCCCTTTCATGTTGTTTCACGTCCATTAAATACGTTAATCCTTAACAACTTCTTAAGCCAAAAAAAGAGATATTTTTTCTGTACATCGCCCACGACGACAGGGTTTACTGACCACAGACTGAATCACTGCAGGGACGAATATCATGCGAATTTTACTGGTAGAAGATGACGCGTTGATTGGCGATGGCGTCAAAGCGGGTCTGGGTAAAATGGGATTCAACGTCGACTGGTTTACCGAAGGACGCCTGGGTAAAGAAGCGCTCTACAGCGCCCCGTATGATGCGGTGATCCTCGACCTGACGCTGCCGGGAATGGACGGGCGGGAGATTCTGCGCGAGTGGCGTGAAAACGGTAAACGCGAACCGGTCTTGATTTTGACGGCGCGTGATGCGCTGGCGGAACGTGTTGAAGGTTTGCGTCTCGGCGCAGACGACTATCTCTGCAAACCCTTTGCGCTCATCGAAGTCGCCGCCCGACTGGAGGCGCTGGTGCGCCGCGCCAACGGCCAGGCCAGCAGCGAACTGCGTCACGGGCAGGTGGTGCTCAATCCCGGTAGCCTGGTGGCGACGCTGGCGGGCGAACCTTTACCGCTCAAACCGAAAGAATTTGCGCTGCTGGAACTGCTCATGCGCAACAGCGGGCGAGTTCTGCCACGCAAACTCATCGAAGAAAAACTGTATAGCTGGGACGATGACGTCTCCAGCAATGCCGTAGAAGTGCATGTCCATCATCTGCGCCGCAAACTTGGCAGCGACTTTATCCGTACCGTACATGGAATCGGCTACACCCTGGGTGACGCATGAAATTAACGCAACGTCTCAGTCTGCGGGTCAGGTTAACCCTGATCTTTCTGATCCTGGCATCTCTCACCTGGGCGGTTTCCAGCTTTGTCGCGTGGAAGAAAACAACCGACAACGTTGATGAGCTGTTTGACACGCAACTGATGCTGTTTGCCAAACGTCTGAGCGCGCTGGATATCAACGACATCAACGCGTCGGCCCGAATGGCGCGTACGCCGAAAAAATTCAAACACGGTCACGTCGATGACGATGTTCTGGCCTTTGCGGTGTACACCCGCGACGGCAGAATGGTGCTGCACGATGGTGATAACGGACGGGACATTCCCTATAGCTACCGTCGGGATGGTTTTGATGATGGCCGGTTGAAAGGGGATAACGACAAATGGCGGTTTATCTGGTTAACCTCCGCCGACGGTAAATACCGTATTGTGGCGGGGCAAGAGTGGGAATACCGCGAAGATATGGCGTTGGCGATCGTCACGGCGCAACTCACCCCCTGGCTTATCGCCCTCCCACTGATGCTGCTGATCCTGATTGTGTTACTCAGTTGGGAACTCAAACCGTTGAAAAAACTGGCGCAAACGCTGCGTTTGCGCGCCCCGGAATCAGAGGAGCCGCTTGATCCTAAAGGCGTCCCCAGTGAAGTCCGCCCGCTGGTTGAAGCACTCAATCAGTTATTTATCCGCACGCACTCAATGATGGTGCGTGAACGACGCTTCACCTCAGACGCGGCCCATGAACTGCGCAGCCCCTTGACGGCGTTGAAAGTCCAGGCTGAAGTGGCGCAACTCTCTGACGACGATCCGAAGGCCCGGGAAAAAGCGCTTGTGCAACTGCATGCAGGTATTGACCGCGCCACGCGACTGGTTGATCAACTCTTAACCCTTTCACGACTCGACTCGCTCGACAATCTACAGGATGTGGCAGAACTCTCTCTGGAGGAGGTTCTGCAATCCGCGGTGATGGAGATTTATCATCTGGCGCAGCAGGCACACATCGATGTGCGTCTGAACATTAATGCACACAATGTCATGCGAACCGCGCAGCCTCTGTTGCTGAGTTTGCTGGTACGAAATCTGCTGGATAACGCCATTCGCTACAGCCCGCAGGGTAGTATCGTGAACGTGACCTTACAGGCGCGCTGTTTTACCGTTACCGATAATGGCCCCGGCGTGGCGCCCGACATTCTGCCCCACATCGGCGAACGTTTTTATCGCCCACCGGGACAGAGCGTGACAGGCAGCGGACTGGGCCTGTCGATCGTTCGCCGGATCGCCGCATTACATGGCATGGAGGTGACGTTTAGTCATGCTGCCCAGGGAGGGTTTGAAGCCAGGGTGACGTGGTGAACCAGGATTATTGCTAAATTAGCAAAAGACTTTGCACATTTTGCTAATTTTACCGGGCCGTTCATCAGCGTAAAATCGCCTTCAAACGCATTCCTGTGAGGACAAATAATGAGCAACATTCTGATTATCAACGGCGCAAAAAAATTCGCCCATTCCAATGGTCAGTTGAATGACACCCTGACCGAGGTCGCGGATGGCCTCCTGCGCGACCTCGGGCATGATGTTAAAGTCGTCCGTGCCGAAAGTGATTACGACATCAACATCGAAATTCAGAACTTCGTCTGGGCCGATACAATAATCTGGCAGATGCCAGGCTGGTGGATGGGCGCGCCGTGGACGGTTAAAAAATACATTGATGACGTCTTCACTGAAGGTCATGGCATCCTGTACGCCAGCGATGGACGCACCCGTTCAGACGCCTCGAAGAAGTACGGTTCAGGCGGTCTGATTCAGGGCAAAAAATATATGCTTTCACTGACCTGGAACGCGCCGATGGAAGCCTTCACCGAGAAAGATCAATTCTTTGAAGGCGTGGGCGTGGATGGCGCATACCTGCCGTTCCATAAAGCTAACCAGTTCCTGGGGATGGATCCGCTGCCGACCTTTATCGTCAACGACGTGATTAAAATGCCGGACGTCCCACGTTATATCGCAGAATATCGCAAGCATCTGAGCGAGATTTTTGGTTAACTGGTCATTCAAAATTAGACCCCAGTAATTCAAGCTGTAGCCAACGCAGCTGCAGCTTGAAGTATGCCGGGTATAGAAGGAGTTAACCATGCTTACAGTCATTGCTGAAATCCGTACGCGTCCAGGTCAACACCACCGCCAGGCGGTACTGGAACAGTTCGCTAAAATCGTCCCCACCGTATTGAAAGAAGAGGGTTGCCACGGCTATGCGCCGATGGTCGATCACGCCGCGGGTGTGAGCTTCCAGGCAACAGCCCCTGATTCAATCGTGATGATCGAACTGTGGGAAAGCGTGGCGCATCTTGAAGCGCATCTGCAGACCCCACACATGAAAGCCTGGAGCGAAGCCGTTAAAGGCGAAGTGCTGGAAACGAATATTCGTATTCTGGAATCAGGTCTTTAAGTGTGTCTTAATGCCGGATGACGGCGTAAAGCCGAATCCGGCCAACTCCTGATGGTATGCGCAATGAGTGCAGTACCATCAGGCAACATGAACTATCGCTTAAAGCAGCCACACTGAAGTCCCCTCCCAACTGACATACCAAATCTGTCATCAAATATATCCTGAAAAACTTTCCGGCAGGATAGTTCGCATAACCCAGCAGAATAAACATCCATATTTAATTCACGAATAAAATATTTCTATAGCATAAATACCGCTACCGATGATTCAATCGGACATTATGTCCAGTTGTACGTTTTTTATGTGATTTAAGCCGCATTCAATTCTTAACTTTTATCTGTATCATTTAAATACGAATTAACGAGCAGGTGTAATTACAGACATTGCCTCTGAGATCCTGGAAAAAAATCTCGCGTGCCAAAATGCTTTAGAAGTTATATATAATCAGCCACAGCCAGGCATGTAATTACTTATTCAGATAATGGAATTTACTCTGGATATTAAAAATAAAAATCCACAAATTATTTATTATTAAGCGTTGCATCTACTGTTTCTAACGAGGATTTAAACAATGGCCCATCGCTATAGGCAACTGCGTCAAGACTTTATCCTTTCGGAAATCAAAAAAAATAAAAGTGTAAAAGTTACGACGCTAGCAAAAACATTATGCGTAGCCGAAAGAACAATTCGTCGTGACATTCAGGATTTGAAACACACAGGGTTGATACAACCTCAATATGGCGGCGCTGTGCTTTGCAGTATTAACGATGCGTTTCCGTATGAAGAAAACAAACTTTATTTACATACCAATATGGATATTAACATGTTTAGTTTTAAGCAAGCCAGTACCCAAAAAAATGGACGTGTATTTATTTTGGGATCATTCAATACCGATTTAGTCTATCGCTTACAACATTTCCCGGATTCTGGAGAAACCATACGTGCACTAAGTTCTTGCTGCCTTCCTGGTGGAAAAGGGAGCAACCAGGCCGTCGCAGCTTGCATGGCCGGAGCACATACACATTTCGCTGCAAAAGTGGGTGAAGATGAATTTGCGGCAAAAGCACAACAATTCCTGGACAACGTAGGGCTTGAATCACTCACGCTGTTTAGCCATCCCTCCATTCCAACCGGCAGCGCTGTCGTCATGATTTCTGAAGATGCGGGAGATAATGCAATTGTGATTAATCCCGGCGCAAACCAGACGCTCAGCACCGACGAGGTAATGACTTGTTATGACGCTATCGGTAAATCTGATGTTTTTCTCACCCAGATGGAAAACAACCCTGATGCTACCGCAATGGCGCTCAAATTTGCTCATACATGCGGTATCACTACGATCCTGAACCCAGCGCCATGGCGTGAAAGTGCGCGGAACCTGTTGTCATGGGCAACCATTGTCACGCCAAATTTGACAGAGGCTGAATCAATTGTTGGTTCGCCTGTTCGTACAGAAGATGACATTCGCCGCGCCGCAGAAGCAATTCATCACACGGGACCGCAACTTGTCATCATCACATTAGGGAATAGAGGTTGCTGGCTCTTTGACGGCCTACAACATCGCTCATTTCCAGCCTTTCCGGCGGTGAATATCGATACCGCAGGTGCTGGTGATGCTTTTAATGGCGCTCTGGCAGCACAGTTATCCAGCGGAGTAAACATCACCAGCGCACTGATTTATGCCGGCGCTTTTGCCTCTCTGGCCGTTGAACGTCAGGGGGCATCCAATATGCCGGAACATAACGTGGTTATCAAACGCCTTAATTCACTCACAAACTCTCATTCCGCCTAACCATCCCGGTATAAGGAATATAAAGAATGAAAAAAATAATTTCAGTGCTCATTATTGCATTAATTTCTCTACCCGCCATAGCAGAACAAAAATATGGCTGGGGAAATATTCATTTTGATTATCAGTCATGGGATGCTGGCGTTAAAGATTTAGAATATGAACAAGCATTGATCGGCATTGAAGGTGGCATAGGTTTTGATTGGGGGGAAATGTATGGCTTTTACGATTTTGAAAACATATTAGAGGAAGAAGGGAACCAGGGGCAAACTGCCAATGGCGAGATTCATACCTATTTATGGGACACAGGAGCCAGCATTTTCACCAAGGTCTATAACTCGCAAAGTCCCGACTTTAAAGAAACGAATCAATTTATAGGTCTTGGTTATACAAATTTGAAAGGTGATGGATGGTGGTTTAAACCGTGGATCGCCAGGCAATATATTACTGCACATAATAACTTTGGCCCTGCTTATGATATTAACGGTCTCAACGGTTTTACCATCGGCTGGAATGCCGGGTATGCTTTCCAGCTATTTAACCAGGATTTTTTATTCTCTAACTGGAATGAAATTGAGCTGGATCGTAATGACGACTACTCTGCAAATAACTACGGCAGCGAAGGTCTCAATGGCGGACTTAATCTGACGTGGAAAATTACCAATCATATCTCCACCACGTTTATGTACCGCTATTTCTATAACAAACTCGGCGCCGACGGATACGGAGATATTCTGATCTATCGCCTGGCTTATGATTTCTAACCCATGGAATGAATTGCTATGTTAACCGCACAATGGCCAGCGTTAACGCTGGAAAAAAGAATATCGCTGATGTCAATTCCGGAGGGTGGACGCGTCCCGGTCGTCATCGATAGCGATACTTATAATGAAATCGACGATCAGATTGCTATCGCCTGGGCTTACCTTCACCCGGAACGCATCGATCTAGAGGCCGTTTACGCCGCCCCGTTTACTAACCATTTTTTTGGCGAGGGCAATTCACACACTGACGTCAACGATCCCGCCATCGGTATGACGCTTAGCTTTGAAGAGATCCACCGGGTCTTTGAAAAGCTCCCGGCGTGTCAGGCTCTGCCTGAGATTTTCAAAGGCGCAACGCGCTATCTGACCGGCAGCGATATGCCGGAATGTTCACCCGCAGTCGCAGATTTGATTTCCCGTGCCCGTTCGGCAAAGCAGACGCTTCAGGTTCTGAGCATCGGCGCGCCGACCAATATTGCCAATGCGCTGCTGCTCGCCCCCGATATTATTGAAAAAATTCATCTGATTTGGCTCGGCGGCAATAGTCACGACTGGAAGGATAATCAGGAATTCAATTTGATGCAGGATATCGCCGCCAGCCGCGTGCTGTTTGACAGCGGTGTGGCGCTGACGCAAGTCCCCTGCTTCGGCGTGGCGAACTGCATGGCGACCTCCGTTCCGGAAATGCAGTTTTATTTTGCCAACACTAGCCGGATTGGCCGCTATTTTGCGGAGATAGCCCCGCGCTGCCCGTGGATTGGCTTCGCGTCCCGTAAGGTTATCTGGGACATCACCACCGTCGGGTTCGTGCTGAACCCAGGCTGGTACACCTGCCAGTACCAGCCCGCACCGCTGATTAATGACAATCTGAACTGGAGCTTCGACAACCGCCGTCATCTGATTCGGGTGGTGAAGTTCATTGAGCGGGACAATCTGTTTAAAGATCTGTTTCGCAAGATTATCGACGCGGATAAGGAGCGATGATGCAAATTCTGATTCTGTGTCTTGGTATCGTGGTGCTGCTGGCAATCGCACTGCTCTTTTCCACCAACCGACGAGCGATTAATCTGCGAACCGTGGGCGGTGCGTTCGCCATTCAGGCCGGGCTGGCTGCGTTTATTTTGTATGTCCCGGCCGGGGAAAAAATCCTGCTGGCGATTTCTAACAGCCTGTCCGGCGTGCTCACCTACTCTTCCGAGGGGATCAATTTTCTGTTTGGCGATCTGGGCCGCTTTAAAATGGGCTTTCTGTTCGCCTTCCATGTCCTGCCGATCATTATCTTTATGTCAGCGCTGTTCTCGGTGCTCTACTACCTGGGCATTATGCAGTGGGTGATCCGCCTCATCGGCACCGGTATCCATAAGCTGCTGAAAACCAGCCCGGCGGAGTCGATGGCGGCAACAGCCAATATTTTTGCCGGTAATACAGATGTGTTTGTGCTGATGCGACCGTATGCGCCGAAAATGACCCGCTCTGAGCTGTTCGCCCTGATGTGCGGCGGCGTGGCGTCGATTGCCGGATCGGTGCTGGTCGGTTACGCCAGTATGGGAATTGAAATTCGCTACCTGGTGGCCGCGTCGTTTATGTCCGCCCCTGGCGGGCTGCTGATGGCGAAGATCCTCTACCCGGAGACCGAAGCAGAGAATATTGCCGACGTTTCCGGCGCAATGGCTACCGGAGAAGAAAAACCGATTAACATCGTCGAAGCGGCCACCAATGGGGCCAGCCAGGGACTGAAGCTGGCGGTCAATGTAGGGGCGATGCTGCTGGCGTTGATTGCGCTGATCGCCATGGTTAACGGGCTGCTTGGCTGGGCGTTCGGCCTGTTTGGCATGGAGAACGTCACCCTGCAGCTGATCTTCAGCTACCTGTTCGCTCCTGTCGCCTGGCTACTGGGCGTGCCTTCGTCTGAGATCCTGCAGGTGGGTAATCTGCTTGGGCAGAAGCTGGTGCTCAATGAGTTTGTCGCGTACACCAGCTTTATCCCGCTGAAAGCCAGCCTGTCCGACTATTCACAAATTATTGTCATTATGGCGCTGGCGGGGTTCGCTAATCTCTCTGCCCCTGCGGCGCTAATCGGCGTGCTGGGCGGAATTGTACCTGCACAAAAAAGCTTTATCGCCAAAATGGGGGTTAAGGTGATCCTCGCCGGTACGCTGTCGAATCTGATGAGCGCCGCGTTGACCGGGCTGTTTTTCCTGATTGCTCAGTAAAAAAACGGGGGGAATCGTCTTCCCCCCGCTTTCAGTAACCATACGCCTTCGCGAAAATTATCCTTCGAGATCTGCCAGGTCGCCTTTCTCTTGCAGCCAGTTGCGGCGGTCTTCAGAACGCTTCTTAGCCAGCAGCATATCCATCATCGCGTTAGTACGCTGATCGTCTTCGTCATCAATGATGAGCTGCACCAAACGACGGGTGTTCGGATCCAGCGTGGTTTCGCGCAACTGCATCGGGTTCATTTCGCCCAGACCTTTAAAGCGCTGCACGTTCGGCTTGCCTTTCTTGCGCTTCAGTTGCTCCAGAACACCGGCTTTTTCTTCTTCCGTCAGCGCGTAATAGACCTCTTTGCCAAGATCGATACGGTATAACGGCGGCAGCGCAACGTAGACGTGTCCATGCTTCACCAGCGTACGGAAGTGTTTCACAAACAGCGCACACAGCAAGGTGGCAATGTGCAAACCATCGGAGTCCGCATCCGCGAGGATACAGATCTTGCCGTAACGCAGTTGGCTTAAATCGTCGCTATCAGGATCTATGCCGATCGCCACAGAAATATCATGAACCTCCTGCGAAGCAAGAACTTCATCGGAGGAGACTTCCCAGGTGTTTAGGATCTTACCTTTCAGCGGCATGATCGCCTGATACTCACGATCGCGCGCCTGTTTTGCAGAACCGCCCGCCGAGTCCCCTTCCACCAGAAACAGTTCGGTACGGTTGAGATCCTGCGCGGTACAGTCCGCCAGTTTCCCCGGCAGCGCCGGACCACTGGTCAGTTTTTTACGCACCACTTTCTTCGCGGCGCGCAAACGACGCTGAGCGCTGGAAATCGCCATTTCCGCCAGCAGTTCCGCTGCCTGCACGTTCTGGTTCAGCCACAGGCTAAAGGCATCTTTCACCACGCCAGAAACAAAGGCCGCGCACTGACGCGAAGAGAGACGCTCTTTGGTCTGACCGGCAAATTGCGGGTCCTGCATCTTCACGGAGAGCACGTACGCGCAGCGATCCCAGATATCCTCCGCAGACAGCTTCACGCCGCGCGGTAAAATATTGCGGTATTCACAGAATTCGCGCATGGCATCCAGCAGCCCCTGGCGTAAGCCGTTGACGTGGGTACCGCCCTGCATGGTCGGTATCAGGTTAACGTAGCTTTCGGTCAGCAACTCGCCGCCTTCCGGCAGCCATAGCAGCGCCCAGTCGATGGCTTCCGTTTCACCTTCAAAATTGCCGATAAACGGTTTTTCAGGAAGCGTGGGCAGGCCATTTACGGCTTCGGCCAGATAGTCGTTCAGACCATCCTGATAGCACCAGCGCTGTTCGGTATTGTTAACGTCATCTTTAAAGGTGATTTCAACACCCGGACACAGAACCGCTTTAGCTTTCAACACATGCGTTAAACGAGACACGGAAAAACGCGGGCTGTCGAAAAAACTTTCATCAGGCCAGAAGTGGACGCTGGTCCCGGTGTTGCGTTTACCGCAGGTGCCGGAAACGTGCAAATCCTCGACCTTTTCACCGTGCTCAAAGGCGATACTGTGGATCTGGCCGTCGCGGCGAACGGCAACTTCAACACGCTTTGACAGGGCGTTTACCACGGAAATTCCCACGCCGTGCAAGCCGCCGGAGAACTGGTAGTTTTTATTAGAAAATTTACCGCCTGCGTGCAACCGACAAAGGATCAGCTCAATGGCCGGAACGCCCTCTTCCGGATGGATGTCGACGGGCATGCCGCGACCGTCATCGATAACTTCCAGTGACTGATCGGCATGAAGGATTACCTCGACACGTTTCGCGTGCCCGGCAAGCGCTTCATCCACACTGTTATCAATAACTTCCTGACCCATATGGTTAGGGCGTGTGGTATCTGTGTACATCCCCGGGCGGCGGCGTACCGGCTCAAGCCCAGTGAGTACCTCAATGGCATCAGCGTTATAAGTTTGCGTCATGGTTTAAATTAGCAATTCGAGTTGATCGTCAAAAACTGTGCAGTCCAAGGAAATCGACAATCGGGTTGAAATAATCTTCGAAGCCTGTGAATGCGTGGTTTCCGCCCTCAATCACTGTCTGACGGCAGGAGGCGTAATTCGCCACCGCCTGGCGGTAGTCCAACACTTCATCCCCCGTTTGTTGCAGCAGCCAAATCAAATCCGGTGCTTCGAGCGGGTCAATCTGCATGACTTTAAGATCGTAAATATGGCGTGACTCTAGCACATATTGCTGCCCCGTGTAGGGGTTCTCGTTCTGACCCAGGTAGTCGACCAGCAGTTCAAAGGGTTTTACTGCGGGGTTCACCACCACGGCTGGCAACATGAAACATTGCGATAACCAGGTGGCGTAATATCCGCCAAGCGAGGAACCGACGATGCCCAGCGATTCTCCGCCATGTTCAAGCACAATCGATTCCAGAAGCTCTGCCGCATCGGCAGGATACGGCGGTAATTGCGGCACCACCATCTCAACATGAGGATGGTGCTCCGCCAGCCAGCCTTTGAGCAGGCAAGCCTTGGCCGAGCGGGGAGAACTATTAAATCCGTGGAGATAAAGAAGCGTAGACATCAGTAGCCTTCTGAAGCGGTATCAGGTCGGAACTGTGTCCCCTGCAGACGACAGACTTCCGTTTTCAGCGTACCGTCGGCAAACAACTCCAGCGTACGCCAGCCCGGACCAATCGTGTCCAGCGTGAAATTCGCGCAATGCGGCTTAAACTGAACGCATGTCGACGGGGTCGCCATCAGACGACGTCCATTCCAGTCCAGATCTTGCTCCTGATGAATATGCCCGCACAACAAATACTTAACGCGAGGATAGTTCACCAGTATGTTGTCCAGTTCCGCGGCGTTGCGCAGACTGTGCTGGTCAAGCCAGCTACATCCCGCAGGCAGCGGGTGGTGATGCAGAAGCAACAGCGTATTTCGCTCCGGCGCATCGGCAAGTTTACGCTCCAGCCATTCAAGCTGGAACTCACTTAACTCGCCGTGGGGAACGCCAAAAACCTGACTGTCCAGCAACAAAATTTGCCACTGTTCGCCAATCCAGACACGTTTGGCCGGGGAGATCCCCGCATCCTGTAACGCGCTGTACATCGCGGGTTGAAAATCGTGGTTGCCAGGCAACCAAACGCAAGGCGCACGAAAGCTTGCGATGCCTTCAGCAAAATGCTGATAGGCCGCAGAACTTTGATCCTGAGCCAAATCGCCCGTTGCCACGATCAGATCGAACGCGATCTGCTGCGCATGGATCGCATCCAGTACGGCCTGGTAGCTTTCCCAGGTATTCACGCCCAGTAGTGTTTCGTGCTTTGCGGCAAACAGGTGAGTGTCTGTAATTTGTAAAATCCTGACTCTGGCCTCACCAGCCAAAGGAAGGGTTAACAGGCTTTCCAAATGGTGTCCTTAGGTTTCACGACGCTAGTAAACCGGAATCGCCATCGCTCCATGTGCTAAACAGTACCTTAACCAATCAGCTAAAAACTGATTAATTTGATGCTTTTCGTCGCGTTGATGCAACTTTTTATTTGGATAATCATACCGCGCTTTGAAGCGAAAGATCTGCTGACTTGAACACACTTCAGCCACCATCGCATCATGATACAGGCGCACCGTCAGCGACGGCAGGCTCCAGTAGGTGATGGCAGGCGCGGTCTGCTCAATCGCCACCAGGGTAGTGTATCGGGTCGATTCCACAATCGTTAACCGATATTGTGCGTTTGCCACCTGATAGCTCACTGTTTCGCCGGGTGCGTCATTACGCGGCAACAGGCGGCGCAATTGCGAAAAGTTGGTTTCGCACAGGCGCATCATCTCAGGAAAGTCAGGTGTATAACGCTTCATTTTTTCCACTCGTTTTTTAACTCTTGATAGTGCAGTTGCAGCCATTGCAAAGCGATGACAGACGCCGCGTTGTCGATTTTCCCCTCTTCCACCCACTGGTATGCCTGCTCCCGACTTACCACATGAACACGAATATCTTCGTTTTCATCCGCCAGACCGTGAATCCCGCTTGCGGTCGTGGCGTCCACTTCACCCACTAAAATTGACAGGCGCTCACTGGTGCCGCCAGGGCTTGCCAGATAACTCATCACCGTCTTCGTCTGTTTGACGTCAAGACCAGCCTCTTCCATCGCCTCGCGGCGAGCGACATCTTCTGCGGTTTCGCCCTCTTCGATCATCCCGGCGACCATCTCCAGCAACCACGGGCTCTCACTGGTGTCATACGCCGCGATACGGATCTGTTCCACCAGCACAACTTCGTCACGCTCAGGGTCAAAGGGTAGCAAGACTGCGGCGTGCCCGCGCTCAAAAATTTCACGCTGAACCTCACCACTCATTTCTCCATTGAATAAACGATGGCGAAAGCGATAAAGGTCCAATGAAAAAAAACCGCGATAAAGCGTTTCTCGTGCAATAATTTCTACATCGTTTTTGGAGAAAGTCATCGGCGAGCTGTCTTGTTTATTCATTGTTCTGTCCTGGTTACCAATAGTGATTAGAATGTGAATTTCAAGGCCGTTTGAATACTGTTTCACCTGGCTTGTGATAAATTGGTGCAAATTAACGCCGTATGGCACATAACGCCAACTTTTCGCAGTGGCGGATTCTGCTAGAATCATCAATTATTTTACAATTTGATCAGCGCTAAATACTGCTTCACAACAAGGAATGCAAATGAAGAAATTGCTCCCCATCCTTATCGGCCTGAGCCTGTCGGGGTTCAGCACTTTGAGCCAGGCAGAGAACCTGATGCAAGTTTATCAGCAAGCACGCCTGAGCAACCCGGAATTGCGTAAATCCGCCGCCGATCGCGATGCTGCATTCGAAAAAATTAACGAAGCGCGTAGTCCTTTACTGCCGCAACTGGGTTTAGGTGCCGATTACACCTATAGCAACGGCTACCGTGACGCCAACGGCGTCGACTCCAACGCAACCAGCGCCTCTTTGCAATTGACTCAGACCCTGTTCGATATGTCGAAATGGCGCGCGCTGACATTGCAGGAAAAATCTGCCGGTATTCAGGACGTCACCTTTCAGACAGACCAGCAAACGCTGATCCTGAACACCGCAACAGCCTACTTCAATGTGCTGAGCGCCATTGACGCGCTCTCCTTTACCGAAGCGCAGAAACAGGCGATTTATCGTCAGTTGGATCAAACCACTCAACGTTTTAACGTGGGTCTGGTTGCGATCACTGACGTTCAGAACGCCCGTTCACAATACGATACCGTGTTAGCGGACGAAGTGACCGCACGTAACAACCTCGATAATGCAGTTGAAACGTTGCGCCAGGTCACCGGCAATTACTACCCAGAACTGGCATCCCTGAATGTTGATGGTTTTAAAACCAACAAACCGCAGGCCGTGAATGCACTGCTGAAAGAAGCAGAAAACCGTAACCTGGCGCTGTTGCAAGCCCGCCTGACCCAGGATCTGGCGCGTGAGCAAATCCGTCTGGCGCAGGACGGTCACTTGCCAACGCTGGATTTAAACGCATCAACGGGGATCTCCGATACCTCGTATAGCGGGTCGAAAACCAACACGTCACAGTATGACGACAGCAACCTGGGCCAAAACAAAATTGGTCTGAGCTTCTCTTTGCCGTTGTATCAGGGCGGACAGGTCAATTCTCAGGTGAAACAAGCGCAGTACAACTTTGTTGGTGCGAGTGAGCAACTGGAAAGCGCACACCGCAGCGTCGTGCAGACCGTGCGTTCCTCCTTCAACAACATCAATGCCTCTATCAGCAGCATTAACGCGTATAAACAAGCCGTTATCTCTGCACAAAGTTCATTGGATGCCATGGAAGCCGGTTATTCCGTCGGTACGCGTACCATCGTGGATGTGTTGGATGCCACCACCACGCTGTACAACGCGAAGCAACAACTTTCCAGCGCTCGCTATAACTACCTGATTAACCAGCTGAACATCAAAGCTGCGCTCGGTACGCTGAACGAACAGGACCTGGTTGCTCTGAACAACACGCTGGGCAAACCGATTTCCACTACGCCAGATATCGTGGCGCCGGAAAACGCACAGCAGGACGCCAGCGCTGACGGCTATACTGCCGACAACGCTGCCCCGGAAACGCAGCCTGCGTCAGTACAACCGACCAGCAGCAACGGCAACAACCCATTCCGTAACTGATAAAATTGCCGATGGCGCTCTGCTTACCGGGCCTACAAACGCGTAGGTTCGGGAAGCGCAGCGCCAGCTGGCGCTAAATTGCTGGTCGAACGTAAGGCAACGTAAAGATCCCGCGATTTCCCCGCATTCTCGCCTCTTCTCGCTTCATTTTCGACCAGCCATCCTCTATCCTGAGCATTATTTGCCATATTCACTACTGGGTCCTGGAAGACGAAAATGAAACGGACAAAATCCATACATCACGCCTCGTTCCGCAAAAGCTGGAGCGCTCGCCATTTAACGCCGGTCGCACTGGCGGTCACCGCAGTCTTTATGCTGGCAGGCTGTGAACAAACCGATGAAACGGTTTCGCTTTATCAAAATGCGGACGACTGTTCTGCAGCTAACCCAGGTAAAAGCGCGGAATGTACAACGGCATTCAACAATGCCGTGAAAGAAGCAGAACGTACCGCGCCAAAATATGCCACGCGTGAAGATTGCATCGCCGAATTTGGCGAAGGCCAGTGTCAGAAAACGCCTGCCCAGGCAGGAGTGGCACCAGAGAATCAGGCACAGGCGCAACAATCCAGCGGCAGCTTCTGGATGCCGTTGATGGCAGGTTACATGATGGGCCGCATGATGGGCGGCGGCGCAGGCTTTGCGCAGCAACCGCTGTTTAGCTCGAAAAACCCGGCCAGCCCTGCTTACGGTAAATATACCGATGCTGGCGGCAAGAACTACGGTGCCGCGCAGCCAGGCCGCACCATGACCGTACCGAAGACGGCGATGGCGCCTAAACCGGCAACCACATCAACCGTGACGCGCGGTGGTTTTGGTGAATCTGTTGCGAAACAAAGCACGATGCAGCGTAGCGCCAGCGGCACCACAACTCGCTCGATGGGTGGCTGATACTCATGGAAAGAGTCAGTATTACTGAGCGCCCGGACTGGCGCGACAAAGCCACAGAATACGGTTTTAATTTTCACACCATGTACGGCGAGCCCTACTGGTGTGAAGATGCGTATTACAAGCTGACGCTCGCCCAAGTTGAGAAACTGGAAGAGGTCACCGCTGAGCTGCACCAGATGTGCCTCAAGGTGGTTGAGAAGGTCATCGCCAGCGATGAGCTCATGACGAAGTTTCGTATTCCGAAGCATACCTGGGGATTTGTTCGCCAGTCATGGCAGACGAGTCAGCCTTCGCTCTATTCCCGCCTTGATCTGGCGTGGGACGGCATCGGTGAACCCAAACTGCTGGAGAATAACGCTGATACCCCGACCTCGCTCTATGAAGCGGCATTTTTCCAGTGGATCTGGCTGGAAGATCAACTCAATGCAGGCAACTTACCGGAAGGTAGCGATCAGTTTAACAGCCTGCAAGAGAAGCTGATCGAGCGCTTTGCAGAACTTCGTGAGCAGTACGGTTTTCAACTGCTACATCTAACCTGCTGCCGCGATACGGTTGAAGATCGCGGTACGATTCAATACCTGCAGGATTGTGCAGCTGAAGCCGAAATCGCCACTGAATTCCTCCACATCGAAGATATCGGTCTCGGTGAAAAAGGTCAGTTCACGGACTTACAGGATCAGGTTATTGCCAACCTGTTCAAGCTCTATCCGTGGGAGTTTATGCTGCGCGAGATGTTCTCCACCAAACTGGAAGATGCTGGCGTTCGCTGGCTGGAACCGGCATGGAAGAGCATCATCTCCAACAAAGCTCTGTTACCGTTGCTGTGGGAAATGTTCCCGAACCATCCGAACCTGCTGCCAGCCTATTTCGCCGAAGATGACCATCCGCAGATGGAAAAATTCGTCGTGAAGCCTATCTTCTCTCGTGAAGGTGCCAACGTCTCGATCATTGAGAACGGTAAAACGATCGAAGCGGCGGAAGGCCCGTACGGTGAAGAAGGTATGATCGTGCAACAGTTTTATCAGTTGCCAAAATTTGGCGACAGCTACATGTTGATCGGCAGTTGGTTGATTAACGATCAACCAGCCGGGATCGGCATTCGCGAAGACAGAGCGCTGATCACTCAGGATCTTTCCCGTTTCTACCCGCATATTTTCGTTGAGTAATTCGTTGTGCCGGGGGGCGACTTCGCCTTACCCGGCCTGCGGCGCAAACGCCAGGCCCGATAAGCATAGCGCCATCGGGTATTAATCACCCCACCTGTACCGACAACATACTCAGGCTGCCCATCTCGATACCGTCCACCGGTATTGATACTGGCTCTTTGCCATCCCACGCACCTAACACATACAATAGTGGCAGGTAGTGGTCCGGCGTTGGATTCGACAACGAACCCCCTTCATGCTCGAGATAGTTAACCAGCGGATGCTGCTCAACGGGTCCCTGCCACGTCAGATTCGCCTTCACATAATCATTGAATGATGTCGCCCACGGATACGGCGTATTCTCACCGTGCCAGCGCGCCGTGCGCAGGTTATGCACCACGTTACCGCTGGCGACCAGCATAATGCCTTCATCGCGCAGGACCGCCAGTTTACGCCCCATTTCGAGGTGCCAGGCGGCGGGTTTTGTGCTGTCGATGCTTAACTGCACCATCGGGATATCCGCGTCGGGATACATCTTGATCAGCACTCCCCAGGAGCCATGGTCAAAGCCCCAGGCCTCTTTATCGAGCGTAACAGGAACAGGAGACAGCAACTCCACCAGACGTTGCGCCAACTCTGGCGAACCGGGCGCCGGATAGTGGGTATCGTAAAGCGCCTGTGGAAAACCGCCAAAATCATGAATGGTTTTCGGGGCTTCCATTGCCGTCACGCCGGTCCCGCGGGTGAACCAGTGAGCCGATACCACCACAATCGCTTTCGGACGCGGTAATACCTCCCCCAGGTGCCGCCAGGCGCGGGTATAGACGTTATCTTCCAGAACATTCATTGGACTGCCGTGACCCAAAAACAATGCTGGCATACGCGTTGAAGACATGATGATATCCTTACTCAGGGAGGTCATTTTGATATCCTCACAATACGCTTTTTCGGTAGTTGAAGAACTCAGATAACCATGATGAAGATCATCAGTTATTTTGAAGGTCAGGTCCGGACAGCAGAATCATAAGGAGTTGTCGATGTCAGTACCTTTAATTCTGACCTTATTGGCGGGTGCCGCCACTTTTATTGGCGCCTTTCTTGGCGTGCTGGGACAAAAACCCTCTAATCGCGTGCTGGCGTTTTCGCTGGGATTCGCGGCAGGCATCATGCTGCTTATCTCGCTGATGGAAATGCTGCCGGCAGCGTTGGCAGCGGAAGGCATGTCCCCCCTCTTAGGCTACGGCATGTTTATTACTGGACTGTTGGGTTATTTCGGGCTGGATCGCCTGCTTCCCCACGCCCACCCGCAAGATTTAGTACAGAAAACAACGCGGCCGCTGCCTGGCTCCATTAAACGCACCGCCATCTTATTGACGCTGGGCATCAGTCTGCACAATTTTCCGGAAGGGATCGCGACGTTTGTTACCGCCAGCAGCAATCTTGAACTGGGCTTCGGGATTGCTCTGGCGGTCGCCTTACACAATATTCCCGAAGGTTTAGCGGTTGCCGGGCCGGTTTATGCCGCAACAGGTTCAAAACGTACGGCCATTTTCTGGGCAGGGATTTCCGGTATGGCGGAAATTCTCGGCGGCATATTAGCCTGGTTAATTCTAGGCAGTTTGATTTCGCCTGTCGTAATGGCGTCGATTATGGCTGCGGTGGCGGGAATTATGGTGGCGTTATCCGTAGATGAATTAATGCCCCTGGCAAAAGAGATCGACCCTAATAATAACCCCAGCTACGGCGTTCTGTGTGGGATGTCGGTGATGGGACTCAGCCTTGTGATACTTCAATCGATGGGAATCGGGTAACGCAACCACAGATGTTGTCCTCATCATTCAGGACAACATCATGCTTTCCTATCAAGAATATATGAGAATAAAAGTTATTCCTGGTCCCTGGCAACACGACTATCTTCGCCTGTGCGGCGAAATAGCGTGTTGCGAGCCTCGAGCAGCGCGTCCCTGTCTTGTCTGAACGCTCTGCAATAACGTTTCATATGGCAAAAATAACCCACGACGACAAGAACAATTAATACAATCCAATACCAGGCGATAAACATCCTTTTACCCTTAAAATTTAACATTGCCAAACATTTAACGTTAAAATTTTACATACCTATCTTTAGGTATATTCATATACTGGCACAGTATGAAATTGAGAATATGATTTTGATCATAGAGAAAAAGATTGGGCTTTTATTAAAGGCCAGACCGTCCGCAAAATTAACGTCTGTGGGATAAACGGTGTATTTTTTCGAACCAATAAAAACAAAAAACCGAAGTCAGTAAACTGGCTTCGGTTTCTTTCATCACGTATTACCACCCGACGGGTGGTACGCCAGTCAGCTGGCCTTACGCGCGTGCGCCTGGCGGTAAGCCACCAAATCTTCAATGGTGACGACAGCCATATTGTGTTCACCTGCAAACTTGATGCACTCCGGCGCGCGAGCCATTGTGCCGTCATCGTTGGTCAGTTCACACAGAACGCCTGCAGGTTTAAAACCTGCCAGCGTCACCAGATCGATGGTCGCTTCCGTATGGCCGCCGCGAGTCAACACCCCACCAGCCTGAGCGCGCAGCGGGAAAACGTGCCCCGGACGGTTGAGGTCAGAAGGTTTAGCACCGTCGGCAATGGCAGCACGCACAGTGGTAATGCGGTCGGCCGCAGAAACACCGGTGGTCACGCCTTCAGCGGCTTCAATCGTCACCGTAAAGCCCGTGCCGTAAGCGCTGGTGTTATTTTCCACCATCATAGGCAGGTCGAGCTGTTTGCGGCGATCTTCAGTGATACACAGGCAAACGATGCCGCTACCGTGACGAATGGTCAATGCCATCTGCTCAACGGTCATTATTTCGGCAGGGAAAATCATATCGCCTTCGTTTTCACGATCTTCGTCGTCAAGCACCATCACTCCGCGTCCTTCACGCAGCGCGGACAGAGCGTGTTCGACACGATCAAAAGGCGTACCAAAAGAGGAAAGTAGCGTCTGATTCATGGTAAAAAAACCTCACTAAAATTATGGTTACCAGAATCAGGGCAGTCTTAGGAGTACCGCTATGCGGCAAAAAAATAACGTGAGCGGGTCCATGCCCGGCTGGATCGTTACTCTCTCCCATCCGGACTCTAACCGTCGGCTCCGGAATTACACCGGATCTGCTGACCTTTGAGTTTGCACCCAAAGCGCTCGCGGGCTTTCAACATAGGTTGATTTACCGCCGGTGGGGAATTTCGCCCCGCCCTGAGAATAAGCGAGATAACTATAACGCTATTGATTACCTTCATCAACGCCTTTACTCAGCCACAGGTCACACAATTCTGGTTTATGCCTCACGCAGATCGCACTACAATGTGCCTCAACACTTACCAGTTCAGGGAAACCACAATGATTGACCCGAAAAAAATTGAGCAAATCGCTCGCCAGGTTCACGAGTCGATGCCGAAAGGGATCCGGGAGTTCGGGGAAGACGTCGAGAAGAAAATTCGTCAAACGCTGCAATCACAGCTGACGCGTCTCGATCTGGTGAGCCGCGAAGAGTTTGATGTGCAAACTCAGGTGTTACTGCGTACCCGTGAAAAGCTGGCACTGCTTGAGCAGCGCCTCAGTGAACTGGAAACGCGCCAGTCGCCTGCCGACGTCAAACCTGCGCCTGCCATTCCGCCAGTGGATACACAAGAGTAAAAAAAGAAACGGGCCAATGGGCCCGTTTCTTTTTTCAGTGTTCGAGTTCTAATTGTTTTGCTCGTGTCGCCTGTTGGCAGTAAAGCGCGTAGCGCTTGCAGAACCAGCTCCGGTGCTCCTCATCCATGTTTCCGGTGACGGCATGGATATCGACAGGGCGACCTTCAGCCTGCATTCTGGCAAAGCTACGGGCCAGAAAATCGAAGTTGTTCAACGAATACACATTCTTGTTGTTCATGAGCATACCCTCCAGTTAACGAATTTCTGATAAGGCCATATGCTTTTTCTGATTCCAGTATTCGCTTCTGGGCGCAAAGTATTTGTACATTATGTGCGCAAAACACCTGCAGGAAGTCACACTTTTCCAGGAAATGTAAAGGGATGGGAGTAAATGATAACGGAATGCTTATCAGACCTGCATCGCGCAGAGGCTCACAGGCCTGATAAGGTGTGTACAGCGCCGCCTAACTTACTGGCGGAGAGATTACTTGTCGCTGTCTTTCTGGATTTTTTTGATGATGTTGGTCGTTGAACAACCGTCTTCGAAGTTCAGCACCAACACTTCGCCGCCGTTGGCCCATACCTCTTCACTGCCCGCAATCTCTTCCGGCTTGTAGTCGCCGCCTTTCACCAGCAGATCCGGCAGTACGCCTGCAATCAGACGCTGTGGGGTATCTTCTTCAAAAGAGACCACCCAGTCGACGGCTTCCAGCGCGCCCAATACGATCATGCGTTGTTCGAGCGGATTGACCGGACGCGTTTCGCCTTTCAGACGTTTAGTCGACGCATCGCTGTTGACTGCCACAATCAGGCGGTCGCCCAGTTTGCGCGCATTCGCCAGATAAGAAACGTGTCCGGCATGCAGGATATCGAAGACACCGTTGGTCATCACCACTTTCTCACCGCGCTTACGCGCGCTGGCAACGGCCTGCTTCAGCTCATTTTCAGTCATCACGCCAAAGCCCGTATCAGCACGACCGCGTACGGCATTTTCCAGCTCGATGGGCGAAACGGTGGATGTCCCCAGCTTACCGACGACCACACCTGCCGCCGCGTTGGCGAAGTAACAGGCTTCTTCCAGCGATTTTCCTGCCGCCAGCGTCGCCGCCAGCACGCCAATCACCGTATCACCCGCACCGGTGACGTCATACACTTCCTGCGCCTGGGTCGGCATATGCAGCGGTGCTTTGCCCGGCTGCAACAACGTCATCCCTTGCTCAGAACGCGTCACCAGCAGCGCAGAGAGATCGAAATCCGCAATCACTTTCATGCCGCGAGTGACAATCTCTTCTTCGTTTTTACACTTACCGGCCACCGCTTCAAACTCTGACAAATTCGGGGTCAGCAGCGTGGCGCCACGGTAGCGTTCAAAATCGGTGCCTTTCGGGTCGATCAATACCGGCACGCCCGCTTTGCGCGCCAGCGCGATCATCTGCTGAACGCTGGCCAGCGCGCCTTTCGCATAGTCAGAGAGTACCAGCGCGCCAATCGAACCCAGCGCCTGATTAATGCGCTCATGCAGCGGTTGTGGATCGACACCTTCAAAGCCTTCTTCAAAGTCCAGGCGAATCAGCTGCTGGTTGCGTGAAAGTACACGCAGTTTGGTGATGGTGGGATGTGTCGGGACAGAAACAAAGTCGCATTTCACATTCACAGCCGCCAGCGTTTTGCTGAGCGCACGCGCGGCATCATCAATGCCGGTCAATCCGACCAGACGTGAATTGGCCCCCAGGGACGCAATGTTCATCGCCACGTTAGCCGCGCCACCAGGACGTTCCTCAATGGTGTCCACTTTGACAACGGGTACTGGCGCTTCCGGTGAAATACGGCTGGTCGGCCCGTACCAGTAGCGATCCAGCATCACGTCACCAACAACCATGACCCCTGCACGTTCAAACTCTGGCAGCGTTACTTTCATTCCTGTCTCCTGAGAGATTCAAAATTTGCGCGCGATAATAGCACATTTCACTCGGCAACCAGCCACTTCTGCCAGCTGGCCCTTACCCGTTCACGCTCTTTGCTAAAACACGTCTGCGCCACATGCCCCGGCAACTCTTGCAACGCCAGGTGGTGAAGTTCGTCGCGCAGCGTGGTGTAGGCCAGCGTCAGCGCCTGCGCTTCCTGCTCTTCCATAATGTCGTTTTGCGCCAACAGCTCCAGAATGCGCACATTATCTGACCAGCGCGTCAGCTTCGGCTTCTCATGCGCGTAGCGCAGCACCAGATATTGCGTAATAAACTCAATGTCGGTGATCCCACCCTCGTCAGCTTTAATATCAAAGCGGTCGCGATGCTTATTCCCCAGATGCGCGCGCATCTTTTCACGCATTTCACGCACGTCGGTTTGCAGTGTTTTGCCGTCGCGAACGAGAGTCATGATCGTACGTCGCACGGCGTCAAACTGCGCAGTCAGTTGCGGATCACCATACACCACGCGCGCACGCGCCAGCGCCTGATGTTCCCACGTCCAGGCTTCGTTTTGCTGATAATCGGCGAAGGCTTCGGCTGAAGTAACTAACATTCCCGCCGCGCCGGACGGGCGTAATCGCGCATCCACCTCATACAAAATACCCGAGGAAGTTCGGGTGCTGAACAGGTGCATAATCCGCTGCGACAAGCGCAGATAGAACTGCCTGCCGTCAATTTCGCGCTCGCCATCGGTCATCACGTCCATCGGACAGTCGTGAAGGAAAATCAAATCCAGATCGGAACTGTAGCCCAGTTCCCAGCCGCCCAGCTTACCGTAACCGACCACGGCAAAGCCTCGCCCCTGGCGCTCGCTCAGATGCGTCGGCTGACCGTAACGCGCCACCATTTGCGTCCACGCCTGTTGCACCACAGCGTCGATGATGGCTTCCGCCAGCCAGGTCAAATGGTCGCTGACTTTCATCACCGGTAACGTGCCTGCAATATCCGCCGCCGCGATGCGCAATAGCTGAGTTTGCTTAAACTGCCGCAACGCCTCCAGTTGCTGCTCTTCGTCATCTTCCGGCACACGCAGCAGATACTGACGCAACTCATCACGGTAAGCGTCCGTCGCGGTCGGCTGATACAGCGTGTTCGGGTCGAGCAGTTCGTCGAGCAACAGTGGGTAGCGCGCCAGTTGGCTGGCGACCATCGGGGAGGCAGCACAAAGCGAGATCAGATGTTTTAGCGCCCCCGGGAATTCGCTCAGCAATTCGAGGTACGTGGTGCGGGTTACAATGCTCACCAGCAACGGCGTAATACGCGACAGCGGCACAAAGGCGTCTTCACGGGAACAGACGTCGCTGAGCAGATGTGGCATCAGATGATCGAGGACCTGACGGCCACGCGGGCCAATGGGGCGTTTATCCAGCTCTTTGCGAAAATCCGCAATCAGCGCCAGCACGCGTCCCCGCCCCTCGTCGGTAAGATGGGCCAGAACTGGCGTGGAGTCATCTTCCTGTAGCGTATCCTGCCACAGTTCGCGCCACTGTTCCGACAATGACTCTTCCTGCGTCTCGGTTTCGTCATCGCCAATCAACTCATTAAACACCCGGCGCACATTCGCCATATGACCGTCCAGCTCGTCGGTGAGCTGCGACCAGTCATCCGTATCCATTCCCCACGCCAGACGCGCACGATTCAGCTCATCCCCCGGCAGTGTCTGCGTTTGCTCATCATTGATGCTTTGCAGCAGGTTTTCCAGGCGGCGCAAGAAGAGATAAGCAACTCGCAACTGTTCCGCGTCATTCTCCGACAGCAGATGCAGCGCCGCAATCGCATTCAACGTAGGTAAAAGAGAGCGTGACTGCAGTGAAGGTTCGCGACCACCGCGAATGAGCTGGAATACCTGGACAATAAATTCGATTTCGCGAATGCCGCCCGCGCCGAGTTTGATATTGTCTTTCAGACCCCGGCGGCGAACTTCACGGGCAATCATGCCCTTCATGTTTCTCAGAGACTGGATCACACTGAAGTCGATGTAGCGGCGGAAGACGAAAGGTCGCAGCATGGCACGCAATTCGTCAACATAGACGCCATCGGTATCGCCCATGATCCGCGCTTTAACCATCGCATAGCGTTCCCAGTCACGCCC
Organism: Citrobacter sp. GW821-FHT07H02; assembly: GCF_059418505.1. NCBI lineage: Bacteria > Pseudomonadati > Pseudomonadota > Gammaproteobacteria > Enterobacterales > Enterobacteriaceae > Citrobacter > Citrobacter sp. GW821-FHT07H02. Next base: position 18,151 of record NZ_JBWKPZ010000023.1, on the reverse strand, counting down.
CTGCTCCTGGTAATAATCTTCCAGCGCGGCAAAACTCAACACCAGCGGGCCGCTGTCGCCAAACGGACGCAGACGCATGTCCACACGGTAAACAAAACCATCCTGCGTGGGTTGGTCCAGCACCTTGATGAGTCGTTGCCCCATCCGCGTGAAGAACTGCGCGTTATCCAGCTCACGTCGCCCGCCTTGCGTGGAACCGTGCTCCGGCCAGGCAAAAATCAGGTCGATATCGGAGGAGAAATTCAGCTCGCCGCCGCCCAGTTTTCCCATTCCTAAAATCAGCAGCGGTTGCGGGACGCCACTCTGGTTGCAGGGGGTTCCCCACTCACGGCAACAGGCGGCGTACAGCCAGTCCCGCGCAGCGATGATCAGCGTTTCAGCCAGATGGCTTAATTGCTGCAAAATACTCTCTTCTTCCACAAGCCGCAGCGCCTGCGCCCAGGCAATACGTACCATAATGCGACGGCGAAACACCCGCAACTCACGCATCAGCGCCGCTTCGTCAGCAACCTGCGCCAGTGCCTCCTGCAACCAGGCCGCGTAATGTTGCCATTCGTCGGCCTGCGGCGACGTGCTTTCCAGCTCAGCAAGCCATTCGGGATGCGCAATAACGCTGTCCCGAACAAAATCACTGAAGGTAAGTACTGACTTCGCCTGAACACCCGGCGTCGTCTCTGAGATTGCGGCTGGCAGGTGCTCAACAACGGTCTGCCAGTACTGCTGTAAGGGAGAAGAGAGCGGCTTCATAAAAGACGTATCCTTGCCAGATTATCGTTTTCCGCTGTGCAGCCAGAACGGTTCCTGAGAAATCGCTTCGTTGCGGAAATGTTCAATTTCAATATATTGGCGGGTCGCAATCGCATAACGCAATCCCTGCCAGTTCTCCAGCCAGCCCTGCGCCACATGGGTGTCGTAATAACCGGCCAGCAATAAGATGCTGTCAATGTTACGGTTCAGGCGCGGAAGCTGATCGTTATACTGATCGCCTAACGGCTGGTCGAAAACAGATTTCAGATCAGCGGCGTGCCGTGAGAGGTGAGTATCCGCAAAGCGCTTAAACGAACCCGAAATTTTGTCCTGCGCTTTGGCATCCAGGAACGGCTGCCAGCCTTTGGTCACCAGCCATTCCGTCAATGCCAGTTTAGCCATCGCTGTTTGTGTACTGTAAACCGCCGTTACCGCTGAAACCGCAGAGGCGATCGTCGCTTCTGACTGGGTTAACAAATCACGTAAGTGAGCGCTCGCTTTACGAGGAACAATCCCGCCGAACAGCATGATGGTGTGGCGAACCAGTCCCATTGCTGCCAGAACATCGGCTTTGGCCTTTTTCTCACCGCGAACCCACAACTCTTCATGGTATTGCCACTGTGACAACGCTAACTCCAGCGCAGCCTCAAGCCCCTGCTCAACGCTGGCTTTCGCTGGCACCTTCAGAATTCGTGTCGCGTTGATTTCACGCGGCGGGTTTCCCTGCGCCAGATGGTAGCCACGGGCTGCTTTGCTCAGGCTGCCCTGGCGTAATCCGGATTGCGAAACCAGCTGATTTGCCAGTTTCAGCACGCTGCGCGTATCGCCTTTTAACAGCTCAAGCTCCAGTTCGCAGATAGGCTCCGCGAACTCTCCCGCCTTCACATCCCCCAGATCGAGCGCGATTTCAATCTGGCTGCCTTCAACCTCAACCACCCATTTTTCACGATAAAAATCAGTGCGGAACAGCGGCTGTACGCGTGACGCGAGATCGGCTGGCATTTCGCCGTTGGGCCAGACTTCGGGAGGGAGTTTGGCGAGATCCAGCGTCGGTTCGGTCAGCGGTACATTGTATTCCGGACGCTGATGCAGTCCTCCTGTCACCCGGCCAGCGATTTTCAGGGTCATTTCATAATGACCGTTCTCGCCCCGAATACGCAGTCCCATATCGTGACTACGCAACCAATTATCTGATGTTTCGTAGTAAATGTTCAGCAATTGACTGGGGGCATGATGCTCCCCGCCTAACGTGTGCAGATGGTCACGCAGTGCGTCTACCGCTTCGCGATTGACGATAAATTTTAATTCGATTTCCTGAGCCATGGCCTTGTACTTATGGGTTATGTCACATATGGGAAGAATGACGGCGAACTTAATGCGTTCTTGTTTGTCAGTACATAGTATTTTGCGCCAAATTGCCATACAACGAGCAATTTGACGGGCGTAAAAGTTTGAAACAGTGGCATAGATGACACAGAAGATTCCGATTGATGTCGAATGCTTTGCGTAGAGACACTGATGCCACTACTATCGTTCCACTTTCTATGACAATAACGACAGCCTGATGCCAAAATTACGCCTGATTGGATTAACTTTACTTGCACTTAGCGCCACTGCCGTCTCCCATGCTGAAGAAAAGCGCTATGTTTCTGATGAACTGAACACCTGGGTCCGCAGCGGTCCGGGGGATAACTATCGCCTGCTGGGTACGATTAACGCCGGTGAGGAAGTGACACTCTTACAAACCGACGCGAATACCAATTATGCTCAGGTAAAAGACAGTACCGGCCGTACTGCCTGGATCCCGATGAAAGAGTTGAACAGCACGCCCAGCCTGCGTATTCGCGTACCGGATCTGGAAAATCAGGTCAAAACGCTGACCGATAAGCTCAACAATATTGATACGACCTGGAATCAGCGCACCTCCGACATGCAGCAAAAAGTGTCCCAGAGCGACAGCGTGATTAACGGGTTAAAAGAAGAGAACCAGAAGCTGAAAAACGAGCTGATTGTTGCGCAGAAGAAAGTCGATGCTGCCAGCGTGCAGCTTGATGACAAGCAGCGCACCATCATCATGCAGTGGTTCATGTATGGCGGCGGCGTGCTGGGTCTCGGTCTGCTGCTCGGCCTCGTCCTGCCGCACATGATCCCAAGCCGTAAACGCAAAGACCGCTGGATGAACTAAATCGCCTTCTCCCCCGCACTGACATATCATTGAGAGATGATGTTTTTCAGGAGAGGAAGTGGCGTGAAGATTTATCTGGTCGGTGGTGCTGTTCGGGACGCGTTATTAGGGCTACCGGTTAAAGATAAAGATTGGGTGGTGGTTGGCGCCACGCCTCAGGAGATGCTTGACGCGGGCTACCAGCAGGTAGGCCGCGATTTTCCCGTATTTCTTCATCCGCAAACACGTGAAGAGTATGCGCTGGCGCGCACCGAGCGTAAATCGGGTTCCGGCTATACCGGCTTTACCTGTTATGCCGCCGCCGACGTGACGCTGGAAGACGATTTGCAGCGCCGTGACCTGACGATCAACGCCCTTGCGCGTGACGACGACGGTCAGGTAATCGACCCGTATCACGGGCGTCGCGATCTGGACAACCGCCTGCTACGCCATGTCTCTCCCGCTTTCAGCGAAGATCCGCTGCGCGTCCTGCGCGTGGCGCGTTTTGCCGCCCGTTATGCCCACCTTAGCTTCCGTATTGCTGATGAAACCATGACGCTCATGCGTGAGATGACGGCTGCCGGTGAGCTGGAACACCTCACGCCGGAAAGGGTGTGGAAAGAAACCGAAAATGCCCTGACCACACGTAACCCACAGGTCTTCTTCCAGGTTCTCCGCGACTGCGGCGCGTTGCGCGTGCTGTTCCCCGAAATAGACGCCCTGTTTGGCGTCCCCGCCCCGGCAAAGTGGCACCCGGAAATCGACACCGGGATCCACACGCTGATGACGCTGTCGATGGCCGCCATGCTCAGCCCTGAAGTGGATGTGCGCTTTGCCACGCTGTGTCACGATTTGGGGAAAGGGTTAACGCCAAAGGAGTTCTGGCCGCGTCATCACGGTCATGGCCCGGCGGGCGTTAAACTGGTGGAACAGTTATGCCAGCGTTTACGCGTTCCCAATGACATTCGCGATTTAGCCAAACTGGTGGCGGAGTTCCACGATCTCATTCATACCTTCCCCATCTTGCAGCCAAAAACGATCGTTAAACTGTTCGATTCGATTGATGCCTGGCGAAAACCGCAACGGGTGGAACAAATCGCGCTGACCAGCGAAGCGGATGTTCGCGGGCGTACGGGCTTTGAAGCGGCGGACTATCCACAAGGCCGCTGGTTACGAGAAGCCTGGCAGGTGGCACAGGCCGTACCGACCAAAGAGGTGGTTGACGCAGGATTCAAAGGCCAGGCGATCCGTGAAGAGCTGACCCGGCGCCGTATTGACGCCGTGACGGACTGGAAAGCATTGCGCTGCCCGAAGCCGGAATGATTGCAGGAATAAATGCCGGATAGTCGCGTAAACGCCTTCTCCGGCAAGCTTAAATCAGAAGAACACCACGTAAACGGCCGCTGCAACGATAAAACGGTAAATCGCAAACGGAATGAACGAGATGCGTTTAATCAGTTGCAGGAAGGTTTTGATTGCCACCAGCGCGACGACGAACGCAGTGGCAAAGCCGACGGCAAACATCGGGATGTCGGCAACCGTCAGGAACGACCAGCTTTTGTAGAGATCCAACGCCGTGGCGCCCATCATCATCGGCACGGCCAGCAAGAACGAGAATTCAGAGGCCGCATAACGGCTCACGCCCATCAGCATACCACCGGAAATCGTGGCGCCTGAGCGGGAAAAGCCCGGCCACAGCGCCAGACACTGGAAACAGCCAATCATGAATGCCTGACGGTAGGTCATGTCGTCCAGACCCGGCGCGCGCGGCTCTTTCGGCTTCAGACATTCCGCCGCAATCAGCAACAAACCACCAACCACCAGCGCATACATCACGTTAACCGGGTTAAACAACGATTTAATGGTGTCGTGGAACACCAGTCCCAGCACCACCGCAGGGATCATCCCCAACAGAATATGGCCCAGCGTCAGACGCCCTTTTCCGGTGCCTTCATGCGCCGGTTTGCCAAAGTGAATGCCGATCAGTCCGAATAAACGTCGCCAGAACATCACAACGACGGCCAGGATAGATCCCAGTTGAATCACCACCTCAAACGTCTTCGCGGTATCGCCTTCGAACCCCAACAGATGGCCAACGATAATCATGTGCCCTGTACTGGAGACGGGCAAAAACTCCGTCAATCCTTCGACCACACCCAATATTGCCGCCACCAGCAGCGAGTGCATATCGCTCATCAATAAACCCCTAAATGTAAAAAATCATGCAGCAAAAAATGGATCCTGCGTTAAGACCCATTTATACCCAGTTGGTTTAAAAATTATAAAGTTAATTATTTTCTTTCAGATTATTGCCACGCTCAATGATTACGCCCACATTTGCCGCGCGCGCCACGGCGCCGGGTTTACTGAGCTTGATACGCACCCACGGAGAATTAAACCGCGCCAACAGCAGATCGGCAACCTCTTCTGCCACCCTTTCAACCAGCGCAAAACGACTGCCTTCCACGTGATTGACAACCGTTTCGGCAATGTCAGCATAGCTTAGACAATCCGCCACATCATCGCTTTTGGCGGATTTGCGGTTGTCCCACGCCATTTCGATATCGAACACCAGTTTCTGTTCAATGGTCTGTTCCCAGTCGTAAACACCGATAGTGGTGATGACCGAAAGTTGCTCTATAAATACAATATCCATCACGACCTGCTCGCTTTTTGGCTAACCCGGATACCACTTCCGGCGAATTATGCGTATTATCCACAGAAGTAACGTTTAACACGACATTTTCAAAACGGAACAGCTTATGAGTGCAATCGCGCCTGGAATGATCCTCTTCGCGTACCTCTGCGGCTCAATTTCCAGCGCCATTCTGGTCTGCCGCATCGCTGGACTGCCCGACCCGCGTCAGAGCGGTTCCGGTAATCCAGGCGCGACCAATGTGTTACGAATCGGTGGCAAGGGAGCGGCCGTAGCAGTACTGGCTTTCGACGTCCTGAAAGGCATGTTGCCCGTCTGGGGCGCATACGCGTTAGGCGTCAGCCCTCTCTGGTTGGGATTAATTGCGATCGCGGCCTGTCTGGGGCATATCTGGCCGGTCTTCTTTGGTTTTAAAGGTGGCAAAGGCGTCGCTACCGCATTTGGCGCCATAGCGCCGATTGGCTGGGACTTAACGGGCGTCATGGCGGGCACCTGGTTGCTGACCGTGTTACTGAGCGGCTATTCATCGCTCGGTGCTATTGTCAGTGCCCTGATAGCACCGTTCTACGTCTGGTGGTTTAAACCGCAGTTCACCCTCCCGGTCTCCTTGCTATCGTGCCTGATTTTGCTGCGTCACCATGACAACATCCAGCGACTGTGGCGTCGTCAGGAGACGAAGATCTGGACAAAACTGAAGAAGAAGAGCGAAAAAGATCCCGAGTGATCTTATTCGCTGCCCATCGTCAGCGCAGGCTGGTAGCCTTCATTGGGCCTGCCTAGCCGCTGCTGGCACCATGCCGCCAGAAACTCCACGCATACCCTTAACTTCACGCTGCGATAAAGCGGTTCCTGATAAACAGCCCAGATATTGGCGCTTTGTGCATACTCCGGTAACACCCGAACCAGCTTGCCGCTGGTCAGAAACGGCTGCACATCCCACTCAGAACGCAACATAATTCCTTTTCCCTCCAGCGCCCACTGCAGAACAATTTCGCCGCTGTTGGAGGAAAGATGCCCCGTCACCTTCACCGACTTTTTCTCTTCGCCATTTCCCAGTTCCCATACTCCGTGGGTCATATCGCGCTCTTTTGTCACCAGGCAATCATGATGACATAATTCCTGTAATAATTTCGGTTCAGCATATTTTTGCAAATACGTGGGGGACGCACACAATATCCTTTTATTTTTCGTTAACAAATGCGCTATATAATAATCTGGAATCTCATCATTAATTCGAATATCGAGATCGATATTGTCCTGCACCAAATCAATCTGCCGATCAAAGAGTTCAAAATGGACCTGTAGTTCAGGATAATTGCGCATCAGTTCGGTAATGGCGGGCGCAATATGGCTACGACCAAAACCAAAACTACAGCCAATGCGAATCATTCCTTCCGGACGGGTTTTGATTTGCGTCACTTCATCCACCAGATGCTGATACTGGGTAAGAATTTCCAGCGCATGTTCATAGCACCGCTGCCCGCTTTCCGTTAGCGCAACGCCTCTTGCCGAACGGTTCAGCAGCGTGGTGGCAAGGGTTGTCTCGAGGATCTGAATCCGTTTAGTCACAAATGCGGGCGTTTGCCCCAGCGCCGCCGCCGCCGCGCTAAAGCTTCCCGTATGGACAATTTCAATCAGCACCTGCAGATCTTTGGCTAAGGGATAGTTATTCAGCATTTTCGGATTACCCGTGATTTTGATAACCGCAGTGTAATTCTCTTCACGCCGTCAATCTCTGCCTTTGCTCAATTTTCATCACCTTTCTACAGCATGATTCACGAACCGTTAATTACATATACACAGCAGCAAAAAATATAAATCCACATTTTTAGTGGTAGTTTACTTCGGAGAATTTATTTCCAGATAAATAAAGAACTGGAGTTAACATGATGAGCAATCAAAATAATCAAAACGCGGTTAATACGTTGACAGAAATTGTCGCTAATTTTACCGCCATGATTTCTACCCGGATGCCCGACGACGTAGTGGATAAATTAAAACAGCTACGAGAAGGCGAAACCTCGCCAATGGGTAAAATCATTTACCACACCATGTTCGACAACATGCAGAAGGCTATCGACCTGAACCGCCCGGCCTGTCAGGACACCGGCGAGATCATGTTTTTTGTCAAGGTCGGTTCCCGTTTCCCGCTGCTGGGTGAGCTGCAAAGCATTCTTAAACAGGCCGTAGAAGATGCCACCGTGAAAGCGCCGCTGCGCCACAATGCGGTAGAGATTTTTGACGAAGTAAACACCGGTAAAAACACCGGCAGCGGCGTGCCGTGGGTGACCTGGGACATCATCCCCGACGGCGATGAGGCAGAAATCGAAGTCTACATGGCAGGCGGCGGCTGTACGTTGCCGGGACGCTCCAAAGTGCTAATGCCCTCCGAAGGCTACGAAGGCATGGTGAAATTCGTCTTTGAAAATATCTCCACGCTGGCCGTAAACGCCTGTCCGCCGGTACTGGTGGGCGTGGGAATCGCAACCTCTGTTGAAACCGCCGCCGTACTCTCACGTAAAGCGGTGCTGCGCCCGATTGGCACACGACATCCAAATCCAAAAGCCGCCGAGCTTGAACTGCGCCTGGAAGAAGGACTTAACCGGCTGGGAATTGGCCCGCAAGGACTCACCGGCAACAGCTCAGTGATGGGCGTGCATATCGAATCCGCCGCGCGCCACCCGTCGACGATCGGCGTTGCCGTTTCAACCGGCTGCTGGGCGCACCGTCGCGGCACGCTGCTGGTTCATTCTGACCTCTCCTTCGAAAACCTGTCCCACACCCGGAGCGCGTTATGAAAAAGATCCTGACTACCCCGATCAAGGCCGAAGACCTGGAAGATATCCGTATTGGCGATGTGATCTACCTGACCGGCACACTGGTGACCTGCCGCGACGTCTGCCACCGTCGCCTGATCGAACTTAAGCGTCCGATCCCTTACGACCTCAACGGCAAAGCGATTTTCCACGCCGGTCCCATCGTGCGTAAGAACGGGGAGAAGTGGGAGATGGTCTCCGTCGGCCCAACTACCAGCATGCGCATGGAAGCCTTTGAAAAAGAGTTTATTGAGCAGACCGGCGTGAAGCTGGTGGTGGGTAAAGGCGGCATGGGTCCGCTCACCGAAGAGGGTTGCCAGAAATTTAAAGCGCTGCACGTGATCTTCCCGGCGGGCTGCGCAGTCGTTGCTGCGACCCAGGTTGAAGAGATTGAAGAAGTGCACTGGACGGAACTCGGCATGCCGGAATCCCTCTGGGTTTGCCGGGTGAAAGAGTTCGGTCCGCTGATTGTCTCTATCGATACCCACGGCAATAACCTGATCGCCGAAAACAAAAAACAGTTCGCCGCACGTCGCGGTCCTATCGTCGACGAGATCTGCGAGCACGTCCATTACATCAAATAACCCTTCCGGAGAGGCTTTGCGCCTCTCCCTCTTCGCAGGGATACTACAATGGCACCTTTAGCTGGTTGGTGGCGATACCTGGCTCCGCTGGTGGTCATCGCCATTATTGCTGTTTTGCCTGCCCCCACCGGTCTTGAGAGCCACACCTGGCTCTATTTTGCGATCTTTACCGGCGTTATCGTGGGACTCATTCTGGAACCTGTGCCGGGCGCGGTAGTCGCGATGATCGGGATTTCGATCATCGCCGTCCTGTCGCCGTGGCTGCTGTTCAGTCCGGAACAGCTCGCGCAGGAAGGCTTCAAATTTACCGCCAAATCATTGTCGTGGGCGGTCTCTGGTTTTTCTAACTCGGTTATCTGGCTGATTTTCGCCGCTTTTATGTTTGGCACTGGCTATGAAAAAACCGGACTCGGTCGGCGTATTGCCTTGATGCTGGTGAAAAAGATGGGGCATCGTACGCTATTTCTCGGCTATGCGGTGATGTTCTCTGAGCTGATCCTCGCCCCCGTTACCCCCTCCAACTCCGCGCGCGGCGCCGGGATAATCTACCCGATAATCCGTAACCTGCCGCCGCTCTATAATTCACAGCCTAATGACGCCAGTTCCCGGTCTATTGGCTCCTATATTATGTGGATGGGAATTGTCGCCGACTGCGTGACCAGCGCCATTTTCCTGACCGCAATGGCGCCTAATCTGCTGCTGATGGGTCTGATGAAAGGCGCTTCCCATACGGCGCTAAGCTGGGGAGACTGGTTTTTAGGCATGCTACCGCTGAGTATTGCATTGGTCCTGCTGGTGCCCTGGCTGGCCTACGTGCTGTATCCGCCAGTGCTGAAATCAGGCGATCAGGTGCCGCGCTGGGCGGAGACGGAGCTGGAGGCAATGGGGCCACTCTGCTCGCGTGAGAAAAAGATGTTGGTGCTGATGGTTGGCGCGCTGGTGCTGTGGATATTCGGCGGTGATTATATTGATGCTGCGATGGTCGGTTACAGCGTGGTGGCATTAATGCTGGTATTACGCATCATCTCCTGGGATGACATCGTCAGTAATAAAGCCGCGTGGAACGTCTTCTTCTGGCTAGCTTCGCTGATTACCCTCGCCACAGGACTCAACAATACCGGCTTTATCACCTGGTTTGGTAAGCTGCTGGCAGACGGGTTGAGCGGCTATTCGCCGGTGATGGTGATGATCGCGCTGATTGTGGTGTTCTATCTGCTGCGCTACTTCTTTGCCAGCGCCACCGCCTATACCTCAGCGCTGGCACCGATGATGATTGCCGCCGCGCTGGCGATGCCGGAGATCCCGTTACCGGTGTTCTGCCTGATGGTGGGCGCAGCCATTGGTCTGGGCAGTATTCTTACCCCGTATGCGACGGGGCCAAGCCCCATCTATTACGGCAGTGGGTATCTGCCAACGGTTGATTACTGGCGGTTAGGTGCCATTTTCGGCCTGATCTTTCTCGTTCTGCTGGTGGTAACCGGTCTGCTCTGGATGCCCCTCGTTTTGCTGTAAACCCGGTTGGGGAGCCATGATGTCGCCCCTTTTTTCCATACACTTCTCAGATGACTGTTTTGCCGGATAAGGCGCTTACACCGCCATCCGGCAAACACACATTACGCTGCGGGTAACTCTGCCAGCGGCCAGCGTGGACGCACGGTCACGCCGAGATCAGCCGTGGCTCCGGCGTTAAAACGCACCATCCCGGCATAGGCGATCATCGCGCCGTTATCCGTACAAAACTCCGGGCGCGCATAGAACACTTCGCCACGACGCTTTTGCATCATCTCGGCCAGCTTTGCGCGCAGCGTGCGGTTGGCGCTAACGCCGCCCGCCATCACCAGACGTTTAAAGCCGGTCTGATCCAGCGCGCGTTTGCACTTGATCATCAGCGTATCCACCACCGCGTCTTCAAACGCGCGGGCGATATCCGCACGGGTCTGATCGTCATCGCCATTGTTGCGAATCGTGTTGGCTGCAAAGGTCTTCAGGCCGGAGAAACTGAAGTCCAGCCCCGGACGATCGGTCATAGGCCGTGGGAAGACAAAACGTCCGGCAGTGCCCTGGGCCGCCATTTTCGACAGCATCGGGCCGCCAGGATAATCAAGCCCCAGCAGTTTGGCGGTTTTATCAAAAGCTTCACCCGCCGCATCATCAATGGATTCGCCCAACAGTTCGTACTGGCCGACCCCCGTCACGCTAATGAGCTGAGTGTGGCCGCCAGAAACCAACAGCGCGACAAACGGAAATTCCGGCGGGTTCTCTTCCAGCATCGGAGCCAGCAGATGCCCTTCCATATGATGCACAGGGATGGCAGGAACATTCCACGCAAAGGCCAGTGAACGCCCAACGGTTGCGCCGACCAGCAGCGCACCAACCAGACCCGGCCCCGCGGTATACGCCACCGCATCAATGTCTTTCGCCTTTAAACCTGCCTCTTTCAGCGCTGCCTGGATCAACGGTACGGTTTTGCGCACGTGATCGCGCGAGGCCAGTTCAGGCACCACGCCGCCGTAGTCAGCATGCAATTTCACCTGACTATACAATTGGTTGGCCAACAGACCCTTTTCATCGTCGTAAATGGCGATGCCGGTTTCATCGCAGGATGTCTCAATACCCAATACACGCATGACTTATTCTACCTCGCTCTATTACCGCGCAGTGTAGGACCAATGCGGGTTGATGTAAAACTTTGTTCGCCCCTGGAAGAAGCCTCGTGTATACTCCTCACCCTTATAAAAGTCCCTTTCAAAAAAGGCCGCGGTGCTTTACAAAGCAGCAGCAATTGCAGTAAAATTCCGCACCATTTTGAAATAAGCTGGCGTTGATGCCAGCGGCAAACCGAATTTATTAAAGGTGAGAGTTACATGCCGGTAATTAAAGTACGTGAAAACGAGCCGTTCGACGTAGCACTGCGTCGCTTCAAGCGTTCCTGCGAAAAAGCAGGTGTTCTGGCGGAAGTTCGTCGTCGTGAGTTCTATGAAAAACCGACTACCGAACGTAAGCGCGCTAAAGCTTCCGCTGTGAAACGTCACGCGAAGAAACTGGCTCGCGAAAACGCACGCCGCACTCGTCTGTACTAAGTCTTCTGAGGGTCGCGGCCCTCAATTCAGACCGAGTTGTAGTTGTAAGGCCGTGCTTCCGAAAGGAATGCGCGGCTTATTTTCGTTTATGCATTGGCATATACACAAAATCATTCATGATGCGTCAAGGATGAAGTGTATAAAAGGGGCATATGGCTGGACGAATTCCACGCGTATTTATCAATGACCTGCTGGCGCGCACCGACATCGTCGATCTCATCGACGCGCGGGTGAAGCTAAAAAAACAGGGCAAAAATTACCATGCGTGCTGTCCATTCCATAACGAAAAAACCCCCTCTTTCACCGTAAACGGTGAAAAACAGTTTTATCACTGCTTTGGATGTGGCGCGCACGGTAACGCCGTCGATTTTCTCATGAACTACGACAAGCTCGAGTTCGTGGAAACGGTCGAAGAGCTGGCTGCGATGCACAATCTTGAAGTGCCCTATGAAGCAGGCAACGGCCCCAGTCAGATAGAGCGCCATCAACGGCAAAGTCTTTATCAATTGATGGACGGCCTGAACACATTTTATCAACAGTCTCTGATGCAACCCGCCGCAACCCCCGCGCGCCAGTATCTGGAAAAGCGAGGATTAAGTCGCGACGTGATCGCCCGTTTTGCTATTGGTTTTGCGCCCCCCGGCTGGGACAACGTCCTGAAACGGTTTGGCAACAATACCGAGAATCGCAAATCGCTGGTTGATGCGGGTATGTTGGTTACCAACGATCAGGGACGCAGTTACGACCGCTTCCGCGAACGGGTGATGTTCCCCATCCGCGATAAGCGTGGACGGGTGATTGGTTTTGGTGGACGCGTGCTGGGTGACGGCATGCCGAAATACCTGAACTCCCCGGAAACCGATATTTTTCATAAGGGCCGTCAGCTGTATGGCCTTTATGAAGCCCAGCAGGATAACGCTGACCCGCAGCGCCTGTTAGTGGTGGAAGGCTATATGGATGTGGTAGCGCTGGCGCAATACGGCATTAACTACGCCGTGGCGTCTCTGGGGACATCGACCACTGCCGATCACATCCAACTGTTATTCCGTGCGACGAACAACGTCATTTGCTGTTACGACGGTGACCGCGCCGGACGCGATGCCGCCTGGCGAGCGCTGGAAACCGCGCTGCCTTATATGACGGATGGCCGCCAGTTACGCTTTATGTTCTTACCTGACGGTGAAGATCCTGACACCCTGGTGCGTAAAGAAGGTAAAGAAGCGTTCGAAGCCCGGATGGAGCAGGCATTGCCGCTCTCCGCGTTTTTGTTTAACAGCCTGCTGCCGCAAGTGGATTTGAGTACCCCGGACGGACGTGCCCAGCTCAGTACGCTGGCGCTGCCGCTAATCACGCAGGTGCCGGGTGAAACGCTGCGTATTTATTTGCGACAGGAGCTGGGCAACAAGCTTGGCATTCTGGATGACAGCCAGCTTGAACGTTTAATGCCAAAACTGGCAGAAAATGGTGCTTCCCGGCCAGCTCCGCAGCTAAAACGCACGACCATGCGTATACTGATAGGATTACTGGTGCAAAACCCAGATTTAGCACCGTTGGTTCCACCGCTTGGTGGACTGGATCCAAAAAAATTGCCAGGACTTGGCTTATTTGTAGAACTGGTCAACACTTGTCTGTCTCAGCCAGGTCTGACCACCGGGCAACTTTTAGAACATTATCGCGGCACAAATGATGCGGCGACCCTTGAAAAATTGTCGATGTGGGACGATATAGCAGATAAGGATATCGCAGAAAAAACCTTCACCGACTCACTCAACCATATGTTTGATTCGATGCTTGAGCTGCGCCAGGAAGAGTTGATAGCTCGTGAGCGCACACACGGTTTAAGCAGCGAAGAACGCCGGGAACTCTGGACACTAAACCAGGAACTGGCAAAAAAATGAATTTAACGGCTTAAGTGCCGAATATCGTTCGGGAAGCCCCCGGCAGCCGCACTGAGAGGCAGCGGCACAAATATAAGTACGCCCTCGTTTTGCCGTTGGCGGTTTAACCGCCCAACACCAATCAAACGAAATAAGTGTGGATACCGTCTTATGGAGCAAAACCCGCAGTCACAGCTGAAGCTTCTTGTCCAACGTGGTAAGGAGCAAGGCTATCTGACCTATGCCGAGGTCAATGACCATCTGCCGGAAGATATCGTCGATTCAGATCAAATTGAAGATATCATCCAAATGATCAATGACATGGGTATTCAGGTGATGGAAGAAGCACCGGATGCCGATGATCTGCTGCTTGCTGAAAACACCAACAGCACCGATGAAGACGCGGAAGAAGCTGCGGCTCAGGTTCTCTCCAGCGTGGAATCTGAAATCGGTCGCACAACTGACCCGGTACGCATGTATATGCGTGAAATGGGCACGGTTGAACTGTTAACCCGTGAAGGCGAAATTGACATCGCTAAACGTATCGAAGACGGGATTAACCAGGTTCAATGCTCCGTTGCCGAGTATCCGGAAGCCATTACCTATCTGCTTGAACAGTACGATCGCGTTGAAGCTGAAGAAGCGCGTCTGTCCGATCTGATCACCGGTTTTGTTGACCCGAACGCGGAAGAAGACCTGGCACCTACCGCCACTCACGTCGGTTCTGAACTCTCCCAGGAAGAGCTGGATGACGACGAAGATGAAGACGAAGAAGAAGACGACGACAGCAGCGATGACGACAACAGCATCGATCCTGAATTAGCGCGTGAGAAATTCGGTGAGCTGCGTACTCAGTACGAAATCACCCGCGACACGATCAAAGCGAAAGGCCGCAGCCATGCAGCCGCTCAGGAAGAAATTCAGAAGCTTTCTGAAGTGTTCAAACAGTTCCGCCTGGTGCCGAAACAGTTCGACTACCTGGTGAACAGCATGCGTGTCATGATGGATCGCGTGCGTACTCAGGAACGTTTGATTATGAAGCTCTGCGTTGAGCAGTGCAAAATGCCGAAGAAAAACTTCATCACGCTGTTCACCGGTAACGAAACCAGCGAAACCTGGTTCAACGCCGCAATCGCGATGAACAAACCGTGGTCTGAAAAACTGCACGACGTGGCAGATGACGTTCACCGCGGCCTGCAAAAACTGCAACAGATTGAAGAAGAAACCGGCCTGACCATCGAACAGGTAAAAGACATCAACCGTCGTATGTCCATCGGTGAAGCGAAAGCCCGCCGTGCGAAAAAAGAGATGGTTGAAGCAAACTTGCGTCTGGTTATCTCCATCGCCAAGAAATACACCAACCGTGGTCTGCAGTTCCTGGATCTGATTCAGGAAGGCAACATCGGTCTGATGAAAGCGGTAGACAAGTTTGAATACCGTCGCGGTTACAAGTTCTCCACCTATGCAACCTGGTGGATCCGTCAGGCGATCACCCGTTCGATCGCGGATCAGGCGCGTACCATTCGTATTCCGGTACATATGATTGAGACCATCAACAAGCTCAACCGTATCTCCCGCCAGATGCTGCAAGAAATGGGTCGCGAACCGACGCCGGAAGAGCTGGCTGAACGTATGCTGATGCCGGAAGATAAGATCCGTAAAGTGCTGAAGATCGCCAAAGAGCCAATCTCCATGGAAACGCCGATCGGCGACGATGAAGATTCGCATCTGGGTGATTTCATCGAGGATACCACCCTCGAGCTGCCGTTGGACTCTGCAACTACCGAGAGCCTGCGTGCCGCAACGCACGACGTTCTGGCTGGCCTGACCGCCCGTGAAGCGAAAGTTCTGCGTATGCGTTTCGGTATCGACATGAACACCGACCATACGCTGGAAGAAGTGGGTAAACAGTTTGACGTTACCCGCGAACGTATCCGTCAGATCGAAGCGAAGGCGCTGCGTAAACTGCGTCACCCGAGCCGTTCTGAAGTGCTGCGTAGCTTCCTCGACGATTAATCGTAATTAATTGTTCTTAAGCCCTCCTCGTGAGGGCTTTTTTACAGGAGCAACAGTCATGCAACAAGGATGCTATTCACTCCCCGCACTGGTCCGTGCGCTCGATAACGGCCAGCACGTTGAATACCTGTGGTTCTGGGGACATCAACCCTCCGCTAACGGTACGATTACCGCCTCTTGCTTCAGTCAGTGGTGGCAGAATGCGCCATTCAGTCATAACGGTGTGGTATATGCCACGGCGGAGCACTGGATGATGGCCGGAAAAGCGCGTCTGTTTGGCGATGAGGCCATGCTGACGAAGATCCTCGCAGCGCAAACGCCCGCGGAAGCCAAAAAGCTGGGGCGCAAAGTCGCAGGATTTGACGAAAATCGCTGGCAGGAGAGCTGTTTCGAGCTGGTGTGCGAAGGCAATTACCACAAGTTTAGCCAGCACCTGCCGCTCAAATCATTTATCCTCAGTACCGCCCCTCGTGTACTGGTGGAAGCCAGTCCGGTAGACAAAATCTGGGGAATTGGTCTGGCAAAAGATCATCCGGATGCCGCGACACCGTCGCGCTGGCAGGGTGAAAATCTGTTGGGATTTGCTCTTATGGAAGTCAGGGATCGCCTGGCGAAAGAGTGATGATTCAACGTAACCCCGGCTTGCGTCGGGGCTTACACTCCATACTTAACATCCACGCGCCATCAGCGCCTCATCCAGCTCCCGATAGGCTTCGACCAGCTTGTCCAGAGCGATCCGACTTAGCCCGCTGGTATTCGGTAGCACCCATACCTGGGTCGTGCCAATACTCATCGCCTGTTTGCCCCACTGTACGCCACGCTGGCTAAATCCCTGCTCAAAAGCCTGCTTACCCAGAATGGCCAGCGCCTGTGGCTGATAGCGTTCAATCTTCTCAATCAGGTTGCGACCACCACTGTGTAACTCCTCTCGCGAGACCTCATTCGCTTGTACCGTCGGTCTGTCGACCAGTTTGGTCACACCACAGCGGAAATCCAGCAGATGTTGCGCCTCCTCCGGTTTTAGTTGGCGATCGGTAAATCCGGCCTGATGAATCACCTTCCAGAAGCGGTTAGCAGGATGCGCAAACGGAAACCCCGTCCCCGCCGAGGACAGCCCCGGATTGATGCCGCAAAACACGACGCGAAGCCCCGGCGCCAGTATGTCCTTAACCATGATACCCCCCAAACAACACAACAGAGGGGAAGTATAACGAATTGAAAATACGTTGTTTATAAAAACAGCATACGTACGGTTATGGCTGGATTGCAGCACAGAGTTACTTTATAATCCCTCGCCACGGCCCCTTAGCTCAGTGGTTAGAGCAGGCGACTCATAATCGCTTGGTCGCTGGTTCAAGTCCAGCAGGGGCCACCAGATAAAACAAGGACTTAGACAGGAAACTGGCTAAGTCCTTTTTGTTTTGTTTCAATCTGGGTGACGTAACTCTACTGTAGGTGTTGTAGCCAGGGAGATTTAGCATGAGCTTTAAGGATAAAGTTGAAGAGAAAAAAAAGCGCCGCATGGCCCGTCCCCCTGAGTTAACGGTAAAGGACTGGATTAGCAACGATGAGTCACTTCGTACACATGGCTTATTGCGTGATGCTATTGCCCCTATCCTCTTCTGGATAGAATCGAAGATGAGCCGCACAGCTTGCCTGTGATGCGCTGCAAATGGCGCAGTGGTGGTGTCAACGCCAGGAAAATATCATTATTCACTCGGAGCGGGGTGGCCAATACTGTTCATCGGATTATCAGGCTCTGCTGAAACGTCATAATTTTCACGGGAGCATGAGCACGAAAGGCTGCTATTATGACACCCCCTGTGTGGAAAGCTTCTTTCGCTCGCTGAAAGTGGAGTATATCCATGGGGAGCACTTTGCCAGCCGGGAGATGATGAGAAAGGTGGTGTTTAATTATATCGAGTATGACTACGATCGGTGGCGACGCCACATTACCTGTGGCAATCTCAGCCCCGAACAATTTGAGTACCAGAACCTCGCTTAGGGCTGTGTCCATATTGCGCGGGTAAGTTCAATGAACTACAGCTCATCTTCAAATGCGGGTTTATGTAAAAACTCTCTTAACGATAGAGCCAATAACCCTAACCCATCACCCACTACTAAATTGTCTACATGAAGTGGTTTACTGAATTTGGCCACCTGAACAGAGGTGATATGCTCACCTCAGAACAACACAGGTGCACCAATGAA